>NZ_BMKL01000001.1:0-300000 GCF_014644315.1 Tsuneonella deserti | reverse complement strand
CGTCCTCGCCGAGATGGCAGGTGCGGCACGTCTTGATGTCTGGCAGCAGCAAGTCGGAAGCGGAGTTCGACTGTGTCGCGGCGTGGCAGGTCGCGCACTTCTCCTTCTTGTGGTCCGCGTGGTCGAACCAGCCATGAGCCATGTAGCGCGCCGGCTGGATAACAGGTAGGACGCCGTCCTTGCCGCCCGGATAGTGGCATTCGCTGCATACCCCGCCGATCGACAACATCCGCGAAGCCAGGGGAACAGACGCGCGCTGCGGCGGAGCGAAGTTGCCATAGTAGATGCCCCCTGGCGCGTATTCCCCGGGCCGGCGTCGTCCGCTGGCGATCGGGCGGCGCGGTGCCCGGTCGGCACTCGCGAGCGCGGCGCGCATCTTGCCTACGTTGCCGTGCGGCAGGGTGCGGAAGTTGCCGCCCGACCGGTCGTAGACGAGGCTGTGACACGATCCGCAGCTCGATTCCATCTTCACCGGCTGGAAACGCACCCCGTCCCTGCTCGGCTTATGACAGGACGCGCACTCGAGCCGCGCGCCGTAACCCGCCCCCTTGCCCAGGCGCATCGCCATCTGCGCCGGTCCACCGCCAGGTCGCAGGTGGAGCGCGTGGGGAAATTTGATCCCGTTGAAGGTCTTTGGATGCGCGGCGAGCGGAAGGCGTCGCGGCTCGGTTTGGCCCGGAGCGGTAAGCACTGCCGCCTGGAAGCCAGGGTGCTCGGTCCCGAAATCCGATGCGTTGGCCAGCTTCGTATCCTCAAGGCGCTTGTCCATCGAGCCATGACAGTCGGCGCAGAACTTCTGGGCCGGCGGCTTCATCCGCCCCTCGCCCTCGTGCTCGGTGTGACAATCGGTGCATGCTCCGGCGCCCGGCTTGTGGAACACGTCGGCCACGTCGCGCTGGATCCGGTCGCCCCACGACATCGGACCGCGCGCGAGAGTGAGCCGGGGTCGGGCAGCGTGATCGCCGATAGCCTCATGACAGGTGAGGCAAGTCTCGTCGCGCACCGCCACGAACGCATCGACGTGGCAGGCCTCGCAGTTGTTCTCCATCTTGTGGTGCGCGGTGCTCAGAGCGCCGCTCGTCCAGCTCGCGTCCATGATAACCTGGCCCGGCTTGTCGGGATCGGGCTTTACCCGCTCGCGATGCGTGAACGACCAGATCGGGATGGCCAGGAAGGCGAGGAAGATGGCCGCCAGCAAGACCCACGCCACCGGTCGCTTGCCCGGCAACACACTGGCAAGCGTGAAGCCGTGGACACCCTCGCTCCGCCCCCCCTCTCGCTCCTCCCGCTTGCGGACGGTGACGTCGACCTCGCCATCCGCTCCCGCTGCGAAGTCGAGCCGATAGGCGCCGAGCACCAGCTCGGCCCCGCCATCCTCGACCGTCTCCGACTCGCGTGTGCGACCGTCGAGCGTGAAGCCGAGCGTGCCGGCTGCCTCGAACGTCCACCTGTCGCCCTCTCCCGCCGCGACCCTGACGTGATGTTGCTCCACCGCAAGATCGGGGATGGCGATGTCGTTCTCGGCCGACCGGCCTATGGTAAGCGTATCGCCCTCGACCCGCCTTTCGCGCACGATCTCCCGCCCCGTCGCGGTGGTGTCGATCTGGCGGATGCGGAAGCCCAAGTCCGGCGCTACCAGTAGAAAAACACGCTGACGACGTGCGCGGTCAGCGCCCCGAGCAAGGCCACGGTCGCCGGGATGTGCAGGTAAAGCCAGATATCGAGCTGCGCGCGCAGCTGCATCTGACGCCGGATCTGGGCCAGCTGGGCGGCGCGCCGCTCGAGCAGGCCGACCACTCGCTCCTCTGCCGCGTCTTGGTTGCCCTCGTGCGCGAAGGCCCTGAGTGCCCGCCGGGTCCGGCAGCCGGGATAGCTGTTGGCGAGGCGCGCGAACACTCCGGCGCGAAATGCGTCCTGCTCCAGCGCGGCGATGACGAGGTCCGATGCCCCGCGCGCGAGCGGCTGTGCAGCGGCGTCGAGCTGGCGGTCGATGGCCGCCAGGCTCTCGACCATCTGGCGCTTCGACATCTCCCCGCGGTTGTTGCTGAGCTTCTCCGGAAGCCGGGCGTAGACGGTGATGCCGTAGATGCCCGACGTGATGACCAGCATCATCAGCGCATAGGCCAGCGTGTGGACGTTCCAGCCGAGCTGGAAGCCCGTGTGCAGCGTCGCGATGACGATCAGCGACAGTCCGAGATAGACGTGGGCCGAGGTCCACGCCTTGAGCGACCAGCGCCCTTCGGTCATCGCCCGTTTGCGCACACCCAGCAGCGACAGCCACAGAATGAGCAGCACGCCGATCGTGCCGAGAGTGTAGCCGTACCACGATCCACCGTTGGGCCGCGGCTTTACGTCGGCATAAGCGTAGCCGACCGCCGCCGCGATCGACAGGAGCAGCGCGATCCACAGCCAGCGAAAACGCTTGTGGACGAGAAAGCTTTCGTGGTCGGTGGGCCGCCCCGCTTTTTCAGGCGCCAGCGTTGCCATCAGCCGGCGCGGTCCAGTTGCGACACGGCGAGGAACTTCTCGGGTCCGACGCGGATCGCCGCGCCGGTCGGGCAGGCCCGCACGCAGGCCGGGCCGCCTTCTATTCCCGAGCACATGTCGCATTTGATGGCGACCTTGGGCACTTCCTTGCCCTGGCTCTCCGCTTTCTTCTTGCGCCAGGAATAGCTCGCCTCACCGGGGCCTGGTCCGAGGCCGAGGAACATCCATGAGAGCAGCCCCGGCTTCTTCGGCGGCTTCGCATCCATCCGGATCACGCCATATGGGCAATTGCGCTGGCAATTGCCGCAACCGATGCAGGTCTCGTCGATGAAGACCTCTCCGTCGGTCCCGCGCTTGATCGCGTTGGGCGGGCAGTCGGCCATGCAGTGCGGGTGCTCGCAGTGCCGGCAGGAAGTGGGCACGTGCAGGTGGGCGTACGTACGCCCCGCCTCGCGGTCGAGCCGGCTGAGGCCGTCGTGGCTGTCGGCGCAGGCTTTTTCGCAATTGTCGCAGCCGATGCAGAGCGTCTCGTCGATCAGCAGCACGTCGGTCGCTTCGCCGATGCCGTTATCGACCAGGAACTGCGCGGTCTGCGAGTAATAGTCCGCCGCGTCGCCGAAGCTGTCCTTGCGGCTTTCGACGAAAGCATTGACCTCGCGCCGGTTTGCCATGTCGGCCAGCGCCTTCTCGCGCAGCGCAGGCTTGCGATCGAGCAGCGCCATGAACGCTTCGCCCGGGAAGCGGACGACCTGGCTCTTGATGGCCGCCTTCACCGTCGCGGTCCGACTCGAGCCGTCGATCACCGCCATCTCGCCGAAATACGAACCCGCCGGCAGGTAGGAGAGGAACACCGGGTGCCCGCCGATGTCCTTTTCCACCACCATCGATCCGCGGCGGATGAGGAACACGTCCTTGTCGTCAGCGCCTTCCTGCACGACCACTTCGCCCGCCCGCTTGTCCTCCACGACCGCCACCTCGGTGATCTGTGCAAGGTCTTCGGAGGTCAGCCCCGATCCGAACATCTGGAGCAGCTGGCGCTCTATCGAGATGCGGTTGACCGCGCGCGCAGCGCTTGGGGTGGTGGCGAGCAACTTGAGCGCCGCGTTGCGCGAGAATTCGAGAGCGATCGTCGGCTCAGCCGCACGGATGGTGGCGCCGCGCCGGCGCCCGGAAATGAGGCCGACCTCGCCGAAGATCGAGCCCTCGCCGATCGGCACCGTTATCGATGGGTCGTTCGGATCAACCTCGACCGCGACCGAACCCTGCGCAATCGCGAACATCGAGGAACCGGGGTCGTTGCGGGTGAAGATCACCTCGCCAGCCTTGAAGTAGCGCGCTTCGCTTTCCAGCATCAGCTCGCGAAGCTGGAGCACCGACAGCTCCTGCAGGATGATGACGTTACGGCCGAACAATTGCAGCCATTCGTCGACCGAGCGCCTGCCGGGCAGGTCGGCAAACTTCTCCTCGAGAATGGGCTCGTCGGCCGGCTTGAGATCGGTGTTCCCGGACAGGAACTCGATCACGTCGTAGCCCTGGTTCATGCAGTGCTTGATCAGCGGGTAACCGGCGAGCGCGCCGATCACGTAAAGGCCCGGCTTGGTCGATTCGAAAGTCTGCGACAGGCTGGGGAACGCGCCCTGGTCGGGCCCGCTGAAGTTCACTCCGCAACTCTCGATGAATCCGCGCGGCGGCTTCGATCCTGTCCGGGCGATGATCCGGTCGCAACGGATCGTTTCCTGCCCGTCACGGGTATCGAGCACGATCTCGCCGGGGCGTACTTCCGCCGGGGATGTCTCGCGGCGGATGAACAGCCGGCCTTCGCTCTCGGCCTCCATCAGCAGCTTCACGTTGGCCGCCTTGGCGCGCGCGAAATCCGTCCCGCGGTTGAGCAGCGTTACAACGTTGCCCTGCGCCGCATCGGCGGCAAGGCCGAGCGCGTTTTCGATCCCCGCGTCGCCCGATCCGATGACGACGATATGCTCGTCGACATACTCGGTGGGATCGTCGAGCTGATACTGGACGTGCGGCAGGTCCGCTCCTGGAAGGCGCAGGAGGTTGGGATTGCCCTGCGTGCCGATCGCCAGCACCACCGCCTTCGCCCGCACCGGCTGGCCGTCCTTGATCGTGACGGTGAAATCGCCCGCCACCCCGTCGATGGCGGTAACCTCAGCGTTCAACAGGACGCTGATCTTGCCTTCGGCGATCTGGCGGTTCCAGGTTTCCAGGATCGCCTCGCGCTTGCCGGCGTCGAAATCGAGGTCCGAACGAAGCACGAGATGGGCCGGGGTGGCCATCACATGCTTGCCCTTCTGATATTTGTAGATCGTGTCCGAGAGGTGGTCGGTCTTCTCCAGCAGCACGTGGCTCATGCCCCTGGCCGCTGCATGCGCGGCTGCGCTCAGCCCGGCGGGACCGGACCCCACGATCGCGACATCGACAACTGCGCCGTCCGAACCGGCCACGCCCACCCCCTCAGGTTAGCGGCATATTAATCCGGCAGCCGCAGATATCCAGCGGTTTGCCACGGATGTGAGCCCTGCTACTTCATCTCGCCAGAAGAGGGGCACGGCAGTGAATAGACCGGCGGGCAAGGGTGCATGGGTGGCGATCGCGGCGGTGGTGCTGGCGGTCGGCACGATCGGCTGGCGGCTGGTTTACGATCCCGATGCAAGCGAACCCGCCGCACAGGGGGCGAACGATCCGCTGGCAGCGCTCGAAGCGGATGCGAAGGCGAATCCGCGCAGTTCGGCCGGGTGGCAGCGGCTCGGCTTCGCCTATTTCGACGCGGGCCGCTTCGCCGAGGCGGCGGAGGCCTATTCCAAAGCCGCCCAGGCCGCACCCAAGAACGCCGTGCTGTGGTCGAGCCTGGGCGAGGCGCTGGTCATGGCAAGCGAGGACAACCCGATGCCGCCGCGGGCCCTGGCCGCCTTCCGCAAGGCTGCCGAGCTTGATCCGAAGGATCCGCGCGCGCGCTACTTCCTCGCGGTGAACCGTGACATCGGCGGCGACCACCAGGGCGCGATCGCCGACTGGCTCGCGCTGATGGCCGACACTCCTGCCGGCGCCCCGTGGGAGGCCGACCTCAAGCGCACGATCGAACAAGTCGGCAAAATCAACGATATCGAGGTCGCGGACCGCATCGCGGCAGCGACCGCCAAGCGGCCCGCCGCTGTGACTCATCCCGCTTTCGACGCAATTCCCGGCCCGAGCCAGGAGCAGCTTGCCGCGGCTGGCAGCATTCCGCCGGGTGAGCAGCGGGCGATGGCCGAAGGCATGGTCGCCAAGCTCGACGCAAAGCTCGCCGCCGATCCGGCGAACGTCGATGGCTGGATAATGCTGATGCGCAGCCGCAAGACGCTCGGCCAGGACGCGGCAGCAAGTGCCGCGCTCGAGAAAGCGGTTGCCGCCAACCCCGCGCGCAAGGCTGAGCTGGAGCAGGCCGCCAGCCAACTGGGCGTGCGGCGCTAGCCCATCCGGGCGTCAGGCTCCCTGGGGAGCCTCGCCCCCGAAACGACGTCCGGCCTTCGGGATCGCCGAACCGCGCACCGGCTTGACCGTGGGCGCGGCTGGCTGGTCCGGCCGGTCGATTGAACCGGTTTCCAGCAGCTGCTTGATCTCGTCGCCATTGAGCGTCTCGTACTCGAGCATCGCCTGGGCGAGCAGGTGGAGCTTGTCCTCCTGAGTCTTTAGGATTTCCGTCGCGCGGGCGTGCGCGCCTTCGACCAGCGCCTTGATCTCGGAATCGATCAGCTTGTTGGTCTCGGCCGAACCCATCGTGCGCGCCGTCTGGCCCATGCCGAGATAGCCTTCCTGGCTTTCCTCGTACTGCAGCGGACCGAGCTTGTCGCTCATGCCCCACTTGGTGACCATGTTGCGCGCCAGCTTGGTCGCGTACTGGATGTCCGAGCTCGCGCCGCTCGACACCTTGTCGTGCCCGAAGATGATTTCTTCCGCGACGCGTCCGCCCATGCTGACGGCGAGGTCGGCATGCATCTTGTCCCGGTGGTACGAATAGTTGTCGCGTTCGGGCAGGCGCATGACCATGCCCAGCGCCCGGCCGCGCGGAATGATCGTCGCCTTGTGGATCGGATCGGACGCCGGTTCGTGCATCGACACGAGCGCGTGGCCCGCCTCGTGATAGGCGGTCATCTTCTTCTCGTCGTCGGTCATGACCATGCTCCGGCGCTCGGAGCCCATCATGACCTTGTCCTTGGCGTCCTCGAACTCCTGCATCGCGACGAGGCGCTTGTTGCGGCGCGCGGCCAGCAGCGCCGCCTCGTTGACGAGGTTGGCAAGGTCCGCGCCCGAGAAGCCCGGCGTTCCGCGCGCGATCGTGCGCGGGTTGACGTCAGGCGCCAACGGCACCTTCTTCATGTGAACCGAGAGGATCTTCTCGCGGCCCTCGATGTCGGGGATCGGCACCACGACCTGGCGGTCGAAGCGGCCCGGGCGCAGCAGCGCCGGGTCGAGCACGTCGGGCCGGTTGGTCGCGGCGATGATGATGATGCCCTCGTTCGCCTCGAACCCGTCCATCTCGACGAGGAGTTGGTTCAGCGTCTGCTCGCGCTCGTCGTTCGAGTTGCCGAGGCCGTGGCCGCGGTGGCGGCCGACCGCGTCGATCTCGTCGATGAAGACGATGCACGGCGCATTCTTCTTCGCCTGCTCGAACATGTCGCGCACGCGGCTCGCGCCGACGCCGACGAACATCTCGACGAAGTCGGAGCCCGAGATGGTGAAGAACGGCACGCCGGCCTCACCCGCGATGGCGCGGGCCAGCAGGGTCTTGCCGGTACCGGGCGATCCGACCAGCAGCGCGCCTTTCGGAATCTGCCCGCCGAGCTTGGAGAAGCGGCTCGGATCGCGCAGGAACTCGACGATTTCCTCAAGCTCCTCGCGCGCCTCGTCGATGCCCGCGACATCGGCAAAGGTCACGCGGCCCTGCTTTTCGGTCAGCATCTTTGCCTTGGATTTACCGAAGCCCATCGCGCCGCCCGCACCGCCGCCCTTCTGCACCTGGCGCAGCGCGAAGAATGCAATCCCGAGGATGAGGATGAACGGCAGCGACTGGATCAGCAGGTAGAGGAATACGTTGGGCTGGTCGGCTTCCTTGCCCGAATAGGACACGCCGCCCGCATCGAGTACCTTGGTCAGCTCGGTGTCGCCAAAGACGGGCACCGTCGAGAACGTGTCGCCGTTCTTCATCGTGCCGGTGATCCGGTCCGGCGCGATCGACACGCTCTTGACGGTGCCGGCCGCCACGCGGTCCTTGAACTCGGAATAGCCGATGCCGGCGCCCGGCGCCTGTCCGGCCTGCCCGAACATCGAGACCACCAGCAGGAGGGCGAGGAATATCCCGCCCCACACCATCAGGCTCTTGATCCAGGGGTTGGGTCCGCCCGGACCTTGTCCCTGGGGATCCTTTTCGTCGTTCATGTGCCGCAATCCGCCTTTCGCCTGCGAATGTAGGCGCGCGGGGGTGAATGGCAAGATAACCGCCCTTCGTCCGGTGCGGTTAAGCGAACAGCCGGTCGACCAGCCAGTACGAGGCGGTGATCCCGATCCCGTATGCCGCCATTCTCACCGCGGGGGCGACCGCCGGGCGCCTTGCTCGCTCGAGAAGAGCGAGGAGGCCCAGCACGACAAGTACGACTCCGATCTGTCCCGCCTCCACGCCGAGATTGAACGCCAGCAGCGCGGCGGGCACTTCGCCATCGGGCAGGCCGATCTCGCGCAGCGCACCGGCAAAGCCGAAGCCGTGGACGAGGCCGAACGCGAAGGCGATCGCCCACGGATAACGCAGGGTCAGGCCCTTGCCATCGCGCGTAAGTTCCGCGGCGAGGAACACGATCGACAGCGCGATCAGCGCCTCCACCGGCGCCTGGGGCAGGCCGACCAGTCCCAGGGTCACTCCCGCAAGGGTCAGCGAGTGGGCCACGGTAAACGCCGTCACCGCCCTTGCCACCGCCCAGCCGCGCCGCACCAGCAGGACGAGCGCGATGACGAACAGCAGGTGATCCCACCCGCCAAGGATGTGGGTGAAGCCCAGCACTCCGTAAGTGCGCCAGACCTGCCACGCGGATGGCTTGCTCGCCAGCTCCACCGCGGGCTCCTGCGGCGTCAGGCGATAGCTCTGCACCCGCGCGTTCAGCGGGACGACGCGCAGGACCACATCGCCGCCCCCAAGTATCTCGGCATATCCCGCGCGGCCCCCGGCGAGAGGTCCCCGGCAGATGAGGTCCGCGCTGCCCACCAGCGCCAGGGCAGCCACCCGCCGGTGCGGGCCACTCGCGATCCGGCAATTGCCGGGAAACAGCGGGACCACCAGCCGTGGCTCGCCCGGAGTAGTCAGAGGCTGCTTCCACTCCAGCGTCCACTCTGCCGCGTTCCGCTGGCGCAACTCGACGAAGCCGGGACGCAGTTCGTCCGCCGATGCGGGTGCGGCGAGCAGCAGGAACAGCAGCGCGGCGAGCAGCCTCACTTGTCGATCCGCACCTTGTAGGCATCGCGAAGGGTCTTGTAAGCGACATCCTCGCGCTGACGGGCGGTTTCGGCGCGCCAGTCGTCTTCCACGCGGGCCCGTATGGCGGACAGCGGCGGCACCACACCCGGTTCCCGCGCCGTCAGGCGAACGAGGTGCCAGCCAAGGGCGCTCTCCACCGGACCCTGCCATTCCTTTCCGGGTCGCAGGCGCTCCAGCGCGCGCGTGAATTCCTCGCCCATTTCGGAAGACACGGTGGTGTGGCTCGCCTCTTCGAAGTGCACCGGCAACGACACCGGATCGCCGACTTTTTTCCAGTCCGCTCCGCCATCGATCAGGGTCCGCCCAACCACGGCGCGCGAGCGGCCGGTGAAATAAAGCTGGTCGAAGGTGAGCTTCATGTCCTGCGCGAAGCGGTCGGGGTGGGCCCGCAGCCAGCGGGCTAGCGTGGCATCATCGGGCGTCTGCGCATCCGCCGCGCTGGCGGCGATCACGTCCATCTTCTGCGCCAGCCGCTTGCGGATCACAGCGTCGCCTTCGTCGAGGCCCAGGCGCAGCGCCTCGCGGTAGAGAACTTCCTCTCGCACCCACCGCGCCACCAGCGCATCGAGCTCGGCGGCGGTCGGCGGGCGGCCCATCACTTCGGCGAAATTGACCGACAGGCGCGCCTGGTCCTCCCGCGTCAGATGGATCGTGCGGCTTGCCGGATCATCGGGCGGCACCCGCCACGCGAGCACCGCGAAAATCGCCAGCCCGAAGAAGAGGAAATGCACCAGCGGCTCGCGCAGGAGCGACCTCAGGGCGCTAGCGCGCTTCGCGCTGCTCGAGCGCGAGTGGTCCGTGGTCACGTCGTCGCGGGGCGCTTCTGCGGGATCAGCCATATCGGCGAAGAATAGGCGCGTTCCTGCGCCACTGCATCCTTCATCGCCTCTGGCGGCAGCTTGATGCGATAACGCAGCGCATCGAACAGCACCCAGCGCGGCGTGGGTATCTCGATTACCCGCGCATAATAGAATGCCGACTGGCCCGCCGCGTATTCGGGATCGCGCCACAAGGTGCGCAGCTGCCGCGCGCCGATGGTGTTGGTGTAGCTCGCCCGCGCGCGATCGACCGTGTTGCCCACCAGCGGCAGGCGTCCCCCTGTCATGCGGCGGGTTTCCGGATCGGACCAGGCGACATCGAATACTTTCTCGCGCGCCGCTCCGGAAGCATCGACCCAGCCCTTGACCACCTGCACGCGGTCGAGGTTCGCGCCCACCGGGTCCTTCAGGGCCTCGATCATGAACACTGGGGCCTTCCCGCTATCGGCCAGTTCGCCGCCCATCGGCACGCCGCGGGTGTAGCCGGCTTTCACCCAACCTTGTCCGGCGAAGTCCTGGGACGTGAAGTCGAACCCTCCGAACATCCGCACCGTCATCCGCGGGCCCGTGGTGGCATAGACCTCGCGCCGGCGCAGCGCGTCGAAGATCTCGGCGCGAGTGTTCGCCTTCGCCCACACCCCGGCGTAACCTCCGGCCAGGTAGTGGTATCCGAACCGGCCCTGGTCGGTGCCGAGGTTCTGCGGGCTGGCGGCGCGGGTCGGGCTCGGCTCGTTGCCGGTGTGCTTGCCGAAGAAGTTGTTCTCGTCGGCCGTTGCCAGGCCGGTGTGGCTGTCGGTGCCGCCGACCAGGCCGAAGCGATAGGGATTGGCCCCGGTGCGCGCCTCGATCGTCAGTCCGCGCTTCAGTGCCTCGCGCACGTAATTGCCGCCAAGCATGTCGGGCGTCGTGCGGCGGGTGAGCGGCAGGTTGCCCACTTCCCACCCCGCCACGCCGAAGCTGGCGAACTCGTCGTTGGGCGAGAGGAATTTGTGCGCCTCGCTGTCGCCCTTGATTTGCGTGGCCTCGACCACGGGTTCGTGCTTCGCGCGGCGACGGGCGTACTCGGCGGTCATCGGGCCTCCGCCCGGCATCGTCAGCTCGAACATCAGCCCGTTCGACAGGTTCGAATTGTGCGGGATCGCCAGCACATGTCCGCCAGTCTTCTTCTCGTAGGCGTCCATGTAGTCCCATAGCTCGTCGACTTCGCCGCCGAGGCCGGGGAATGGGCGCACCTTGCCGGTCTTCGCGCTGCCATCGCGGAATACGACAACCCGGTGGAGGTTGTTGCCATCGGGCATGAGCGTATACTCGAACCCGGCGAGAGCGGTGAACTTGCCCGGCTCGTTGAACCGGTCGATCGTGCGCAGGTGCTTCTGCCAGATCTCCTCGGTGGCTTCGGCCTGGCGCTGGGGATCGCGCAGCGCGGCAGGCAGCTTGCCATTGGCGGCGGCGGTGATCAGCTCTGCGACCGCGCGCTGCGATCCGCGCGGGCCCTCGTGCATCATGTCGTGCCAGCGCCGCAGAGTCTCGTCGCGGATCAGCATGCGTGGCGCGTCGTAGAGCCGCCGCGTCGCGCCCATCCCGTCCGAGTGGTCTGCGATGACGAGGAAATCGAGCGGCCGGTCGAGCTGCGCTGGGATGCCGGTGGTCGCGGTGACTCTCTCGCCACGCGCGAACCGCAGCGCTTCCTCGGGGCCGAGCCGGGTTCCGAAACCGAATGCGTCGATGGAGTTGTCGGTGTGGAGGTGCGTGTCGCCCCAGAACACTCGTTCGGGGTAAGCGGCGACCGGGACCGTGCCGGTACCGTCTCCGCTCGCCGCGGGGCTCGAGCCGCCGGTGCTCACGGTCATGTCGCAGGACGACAGGCTTGTCAGCAGCGCTGCCGCGCCGAGCAATTTCCAATAGGATCGCAAGCGGGCCCTCCCTCCCCTTTGCCGCGACCGATAGGCAACCTCTCCTGCTAGGGGCGCTTCGTCAAGCTGCCTGCTCGACAGGTTGGGCGATCAGGGTGCCCCCTTCACCGAAGCGGACCGCCGCGAGATTATCGGCGAGCGCGCAGCCGCCGGGAGGAACCGTCTCGCCGCCAAGCGTGACCGGCGCATCGACCGGGATCACCAGCAATGGCCGGTCATCGTAGCGCGCCATGGCCGCATCGCCGGGCGCGCCGTCGAGCCGATCGAGCCGGAAATGTGGTCCTTCCACCAACGAGACCTCTCCCCGCTTCGGCAGGTGCCGGCGCAGCGAGGCATCGTGCGGGCGCCCGTGTGCGACCGCCACCGCCTCGTCGAGGTGCAGCTCACGCGGGCGGCCGTAATCGTAGAGGCGATAAGTGATGTCGGAGTTCTGCTGCACTTCGATCAGCGACAACCCCGCTCCGATTGCGTGGACGGTGCCGGCGGTCAGGTATACGAAATCGCCCGGCTGCACATCGCGCCATTCGAGCATCTGCTCGATCGTCCCATCGAGCGCCGCCTTGCGCATTTCTCCGGGCGAAACCTCGTGCCGGAAGCCCACCCCAAGCTGTGCGCCGGGTTCGGCGGTGAGGACCAGCCAGCACTCCTCCTTGCCCCTGCTTCCGGCAGGCGCCTGCGCATCCGACGGGTGAACCTGGACCGAGAGCTTCTCGCTGGTGAAAAGGTATTTCACGAGCAGCTGCGGCAGTTCCGGAGGCGGCTCGAACCAGATCTCACCGATGCGCTCGCCCGCTGGCGCGGTGAATGGCGGCGGGAGCCGATCCTGCCCCCACGGCTTGGCGACCGATTTCGTGGTCAGCAGGCGGCTCACCGGGCGATGCTCATTGGTTTGCTGCCGCCGAGAGCTTGCCGACGAGTTGCGCGCCGGCGGCACTGGTGACGAGCACGTCATCGCCGTCGACCACGACGATCACGTCGTCCAGCCCGATCACCGACACGCGCTTGCCATCGGTTTCGACCAGGACGTTGCGGCATTCCACCAGTTCGGCGGGACCGGAGACGCGATTGCCGTTCTCGTCCGCGGGGCGCGCGTCGCGCAGCGCTTCCCAGTTGCCGATGTCGGACCAGCCCATGTCTGCGGGCACGACCGCCGCGCGGTCGGTGTTCTCCATCACCGCGTAATCGACCGACTCGCCCGCGATGCGGGAGAAAGGCTCCGCCGCCGGGTGAAACTCCTGGCCCACGTAGCGGCCGCCCGCGACGGCCTTGCGCACGGCTTCGGCCATCGCGGGCCGGTGCCGTTCGAGCTCGTCCATGAACGCGCCGGCCCGGAAGGCGAAGATCCCGCCGTTCCAGGCGTGGCCGCCTTCGGAGAGGAAGCGCTCCGCCGTTGCGCGGTCGGGCTTCTCGACGAAGCGGGCGACGCGATGGCCGCCGGGTATCTCGTCACCGATGCGGATATAGCCGTAGCCCGTCTCGGGCCGGTCGGCGGCAATGCCGAAAGCGACCATCCAGTCCTGCGCGGCGAGCTTCGCCGCGGCACGCGCGGCGGCGGTGAAGCTGCCCGGATCGGCGATATGATGATCGCTCGGGCACACCAGCATGATCGAGTCCACCGGCAGCAGCGCGGCGGCAAGGCCGATCGCGGGCGCGGTGTTCTTTGCTTCGGGCTCGACGATGATGGTGGCGGTTTCCCCCGCCTGCTCGGCGATGTGCGGCAGGTGCACGGCGCCGGCGACGATCACCGGCTCCGCGAAGTCCTCGCGGTCGAGCCAGCGGTCGAGCGTTGCCTCGAACAGGGTGCGCTCGCCGACCAGCGGCAGGAAGGGCTTGGGCTTGGCCTTGCGGCTGCGCGGCCACAGGCGCGTACCGCTGCCGCCGCAGAGGATGACGGGGTGAATGGTGGGTTCGGTCATGACTGCCCCTCCAACGCGCGTGTCATACCATCAGTTGCAGCAGATCGTCGATTTTTACAGTCGCGAAACCGACCGAGCTGTCGGAGATGCCGTACGGGATGAACAACCGGTCCTCCACCTTCAGTCCCCCGCAAGTATAGACCACGTTGGGGACGTATCCCGACCGGTCGGCGTTCTCGGCGGTGAGGATCGGTTCCTTCGTGCGGCCGATCACCTTCGACGGATCATCGAGGTCGAGCAGCGCGCAGCCAAGCGCGTACTTGCGCATCGCGCCGACCCCGTGGGTGATCAGCAGCCACCCGTGCTCGGTCAGGATCGGGCTGCCGCAATTGCCGATCTGGATGAATTCCCACGGGAACTTGGGCTCCATCAGCAGGACGCCCTCGCTGTCCCACCGGTCGATCCGGCGCGAGCGCAGGAGGTAGAGGTTCTTCCCGTCCTGCCGCCCGACCATCGTGTAGTAACCGCCGCACTTGCGCGGGAACAGCGCCATCCCCTTGTTGCGCGCGGCGCGCCCCTCGATCGGTTCGAGCAGGAAGCGGCTGAAGTCCTTCGTGCGCAACAATTCGGACCGGATCGTTTGGCCGGAATAAGCGGTGTAGGTACCGATCCATTCGTATTCGCGCTGGCCGTTCTGGCCGTGCTCGAAACGCACCAGCCGCAAGTCCTCCAGCCCGTTGCGCTGCTGTTCGGTGATCGGGAAGATGACCGTGTTCGACAGCGACGATTCGTGGTGCCGGTGCACCGTTACCGAGCTGTCGGAATCCGACATGCTGGCATCGTCGAGTTCGACCGAGGTGGCGAATGCGCTCTGGGGCCACAATTCGAACTGTCCCTCGGGATGGGCGATGCCCTCGCGGAAGACGATCGAGCTGATGTGCCCTTCGCCCACCGCGCGCAGGCTCATCACGAAGCGGACCGCGCCCCCGGTGCAACCCGACTGGTCCGGGTGCGGCACGATCGACGGGTTCATCAGCGCCGCCGCCGAGTAGGTATACTCGTGGCAAAAATAAGCGCCGATGAGCTTGCGCCGCGTGGACGAGAAATCGCGGTCGCCCAGGCCCAGCGAATGCTCGAGCTCGCTGTAGCGCTCCTTGAACATCGCCTCGGTCTGCCAGTGGCGTTCCTTGAAGTCGGCGAGCACCTTGCGGTACTCCTCGCGAACGCGGTTCTCGCTCATCGCGGCGACGTCCTCGACCAGCCGCGCCGCGCGGCTGCTCTGCGCGTGCGATGCTTGCCAGCCGAGGTGGAAGGGACGCAGCACGACCCGCGAAGGATCGGCGTGCAGCCGCGTATCAAGTATATGCAAGGGGCCGTTGGCCGTCCCTGTTTCGATCTTCAACCCGCATCCCCGAAGGTGTCTTCGCCGAATCCGCGGCGATATCGGGCGCGAGCGCTAGCATGGAATAATGGCCCAACTGAAACGCCAGAATCGATTCTGCACCGCAATTCTCGTTGGCTCCGCGCGGAGTGATCCCGTCGCGGCACCGCCCCGTCGCAAGGTCGGCCAGCACCACGCCGCGATCGTTGGCGCCGAAGAACCAGCGCCAGGCCGCGGTTCCGTGCACGCGCCACTGCTCGTCACCCGTCGCTCGCCACGCGCTGAGCGCCGCTTCGATTGCCGCCTGCGCCTCCAGCGGCTGCTGGTCGAACGGCATCTGCGCGTACTCTCGTCCGAAGGTTTCCGATCCGATCGGGCGGAAATGCCCGGGCGCGGCCGTCTGGCGTTCCGCGATCCAGGCCAGCGTTTCAAGACCGAGCGCGGTCCACTCCGGCCGGCCGAGCGTTTGCCCCGCTTCGATCAGCGCCTGCGGCAAGCGCGGGTTGTCGTAGCCCAGCACCGCCTCGAACCATGCCCAGTCGGGGCGTCGCGCCCCGCCCAGCAGCCGCTCCAGCACGTCGGCGCCGGCTGCCAGGGCATCGGCCGAAGGCGAATGCGGACGGGCACGGAGCATGGCCGCCGCGCCGAGCATGACGAAAGCTATCGTGCGCGGGCTTCCCGAACGGGCGATCGAGGGCAGTGCAGTATCGTAAAGCCGGTTAGCCCACGCCCGAATGTCGGCATCGGGGCTGTCCAGCGCCGTGCGCCCCAGCGCCCAGATCGCGCGGCCGTTGGAATCTTCCGACCCTTGCTCCTCGCACCACCCGCGATCGAACCGCATGAAATTGCGGAACGCCTGCACGTCCGGGTTCCAGGCGTCCTGGATGAACGAGGCGTAGGTCATCGACAGGGACTGGCGCTCCCGCGGGTCGAGTCCCTCGGCCAGGTTGACCAGCATCAGGGCGCGCACGTTGTCGTCCAGGCAATAGCCGTGCTGGCGGTCGGGAACGATCCCGATCGAGTGCTGGAACATGCCGGTCCGGTCGCTCATCGTTCGCACCGCGTGGAACGAAGGGCGTACCCGCGGCGCGGGCTGGGCGGAGCGGGCGACCGCGTGATCTATCAGCGATGCCGACGCCGCGGCGAAGCGGGGCCAGATCGTCTCCCGCCCCCGTGCATAGGCCCGGGCCTTCATCGCGGCGAGTTCGATCGGGTCGTCGAGCAGGCGGCACACCGCATTGGCGATCGCCTCGGTCGAGCCGGGTTCGATCAGGATGCCGACACCGTCCGCCAGCAACTCGCGCGCATGGACGTAGGGTGTCGAGATGACCGCCTTGCCCAACGCCACGGCGTAGCTGAGCGTGCCGCTGGTCGATTGCTGTAGGCCGGGATACGGGGTGAGATAGATATCGCACGCTTCGAGCTGGTCGAGCAGCTCGTCCGTCTCGACGAAACTTTCGTCCCACTCGATGGCATCCGCCACCCCGAGGCGCTCGGCGCAGGCCTTGAGCCCTTCACGGTAGCTTTCACCGTCGCGGGCGACGAGCTTGGGGTGAGTCGCGCCGACGATGCGGTACAACACTTCCGGATGCCGTTCGCGGATCGCCGGCAGCGCCTCGATCACGCGCTCGATGCCCTTGCCGGGGCCAAGGAGGCCAAACGTCGTCAGCACGGCACGCCCCGACAGGCCGCGACGCGCCTTGAATTCTTCCTCGCGCCCGAACGGACGGTCCGGAGCGCCGTGCTCGATCACCTCGACCGACGGCGCGGGCGCATTGTAGTTGGCGATCAGCAAATCGCGCGAGCGGCGCGACATGACCATGATGCGCGAGGCACGCTCGACCAGGTGTTCGAGGATGCGGCGCTGGTTGGCCGACGGTTCGGTCAGAACCGTGTGGCACGTGACGATGAGCGGCGCGGCGATGCGGTCTATGAAATCGCACACCATCGCGCCGTCGTCGCCCCCGAAGATGCCGAATTCGTGCTGCAGCCATACGGCATCGACCGCGCTCGCATTGATCGCGTCGGCGGCACGTGCGTAGTCGCCCGGGTCCGCCCGGTCGATCGTGCCTGTTACGCCCTCGTAGTCCAACCGGTCGTCAGCGTCGTCGAGCGCCCAAACTTCCACCCCGATTTCCGGGCGAAACCGGGCAAGCTGCTCGGTCAGGTCGGCAGTGAAGGTCGCGATGCCGCACTTGCGCGGGACATAGTTGCCCACCAGCGCTACCCGCCGCGCGGGGCGGGTCGAAGCAAAACTGATCAGTTCGCTTTCGGCTGCCGTCCGTTCCTGGGAGAAAGCGAAGGCATCGGCACGTCTGGCGTCCACTGAGGCGATCCCCTTGATGAAACTGGAATGAGACGCGGGGTTAACGACCGGGCAGGCATGTAGTTCCGCTGCGGCGCACAACACCGGCGCGGATTGTCGGCCGGATAGAACGACTCAAACCGTTCTTAACATATACGTATTTTCCGCAGTGCGAGAGTTATGCTGCACTTGCGAAGCTCAGAACCAGCGCTGCCGCCAGTAAAATGGCGCGGGGACAGGGTTGCCCGCCGAATCCGTCGCGGGCTTGAACCGCAGGCGCTGTTCGACCAGCCGGCAGGTGATCGCGTCCGCTTCGGGATCGGGGCTCGGGCGAAACACGATGCAGTTCGAAGCCCGTCCATCGACGCCCACGGTTACCTTGACCACCACTTCCGTGCCGATGCGCGCCTCTCGACCGCCCGGAGGGGTGGGGTAGTCGCGCGCGTTGTTGATGGCTCCGCCGATCCACTCGGGCCGGGTCGCGATCCCACCTCCCTGTCCGCTGCCGCCGTTCCCGCTGCCGGTGCCGCTGCCGGTTCCGCCAGCCCCGGTCCCAGTGCCGCTGTCCTTCGCGCCCGAATTGTCGGCCGAGCCGGTGGAGCTCGCCCGCGGGGCCGGCGGCGCGGGCTTGACGACGACCTTGGGCTTGGGAGCGACCACCGCCCTGGGCACGGCCTTGCGCCCTTCCTCCCCTGCCGCGCCGCTATCGGGCTCCGGTTCGGGCTCGGGAGGCGGCGTGAACTGCTTCGTCTCGACCGTGACGGTGAAAGTGGAGAGGACCGCGCGTTCGACCGAAGCGGTCGCCTGCGGGGCAAAGGCCCTGGCGAGCGCGTAGATGGCGATCGCGTGCAGCAGGACGATCGCCGCCAGCGCCAGCGGACGCGGCCGGCGCGATGCGGTGGTGAATGTGGCCTGCGTCGTCATGCCGCCCAGAAACGAGGAGCGGCAGGTACGCGTTCCGGCGCCAGACAAACGAACGGCGGCACTCCGGTTGGAGCGCCGCCGCCGTTTGTTATTTCGGTCGGAAGAATCAGAAGTCGTAGCTGATCCCGACCTTCAGGCGCCAGATCGACGAGCTGGCGTTGATGCCGTTGTCCGCCGCGATGCTGTCGGCTCCGTTGAAACCGGTGATGATGTAACGGCCCTGTGCGTCCACGCCGCTGGTGCTGGCGACATCCTGCAGGCCGGCGAAGTTGCGGCGGTGCTGGATGTTCCAGTCGTCGTCGAGGAAGTTCAGGAAGTTGTCCATCGTGGCGTAGAGCTTGATCTTGTCCTCGCGCCCGAAGAACCGGCCCGGGCCCGGGATTTCCTGCGAGAACGACAGGTCCATGTCGTAGTACCAGTCGTTCGAGCAGGTGTTGCGCGCGATCGTCTGGCCCGCAAAATCCTTGGCACAGCCGTAGGACGCAGCCCACGCAGCCAGGTCGCGCACCGCGTTCATGTTCGAGCTCGGCGAGATGTTCGCGTCGTCAACGCCGGTGGGGATGTAGGCCAGCGCGTTGTCGTTGCCCGAAACGCTGTCGTTGAACACGCCGCCGCCGGCGAAGGTCAGGCTGTACGGCCGGCCCGAACGCGCCACAAACGTGATGCCAAGACGGGTCGACAGATCGCTGATGAACTCCTCGCGGAAAGCCAGGCGCGCCGCGATGTTGTGCTTGGTCGAGTAGAAGCCACGCGATTCAGCAGGGTTCTGGCGGTCGAATGCGGCCGTGTAGTCGTAGTTCGAGCCCGCGGTGGAGTTGTACATGTTCCGCCGGTCATGGGCGTCGGTGTACGAATAGCCGATGTTGAAATCGACGTTACCGCCTTGGGTGAATACACCGCCGTCGAACGTCTTCGACAGGATCACCGAAGCGACGTGGCTGTCGAAGCCCCTCGCATTGGTCAACTGCAGTTCGTCGTCACGGCTGGTGTTGAAGCAGGCCGCGGTCACGTTCTGGTACACCGGTGCCGGATTCAGGTCGACCAGGGTCGCCGTGCAGCCCGCGGCGGTCGGATCGATCGAGCGGTAGATCGGCCGCCCGTCGATGGTGTAGCCGCCCACGCCCTTGGTAGGATCGGGGATCTGCGCCAGGTCGACCAGCGTCAGCGGGTTGCGATAGCGGCTGTAGATGTAGTCGAGGTTGAGGTTCCAGTTGCTGAAGAACCCGCTCGGCGCGAAATCGAGCCCCGACTGGAAGCCGACGTTGGCGCGGAGCACCGACGGTTGCTTGATGTTCGGGCTGACCGACTGCGTGTCACCCAGGCCGCGCGCGGCCGAAGCCGAGGCCGACTGCTGGAAGCAGGTTGGCACGCCGGTGAACTGGCCGTTCACGACCACGTCGATCCGGCCGGTGCCGCAGGCGGCATCCTGCGTCGTCCCCTGCGCGAAGCCGCGGCCGTCGTTCTGGAACGCGTTGCCGAACCACACAACGGGGTCGCCGCCCGAGAACACACCCACGCCGGCGCGCAGCTTGGGACGGGTGAACACCGCGAAGTCGTCTGCGTCGTAGGTCAGCGCAAGACGCGGCATGACCAGCGGGTCGAGATTGCTGAAGCCGATCGAATTGGTGAAGCCGTACCGGCGCGCGAACTCGGGGTTATGCGCCGGGTGGCCGCCGTCGTACCAGTCGACGCGCACGCCCATGACGGCGCTGAGCTGGTCGGTGACCTGCCAGTCGTCCTGAGCGAACACCGAGTAAATCGTGCGGGTGAACGCAGCGGCTGCGTCGTTGACGTCGCCGGTGGCGGAGAAGTTGCCGAACGCGCCTTCGGTTTCGCCACTCACGACGCGGTTCGGGCGCGTGTCGGTCTGATTGTTGCCCGTCCCGCGCGACAGCAGGCCGTTGCGCAGGTCATTGACGTTCTCGAACACCAGCGTGCCAGTCGCGTTCTGGACGAACAGGTTGAACAGGTCGGCGGTGTTCATCTCGCCGCCGAACTTGAAGGTGTGGTTGCCCGCGTTAAGCGTGGCGGCCGCACGATACTGGTCGATGGTCGAGCGCAGGTCGTTGGCCGAGCGCGAGTTACCCGGGC
The DNA here is from genome assembly GCF_014644315.1 of Tsuneonella deserti. Lineage (NCBI taxonomy): Bacteria > Pseudomonadati > Pseudomonadota > Alphaproteobacteria > Sphingomonadales > Erythrobacteraceae > Tsuneonella > Tsuneonella deserti. Next base: position 279,705 of record NZ_BMKL01000001.1, on the reverse strand, counting down.
CGGCAAGCACGGTGCCGTCGATGCCGGACGGGTTGTCGATGCCGACGATGATGCGCGGGATCGGGTTGTCCGACTGCGCTTCACCGCCGCCGATCGGGTCCTGCAGGTCCTGCACCTTCGAGCGCGAGTAACGCAGCTCGGTCGAGAAGTTGTCGGTCCAGTTCGAGTACAGACGACCCGAGTAGTAGTCCGACTTGGTGCCGCTGGTCAGGAACGTATTGCGTCCCACGGCCTGCGGCGAAGTGCCGGTGAACAGATCGTCCGGACGGGTCGAGCCTTCCTCGAGCCGCTGATAGGTCGCCTCGAAGCGGTGGTTGTCGGTGATCTGCAGGTCCGCACGGGCGAAGTAGCGATCGTTCGAGAACGGACGGCTGGTGACCAGCGGGCCGGTGTCGATGCCGTAGACCGACTTCAGGACTTCGCTGATCTCGTTGAACTGCTGGACAGTGATGCCCGTCTGCTCGTTCGGGTAACCGGCGCCGACCGGACCGTCGTCCTGCGACTGGCCCGCTTCCTGGTGCTCGTAGGCGCCGAACAGGAACAGGCGGTCCTTGATGACCGGCCCGCCGGCCCACACGCCCCAGCGCTTCTCGGGCTCGATCGGAGCGACCGGCTCGCCCTGGAAGGTCTTCGAGCGCATCCCGTTGTCGGAGTATTCGAAGAAGCCGCCGAAGTGGTACTCGTTGGTGCCCGAGCGGGTCACCACGTTGATCGCGCAGCCGGTGAAGTTGCCGTAATCGACGTCGAACGGCGCGAACTGCACCTGTGTCTCGCGCACCGCGTCGTAGGGAATGGGGGTCGACGAACGCGACGAGAAGCCGGTGTCGTTGAGGCCGTAGACGTCGCCCTGGGCGATGCCGTCGACGGTGAAGGCGTTGCCGCGGTCGTTGCCGCCGAGGCACGAGATGCGGTCCTGGCCCGAGCCGCCATCGTCGCGGTCGAGGCTGACGCGCGGGTCGATGCGGATGATGTCGCGCACGTCGCGGTTGAAGCTCGGTGCGTTCTGCAGGACTTCGGTGGTGAAGCTGGTGCCGGGGCCGACCGCCAGCTGGGTGACCTGCACGCGGCTGCCGGTGACGACGATCTCGCCCGCGCCCGACGACAGCGCGAAGGTGAGGCCGGTGTTGCCCTGGAGGGTCGTCTGGATGTCGCTGACCGTCTGGCCTTCGAAGCCCGCCGCGTTGGCCGACACGGTGTAAGGACCACCGGTGACGAGGCCGGTGGCCGAGAACGTGCCGTTCGCGCCGGTGGTGATGGTGCGGGTCGCGCCGGTGCGGGTATCGGTGATCGTCACCGTCGCGCCGGGCAGCGGGTTGCCGTCGGCATCGGTGACCGTGCCTTCGATACCGGTGGTGATCTGCTGCGCGGCGGCGGGTGCCGGCAAGATGGCGGCGGCGGACAGGCTGACGACGCTGGCAGCCAGCAGATACTTGATCTTCATGTTATGGCGATCCCTTGGATTCGACGTGACGAAGGAGGCGGGGGCCCGATAGGAACTTCCCCGCTGCGCCAAAAGCGCCTTCTGTTAGGCGGCTGTGACAAACGCGCGCTCGAGGCGGCCAATCAACGCTTGGCGGAGCTAACGCACTGATTTGCCAGTGTATTTTTATGTTGCCGCATTGCAACATTATTTCAAAAAGTGTTGTTCGCCCCTCCGGGCGACGCTTTAGCGGGAACGAATCAGGCCAGATTGATCTCGCGCAGGCGCTGCTGGAGGAACTCGTGGCTTGAGATCGGAGCGGGGTGATCTTCCGGATGCGCGGGGTCGATGCAGCCCGGCAGCGTCTCGATCATGAAGTCGGGCCGGAAGTGGAGGAAGAACGGCATCGAATAGCGTGAACGGTATGCCGCCTCCCCGCGCGGGTTGACCACGCGGTGCTGGGTCGAGCGCAGCCGGTGATTGGTCAGCCGGTCGAGCATGTCGCCGATGTTCACCACCAGCGCGCCTTCCGGCACGTCGATCGCCTGCCATTGCCCCTGCGCGTTGAGCAGCTCGAGCCCCGCCTCTTCGGCTCCCAGCAGCAGCGTGATCGTGTTGATATCGCCATGCGCGGCGGCGCGGATCGCGCCCTCGGCGTGCGGCCCGTCGAGCGGCGGGTAATGCAGCAGCCGCATCACCGAGTTGCCGTCCTCAACCGTCGCCTTGAAGTAGTCGCGCTCCAGCCCGAGGTGCAGCGCGATCGCCTCCAGCACCCGCTCGCCCGCCTTCTCGAACGCGGCGTAGAGAGCGGTGAAGGTCTCGCGGAAGCCTTGGACTTCGGTCGGCCAGACGTTGTCGGCCATGTACTCGGCCAACGGGTGACCGGCGGGCAGCTCTCGCCCGACGTGCCAGAATTCCTTCAGGTCATGGACCTCGGCGTCCTTGGCCCGCTCGACCCCGAACGGGGTGTAGCCGCGCGCACCCCCGCCGCCTTGGATCTTGTAGGCCTTCTTGGTTTCTTCCGGCAGCGCGAAGAACCGCTTCGACAGCGCCTCGGCCTGCGCGATCAGGTCCGCCGGGATGCCGTGGTCGCGGATGACGGCGAAGCCGTATTCGCGGAAGCTGCGGCCCAGCTCGTCGGCGACTTCATCGAGCGGACGGGCAATCGAAACGGATGCGATCTCGGACATGGGAGGTGCGACTCTCAGAAGGGAAGGAACAGGCCGGCCAGCGCGGCGCTCATCAGGTTGGACAGCGACCCGGCGGCCAGCGCCTTGATGCCCAGCCGGGCGATCACCGGGCGCTGGTTGGGCGCAAGCCCGCCCGTCACCGCCATCTGGATCGCGATCGACGAGAAATTGGCGAACCCGCACAATGCAAAGGTCACGATCGCGCGGCTGCGGTCGGAAAGGTGCGCGGCGTCCATCTGGCCAAGGTCGATGAAAGCGACGAATTCATTGAGCACCATCTTGGTGCCGAACAGCCCCCCGGCGACCGGCGCCTGCTCCCACGGAACGCCGATCAGGAACATGACCGGCGCGAACAGCGCGCCGAGCGCGGCCTGGAAGCTCCAGTTTTCGAATCCGAACAGGCCGCCGACCCAACCGAGGATACCGTTGGCGAGCGCCACCAGCGCGACGAACGCCAGCACCATCGCGCCCACCGCGACCGCCAGCTTGACCCCGGTCTGCGCGCCCTGCGCCGCGGCCTCGATCACGTTGGCGGGCTTCTGCCCTTCCTCGAAGGTCTCGGCGAGCTCGACTTCGTGCGGCTTGCCGCCCTCGACCAGCGCGGCCGGCCCTTCGGCGCTGATCCGCGCGTCCGGCAGCTCGATCCGCCCATCCGCGTCGGGAACGGGCTCCACCACATTGGGCATGATGATCTTGGCCATCAGGATGCCGCCCGGCGCCGACATGAACGCCGCGGCGAGCAGGAACGGCAGATACCTTTCCCCGAGCAGCCCGGCATAGGCGGCAAGGATGGTTCCCGCGACACCCGCCATGCCGACAGTCATCAGGGTGAAGACCTGACTCGGATTGAGGCTCGCGAGGTAAGGCCGCACGACCAGCGGGCTTTCGCTCTGGCCGACGAAGATGTTGGCCGCCGCGCCCAGCGATTCGACGCGGCTGATGCCGGTCACCCAGCCGATCGCCCCGCCCACCCAGCGCACCACGCGCTGCATGATGCCGAGGTGATAGAGGATCGAAACCAGCGCGGCGAAGAACACGATCACCGGCAGCGCGCCAAGCGCGAAGGTGTTCTTGAGCGGATTGTCCGCCCCGAACAGGAATGCGGTGCCCTCGTTGGCATAGCTCAGAAGCGCGGCGACCCCATTCGACATCCCATGGATCGCCGCCACGCCCCACGGCGTGCGCAGGACGATGAACGCGATCAGCGCCTGTAACGCGAACGCCGCGCCGACCACCCGCAGGCGGATGCGCCGCTTGGCGTTCGAGAGGACGAAGGCGATTCCGAGGATCGCTACAATCCCGATGAGGCTGGTGAGGACTGGAGGCATCGCGCCCCCCGTTAGCGGGATGTGGTTTTGTAGGAAACTGGATTCACATCGCTTCCGGCGGGCAAGTGAACTCCACTGCTTACCCGCGGTGGCCTGCGTCCCGTTGTAAGGCGGCGGCGAGGACGGATGGATTTATCGTGACCGTGCGTGTGCTGCCTACTCCGCGCACGTAAATCACGGTTGCGATCCTGAGATAGACAGTCCTCTCGTTCCCTTCGATGACCTCTTCGTCGGTGTCGACGTCATAGGTGCCGGGAGGAAGCGGAGCGTCCAGTTCCGGAAGCATGAGCGGTCCGGAGAAAGTTACCTGGGAGCGCGTAGTGCGGATCATCACAATTCCCAGTTGAGGCGCATCACATTGGACCCTGCGGCCAATCAAAAGCGACCGATCAGGAGTTCTTCAAACTTTCAAGGCCCTTGATCGACCCCGACTTCTGCGTGGGTTGCGAGGCGTTCGTTTTCGGCTTCTCCGCCTTCGTCTTGCGAATCTCGCGATTGGATTTCTTCTGGCCCTTGGCCATGTCCGTTCTCCTGTCACAAAGGCGGCGCCGCTGAAAAGAGCGGCGGCGGCTCAACGCCGCAGGTCAGGCGTCTGCGTGTCCGCGGTCCGGATTTTCATTGTCCACCCCGTTGAGATTGTCAGTGGCGTGGCCGACACCGGCTTCGGACGCCGAACTTCCCGCATAGCTGCCGTAAATGATTGTTGGTGGTGCAGAAGGGTTCTGGGCGATCGACTCTGCATACGAGACCGTTCGCAGCTGCCTGATTCTATCGGCGTATTCCGCGATCCGGCCGAAGTGATCGTCGTCGCTCGACGCGTTTGCCTTCATCACTTCAAGTTGATGAGCGTACAGCAGTTCGTTGAGGTCCATCTTCGATTCCATTGATTTGCATTAGCGCGGGCTCGATGGCCCGCCGCGGCACGCTAGCCTGCCTGCGCCTCGGCCTGTTCGCGGTGGCTGAGCTGGCGACGGAGATTGATCGCTCTAGGCTGGCCCCCGTCGACGGCAACCAGCAGTCCGAAACTGTATCGTTGAAATGGCCGCGGATCGGGAAAGAACTCCGGCTGATCCGCGGATTTGAAAACCACGGCCTCGCCGCCTTGATCGGGCCTCAGCATCCCTGCACGGCGGCCGCGATCGTACGAAATGACGGTCCCGAGATGCGTCATTGCGCAGCGACCACATCGTCGATCCGAGCGCCACCGGACGCCAGATCCTGCATTGCGGTCAGCACCCTGGCTTGGCCGGCTGTGCTCGCGGTCGCGATCGCCAGCGGGCGGCCGCCGAGATCGGCAAACTCGCTGTTCAAGAACGAAATCGCGCCATCCTTGCCCAACAGCTCGAACGCCATACGGGTGATGTTGCCCTGTCGGGCTGCCTGATCGCTCGGAATGGGTGACGACCACTTGCGCCGGCGCCAATGCGAAGCGGGGGAACTGATCTTTTCCTCAGTCATGCGGGATAACCTTCTTCAAAGTTTGCGGGCCCGCTCAACTGACCAGCCAGTAAATCATCACCACCATGGCGATGAGAGGAACAAACAGGCCGACGTAATTTGGACCGGCGTTCTGGCGCGGGTTCACAGGACCTCGCGCTCGAGCTTCGTCATTCGCCGAGCTTGCGCGATGGCATCGGTCAAGTTCGTGTATTGGAACCCACCGACCGAATAGGTTTCGGTCAGATGGCGAACGACGCCGAGCGACCCCGCAAGCGTCTCCGCCACGAGGCTGCCGCCTTCGTTCTCCCAGGATTCGGAAGTGAGTCCGGTTGCGCCTTGGCGCGGCTGAACCTGAGACATCGCACTGCTCCCTTGCTGCAAGCGGGAGCTCTCTTGTCTCTCAGTCGAGGGCGCTCACGAACTGGGTTGCCGCATCGATGCACCTGAAGTGGGGTGTTACAAGGCTCATTACAAGGTGGCCGACCCCGCACAGTGGTTTCCCCGCCGGTGATGAGAACAGTGAAGCTCACAGGCCCGCTTTTCTTTTGCGCACGGCGGTGCCAATCCTCCCGCGCATGAACGACCCCATCACCGCCGCCGCGCCGGCCGTCCCCCGCTCCCTGTTCGTCTATGCGATTATCTACGGCGGCATGACCGTGCTCGCCGGGATGCTCGGCAACAAGCAGGTCGCGCTCGGCCCGCTGGCGGTGGAGGCGGGAATCTTCGCGTTCCTGATGCTGGTCGTGCTGTCGAGCACGGTGGCGCAGGTCCACGGGCGCAAGGCCGCCGACCGGCTGGTGTTCTGGGGCTTCTTGCCCCTCGCGCTGTCAATCGCACTGATCTTCGTCGTGCTGCAACTGCCCGCTTCGCCCGACATGCCGCCCGACCGGCTGAATGCCTTCCAGCTGATGATGGGCAGCACCCCGCGGATCATGGCGGCGGGCCCGGTGGCATACGGCGTGTCGCTGTTCCTCAACGTGTGGCTGTTCTCCGCCTTGCGCGGCAAGAGCGAGGATAGCGGCGGCGCGTTCATGCTGGTGCGCGGCGCGGTTGCCTCGGCGCTGAGCCAGGTGGTCGATACGCTGATCTTCATCACGCTGGCGTTCTATGGCGAGTTCCCTATTCGCGACCTGCTGGTGGGACAGATGCTGGCCAAGGTGACGCTGTCGATCGTGCTGGTCCCGCCGCTGATCGCGCTTGGCGTGGCCATCGCCCGCCGGCTCGACCGCGCGCCCTCCTGAGCTGACCGCCTTGGCCGCGCCGATTTCCTTCGACGCGGCGCTGGCACTGATCGGCGAAGTCGCGCCGCTTGGCTGCGAGACCGTTCCGCTCGCCGACGCTGCCGGGCGCACGCTCGCTGCCGACCTGATCGCACGCGGCCAAGCGCCCCGCTCGGCAGTTTCGACGATGGACGGATATGCCGTGGTCGACGCCGCGACCGAGCCGGGCGAATGGCTCGAAGTGATCGGCGAATCGCGCGCCGGCGCCTGGTGGCGCGGTACCGTCGGGCCGGGACAGGCGGTGCGCGTGTTCACCGGCGCGGGCGTTCCGGAGGGCGCGACGCGGGTGATCATCCAGGAGCATGCGGAGCGGGACGGCGCACGGGTGCGCTTCACGCCCGCCTACGGCCCGGCGACCTACATCCGCGCGGCGGGCAGCGACTTCGCCGCCGAGGCGATGGTGCTGCCCGCCGGTACGCGGCTGACCCCGCGCATCCTGGTCGCAGCGGGGGCGGCCGACCGGGCGGAGGTGACCGTCGGCCGGATTCCCCGCGTCGCGATCCTTGCGACCGGCGACGAACTCGCCGCGCCCGGCGAGGCGCATGCCTGGCCCGATGCGATCCCGGAGACCATCGGCCTCGGCGTGGCCGCGCTGGCGCAGAGCGCGGGGGCCGAAATCGTCGTGCGGGCGATCTGCCCCGACGACCTCGCGCGCCTGACCGCGCTGGCGGGCGAGCTGCTGGAAAGAAGCAACCTGGTGGTGGTGACCGGCGGTGCCTCGGTCGGCGAGCGCGATTTCGCCAAGGCCAGCTTCGCCGCGCACGCGCTGGCGCTGGCGTTCGAGAAGGTCGCGATCAAGCCGGGCAGGCCGGTGTGGTTCGGCCGCTGCGCAGACGCCCTTGTGCTCGGCCTGCCGGGCAACCCGACTTCGGCGCTGGTCACCGCCGCGCTGTTCCTGCGCCCGCTGCTCGCGCGGCTGCAGGGTGGTGATGCCGCGCACCAATGGCGCACCCTTCCGCTCGCCGCCTCGCTGCCGGCGGCCGACGAGCGCGAGACCTTTGTCCGGGCGCGGTGGGACGATGCGGGGCTAGTTCCGCTCGGCAATCAGGACAGCGGCGCGCAAAGTCCGCTTACCCAAGCCGACTGGCTGATCCGCTGCCCCGCCCACCAGCCCGCGCTGGCGGCGCGGACGATGGTGTCCGCGCTGGCGTTCTAGGTCTTGAGCTTCATCGTCGGCGAAAGCTCGGCGGTCGGCAGCACGATCTCGATCAGCGCCGCCTCGCCCGATGCCCGCGCCGCTTCGAACGCCGGCGTGAAGTCCTCGGTCTGCTCAACCCGCCAGCCGGCGATGCCGTAGCTCTGCGCCAGCGCGGCGAAGTCCGGATTGACCAGCTCGGTGCCGACCACGTGGCCGGGATAGCGCCGCTCCTGGTGCATGCGGATGGTGCCGTAGGCGCCGTTGTTCACTACCACCACGATCACCGGCACCCGGTGGCGGACGATCGTGGCAAGCTCGGTGCTCGCCATCATGAAGCAGCCGTCGCCGGCGAAGCATACCACCGGGCGGTCGGGATGCGCGATCCCGGCGGCGATGGCCGCCGGCAGGCCATAGCCCATCGCCCCGCTGGTCGGAGCGAGCTGCGTTCCGGCGCGCTTGTAGCGGAAGAACCGGTGCAGCCAGATCGCGTAGTTGCCCGCGCCGTTGGTGAGAATCGCGTTTTCGGGGAGATTGTCGCTTAGCCAGCCGACAATGCTCGCCATGTCGACCGGCCCGACGCTTGCGGGCGGCTGCTGCCACGCCTCGTAATCGCCACGCGCGGACTTGCGCCACTGGTCCCATCGGGGCGAGGCACCGGCAACGGCGGAAGCGGCTGCCCGCGCGAAGGCCTTGGGATCGCACGCGATTGCCAGCGTCGGTTGATAGACCCGGCCCAGCTCGCTCGCCTCGGGGTGGACGTGCACCAGCTTCGGCCCCGGCGCCGGCGCATCGAGGTTGGTGTAACCGTCGGTGACGATCTCGCCCAGTCGCGTGCCGACCGCGATGATCAGGTCCGCTTCACGCCAGCGCGCCTTGAGCTTCGGATTAATGCCGAGCGCCGACTCGCCGACGTAGTTCGGGTGGCGGTTGTCGAACAGGTCCTGCCGGCGGAAGCCGCAGGTGACCGGCAGGCCGGTCGCTTCGACGAAGCGGGTGAGGTCGGCCAGCCCCGCCTCGCTCCACTGCGAACCGCCGAGCACCAGCAGCGGGCGTTCGGCGGTGTTCAGCAGCTCGATCAAGCGCTTCATTGACGCGTCATCGGGTATGGCGGTCCAGTGCTCGGCTTCGCGCCCGGCGGCCGGCGCCTGGACCTCCTCGCTCAGCATGTCTTCCGGCAGGGCAATCACGACCGGTCCTGGCCGCCCACCCAGAGCGGTCGCGTAAGCCCTTGAAACGAATTCCGGAATGCGGGCCGCGTCGTCGATCTGGCAGGCCCACTTGGCAAGATCGCCGAAAGTCGCGGGATAATCGACTTCCTGGAATGCCCCCCGTCCGATCTGGTCGCGCGGAACCTGGCCGACGAACAGGATCATCGGCGTGCTATCGTGTTTTGCGGTGTGAATTCCGATACTTGCGTGGCAGGCGCCAGGCCCGCGCGTCACGAAGCAGATGCCCGGCCGACCGGTAAGCTTGCCCCAGGCCTCCGCCATGTTGGCCGCCCCGGCCTCATGCCGACAGACCACCAGCCGGATCGCGTCTCCCGCCTCGTAGATTGCGTCGAGCGCAGCGAGATAGCTCTCCCCCGGCACGCAGAACACGGTGTCCACTCCCCGCGCGATCAGCTCGCGGACGAGTATCTGTCCACCGGTCATGCAGCCGCCAGCCGCCTGCGTCTTCGCCATGTCGTTGCCCTGCCCGATCGGTCGTTGCGTTTGTCGGGCCGCCTAACAACGGATCGCGCGTTATTCAAACGGGGGCTGCCGGTTGTCCGGCTGGCCGGCGAGCGGAGTGCCCTTGCCGCCGCTCGCCGTCAGGCCTCTCAGGTACCGACCGCGATCTTGCGCGTCCGGCTTTGCGCCGCCTTGTCCTTGCCCAGCTTCAGGTGAAGCACGCCGCTTTTGTACTTGGCCTCGATCGCATCGGGATCGACATCGCGCGGCAACGTGAATTGACGCCGGAAGGAACCATAGGAACGCTCGCTCACCAGGCAGCCGTCGGTCTTCTCTTCCCGGTCGCTGCGCTTCTCACCGGAAACGGTCAGCACACCGTCGGCCACTTCGACGTCGATGTCCTTTTCTTCCATGCCCGGCAGTTCGAGCGCGACGTCGTAACGGTTGCCGCGATCGTGAATGTCCATTGCCGGGGTAAAGCGCATGGCCGCGGGCAGGCTGAAGAAGGACCGCGCCGGTCGCGCGAAACTGAAGTCGTCGAACAAGTGGTCGATCTCATCCCGCAACCGGCCGAACATGGCGGGCAGCGGCGCTTCGGACTGGGTGCGCGCAGGCAGGGTTGTCTGTTCGTTCATGATCAAGCTCTCCTCGTCTGCAACGCCTTTCATACGAGAGGCGGAGCGGTCGCGAGTCTGACCGCGGACCCTCGCTCGCGGAATCGGGGAACTTGCGGAACGGCCTTCTCCGTAGCTTTCCCGATTGCGGACCAGGAACCCAAAGTGTCCACTTCCCCGGTTTGCACGAGGAGACCGGTCATGGTCACATTCACCAGCGAGCGCCCGCCGCGTACTTCGCCGATCGAGGGGCTCGAGCATGTACGCATCGGGCAGCGCCCGGGCCTCGAGGCCATTCTCGGAATACCGGCCCAGGCCAAGGGCCTGGTCATTTTCGCGCATGGCAGCGGCAGCGGCCGGATGAGCCCGCGCAATAACTACGTCGCCACCAAACTGCGCGAGGCCGGTCTGGCGACCCTCCTGCTCGACTTGCTAACCGAACGCGAGGAGCTGGACCGCGCCAATGTGTTCGACATCGGCCTGCTCGCCTCGCGCCTGCGGGTCGCGACCGACTGGGCGGGTGATTTCGCGCCGACAGCGATGCTGCGTCCCTGCTACTTTGGCGCCAGCACCGGCGGCGGCGCGGCTCTGCTGGCGGCGGCCGAAGATCGGCGGATCGCCGCGGTGGTTTCGCGCGGTGGGCGTCCGGACCTCGCCGGAAGCCAGGCACTTGCCCGTGTCCGCGCACCCACTCTGCTGCTCGTGGGCAGCCTGGACGGGCCGGTCATCGGCCTCAACCGGGCCGCGGCCGACACGATGGGGTGCGAGCACAAGCTGACGATTGTGCCCGGAGCGGGCCACCTGTTCGAGGAGCCAGGCACGCTGGACGAAGTCGTCGAGCACGCGCGTGACTGGTTCCTCGGCCACCTGGGCGAGGGAGACGCAGGATGAGCAGGCGCTTCGCCAATCGGGCGGAGGCCGGCCGCCTGCTCGCGGAGGAGTTGCTCGCTCTCCGGCTGACCGAACCTGTCGTGCTCGCCCTGCCCCGGGGAGGCGTGCCCGTCGGGCTCGAAGTCGCAAGACTGTTGCACGCGCCGATGGACCTGCTGTTCGTCCGCAAGATCGGGGCGCCCGGGCATGCCGAATACGGCATCGGCGCAGTCGTCGATGGCACCCCGCCACAAGTCGTCATCAATGAAGCTCTTGCGCATTCAGTCGGCGCATCGTCCGAGTATATACGGCACCAGGTCGACCGGGAGGTGCAGGAAATCGCCCGTCACCGCAGCCTTTACCGGACTGGCCCCGCTGTCGCCCTGGCCGGACGAACGGTGATCGTGGTCGATGACGGTATCGCGACCGGGGGAACCGTGCGCGCGGCGCTCGAAGCGCTTCACCGGTCGGAAGCTCGCAGGATCGTCCTCGCCGTGCCGGTTTCACCGCGCGATGCGATCGAGGCTCTGGCACCCCTGTGCGATCACGTGGTCTGTCTGGAAACACCCTCCCCCTTCCACGCGGTGGGGGCGCACTACGTCGACTTTACCCAGACCACCGACGCAGAGGTGATCGACGCAATGCACGCTGCACAGGAATGCGCGCATGCGCCCTAGAGTTTCCGGTCGACCGGATGCGTGGTGAGCCCTGCTGGGTTCGAACCAGCGACCTACTGATTAAAAGTCAGTTGCTCTACCGACTGAGCTAAGGGCCCGACCGGGTGCCGCCCTAGTGCACTGGATTGGCGCGGGTCAAGCGGGCGTGGAATTGACGCACCGTCAGCGCGGTCACGGGATCGATCCACGAGGGGGCGATAGCCGCCGCAGGACCAAGGACGAACCTCCTGCGGCGGAACTGCGGATGAGGGACCAACAGACGACCGCTCGACCACGCGCCCTGACTCCACAGCACGATATCGAGGTCGAGCACGCGGGCGCCCCATTGCTGCCCTCGCCGACGGCGGCCAAAGCTTCGCTCGATCGTCTGGAGGCTGTCAAGCAGCGCATCGGGTCCCATTGCGCTCGAAATGATTGCCGCGGCATTTGCGTAGCGCCGTCGCGATGGGCCGAGCGGCTCGCTCGACACGACCGGTGAAGCGGCAAGCACCTCGTGACCGACGGCTCCCAGCGCCTCAAGCGCGGCCGCGAGCACCCGCCGCGGATCGCCATGGCGGGGGTGGCGCATGTTCGACCCCAGCGCGATCAGGTACCGGGAAGACTCCCCCAAGGGGTCAGATATCCTGGCAAATCCGCCCGTAAAGCTGCGGGCGGCGGTCCCTGAAAAATCCCATCCCAGCGCGATGCTTCGCCGCTCGAGCCAGATCGAGCTTCGCGAGCAGCACGCCGCTCTCGCCAGCGCCCATCTCGCGGACGTAATCGCCCCATTCGTCGCTGATGAAACTGTGGCCGTAGAACTGTTGTCCGTCCTCGTCCCCGATGCGGTTGGCCGCGACCACGGGCATGCAGTTGGATACCGCATGGCCCAGCATCGCGCGGCGCCACATGCGACTGGTGTCGAGTCCCTCGTCGTAAGGTTCGGAACCGATCGCGGTTGGGTAGAACAGCATTTCTGCCCCCATCAGCGCCATCACCCGCGCGCATTCCGGGTACCACTGGTCCCAGCAGATGCCGACGCCAATGCGCGTGCCGGCAACGTCCCAAACCTTGAACCCGTCGTTGCCGGGGCGGAAATAGTACTTTTCCTCGTAGCCCGGCCCATCGGGGATATGGCTCTTGCGATAGGTGCCTAGGATCTCGCCGCCTTCGTCCACCATTGCCAAGGTGTTGTAGTAGTGGTGCCCGTCGCGCTCAAAGAAGCTGGTCGGGATGACAACCTTCAGCTTCGCCGCCAGCGCGCGCATGGCGATCACCGAGGGATGCTCGGCCACCGGCCGCGCGAGCGAGAACAGCGCCTCGTCCTCGACCTGGCAGAAATAGCGCCCGGAGAAGAGCTCGGGCGGGCAGACGATCTTTGCGCCCTCCCCCGCCGCTTCTTCCACGAGGGCGGAGACGGCAGCGATGTTCTCTCGCTCGTCGTGCGAGGAAAGATCGAGCTGCAGCGCGGCGACTGTCACTTCGGTCATGCGCGACAACTAGGCCGCCGGCCGCAGATGACAACCCTGCCCCCGCTTCCTATCTGGCGGCGCGAAGGAGACTTTCATGAGCGAGCAGGCGATCCTGGCAGGCGGGTGCTTCTGGTGCACCGAGGCGGTATTCCGCGACGTGGTGGGGGTAAGCGAGGTAGAAAGCGGGTATATCGGCGGCACCACCGCTCATCCGACATACAAGCAAGTATGCAGCGGCGATACCGGCCATGCCGAGGCGATCCGCGTGACGTTCGATCCGGAAGTCATCTCGCTGCCCGAAATACTGGACGTGTTCCTTGGGACGCATGACCCGACCCAGCTAAACCGACAGGGCAACGACATCGGGACACAGTACCGCAGCGCAATCTTCCCACTCGACGGAAAGCAGCGGGCCGAGGCGAAGGCCGCGATCGATCGCTGGAACGCCGACCATGCCGGGCAGTCTGCCGTCACGACCATCGAGGGTCCCGCAGAATGGTATCCGGCCGAGGACTATCATCAGGAATACTGGGAAGGTGAAGGCCAACGAAATCCGTACTGCCTGGCGACGATTCCGCCCAAATTGATGAAGCTCAGGAAGAGCTTCCAGAACAAGGTGAAGGCCGGGAGCTAAGCGGGGGGCGCACGCCAGCGGGCGACGAAGAACCCGTCGAGCCCGCCGGCATCCGGCAGCATGCCGGGGTCGGTGCGCAGGCCTCCTTCGCTATCTGGCAGCAGCCCGGCCGGTAACTCCTCAGCGCGAATGGGCGCCGGCAGCAGCCCTTCGGGCTTCGGATGCCGCTCGCCTTCCTCGGGCTCGAGCGAGCAGACCGCGTAAACCAGCGTCCCGCCGGGGGCGAGCCAGCGCGCGGCGCGCTCCAGCAGTCGCTCCTGAAGCTCGGCCATCTCGGCGATCTGCCTCGCGTGAACGCGGTGGAGCACGTCGGGATTACGGCGGCAGGTGCCGGTCGCCGTGCACGGGGCGTCGAGCAGGATCGCTTCGAATTGACGCGTTGGCTCCCACGCGAGGGCGTCTGCGGCCACCACTTCGGCAGCGAGGCCGGTGCGGTCCAGGTTTTCCACCAGCCGGTCGAGCCGCTTGACGCTCTTGTCGAGCGCGGTCACCTGCCAGCCCGCTGCAGCGAGTTGGAGCATCTTGCCGCCGGGCGCGGCGCACAGGTCGAGCACGCGCCGTCCATTGCCTTCCCCGAGCAGCCGCGCAGGCAGCGAGGCGGCGAAATCCTGCACCCACCATTCGCCTTGCTGGAACCCGGCGAGGCGTTCGACCGCCGTGCCGCGCGCAAGCCTGACATGACCGGGCGCGAGGGAGACGCCGCCCAGTTCTGCCACCCACCGCTGGGTCTCTTTCCAGTTCTTGAGCGCTAGGTCGAGGGGCGGCGGCTCGGCCAGCGCGGCGGCGATCGGCCCGGCCCGCTCGCCCCACCGCGAGGCGACCGCGGCAGGCAAGGTCGGCACCGGCGGCAGCGCGGCCCCGCGCTTCACCAGGGTCGAGAACACCCCGTGAGCGAGGCGGCGGGGGCCGCCCGAAAGCAGCTCCAGCCCGGTCGCGATCACTGCATGCGGCGGCGTTGCCAGGCGGAAGACCTGGGCGAGCATCATCCGCAGCACCATGCGCGGCTTGGCATCGTCGGGCAGCACGTCCTTCGTCGCGGAGTCGATGAGGGCATCAAGGTCGACCAGCCAGCGCAAAGTCTCGCCGGCAATTGCACGGGCCAGCCCGCGGTCGCTCGGCGTCAGCCCCTTGGCGAACTGCCCTTCCGCCAGGTCAAGCGTCTCGCCGCGGCGCAAGACGGCATCGAGCATGCGCAGTGCCGCGGTGCGCGCGGCCAATCCCTGGATTTTTGCCATCGCAATGCCCCTAAAGCCGATTGCATCGCGGCGCCAGCGTGCCCATCTCGGGGGCATGGAACGCGCGACCAAACGCCCGCGGGAATTCGTGAAGCCCGCCCACTGGACGAGTGCGCCGCCGCCCAAGCCGAGCGAAGGCGCAGTGAACGAACCGCTCAGCCCGACCCGCTACGGCGACTGGGTAAAGGACGGCATCGCCATCGATTTCTAGAGCGGCGCGAACGTTACCTTCAGCCCGTCCTTGGGCTTGGGAATCGGCCACGGCTGCCAGGCGGGCTCGTACCCGTCCGCGATCTCGATCCGGTAGCGCTGGAGAAGCTGCGCCGTCAGTATCTTCACCTGCATGTAGGCGAAGTGCAGGCCTAGGCACATGTGGGCGCCGCCGCCGAAGGGCACCCAGGCATACTTGTGGCGCGCCTTTACCTTGTCTGGCGTGAAGCGCATCGGATCGAACGTTTCGGGGCTGACCCAGTATTCCTCCATGTGGTGCGTCAGATGGGTGTTGAACCCGCACGCCGCGCCCGCCGGGATGCGGACGCCCTTGAACTCGAAGCTCCTCAGCGCGCGGCGCGGGATCGAGGGAACCGGCGCGATCAGCCGCAGCGATTCCTTGAACGCCATCTCGAGCAGTTCGAACTTGCCCAGGTCATCGTAGGTCGCGCCGCGGGGCGCGCCCTTCGCATCCGGCCCGCCGGTGATCGCGAACACTTCCTGCCGGACCTTTTCCTGCCATTCCGGATGCTTGGCCAGCAGCCAGACGAGACTGGTGGCGCTGGAGGTGATGGTGTCGTGGGCGGCCATCATCAGGAAGTTCATGTGATCGACGACCTCGTCGACCGGGAGCAGGCTGCCGTCCTCGTTGGTCGCGGTGGCGAACTGGCTGAACATATCCTGTCCGTTGCCCTCCCCGGCCCGGCGGCGCAGCGTGAGCTTCGTGAAGTAATCGATGAGAAATTCGCGGCCCTTCACACCCTTGCGCATCTGGGTGAACGGCAGCGGCTTCCTCACCGGAGTAATCGAGGCCTGCACCATGTCGACGAAAGCCTGGTTGATCTTCTTCGATTCCGGCCCCCATGGCACGCCGATGAAGCTGTCAGCCGCCAGTGCCAGCGTGAGCTGCTTGATCGCCGGGTAGAACAGCATCTCTCCGCGCCACTTTCCGACTTCCGCAGCGATCCCGCGATCGAGCGCGTCGGCATAGTGGCGCATCGGCTCGGGCTTGAAGGCGATCGACAGCGCGCGCCGGTCCGCCCGGTGCTTCTCGAAATCGAGCAGCATCAGCCCGCGCGGGAACAGGCGGTGGAGTGCCGGGCCCCAGCCCTGTTCGGAGGAGAAAATCTTGTCCCGATCGAACAGCAGCAGTTCGTTCGCCTCGGCCCCGATCAGCGAGACATGCCACCGGCCCATGGCCTTGCTCTTGTAGACCGGTCCATACTCGCGAAACATCCGCCATGCGAAACCGTGCGGATCCCCGAGCATCTTGAACAGGTTGCCGATCACCGGCGGCCCCGCCTCGCCGGGAATGTGCGCCACGTCGGCATCTGTGAGCCAGCCTTCGGACCAGTGCCGTGGCGGTGTCTCGGCGGGCACATGAGGGGCGAAAGCGGGTTCGGCGAGCGTGGCCATCGGTAGCTCCAGGCAACTTACCCCAGTGTAAGTTGAGCCGGTTGTAAGTGCGCTAGAGCCAGCCGGCAAGCTCGCGCCGCACCAGCGCCTCGAGCATGTCCATCCCGGGATGGCGGGCATTGAGGCAGGCAAGCGCCGCGAACTCCTCGCCGCCCGCTCCGATGAATTGCTCGCGCCCGCGGATCGCCAGTTCCTCCAGCGTCTCCAGGCAATCAGCCGAGAATCCGGGCGCCGCGACAGCCAGCCGCCGCGTGCCCCGGCGCGCTTCTTCGGCCAGCACCGCATCGGTCGCCGGCTCCAGCCATTTGGCCCGGCCGAAGCGCGACTGAAACGTGGTCACGACGCGCAGGTCCGGCCTGCCGAGCGCGCCTTCGAGCAAACGCGCGGTCTTGCGCGAATGGCAGTGGTAGGGATCGCCAAGGTGAAGCGTGCGCTCGGGCATTCCGTGAAAGCTCAAAAGGAGCACTTCCGGGGCGAAGTGAAGCGCGTCGAGCTGGCTGCCGATGTCTCGCGCGAGCGCTTCGATATAGTGCGGATCGTCGTGATAAGGCGGCAGGGTACGCAAGGCAGGTTGCCAACGCATCGTTCGCAGCTTGTCCGCAGCCTTGTCCACAACGGTTGCGGTCGTTGCTGCGCTATATTGGGGATAGAGCGGCGCCAGCAGGATACGGTCGCAGCCAGCGTCCATCAGCTCCTGCATCGCCGCCCCGATCTTCGGCCGGCCATAGCGCATCGCATGCGCCACCATCACGTCGTCGCCCAGCCGTTCCTGGAGGCGCGCAGCCTGCTCGGCAGTGATCGCGGCGAGCGGTGAGCCGGCCTCGGTCCAGACCTGCGAATAGGCGTGCGCGCTTTTCTTCGGGCGGGTGGTGAGGATCGCGCCGCGCAGGATCGGCTGCCAGATCAGCGGCGGAATTTCCACCACGCGGCGATCGGAGAGGAACTCCGCGAGATAACGCCGCACCGAACGGGCATCGGGTGCGTCGGGCGTGCCGAGGTTGACCAGCAGGACGCCGATCCTGCCGGTGCGGACCGGCGGATGGTTTTCCGGGGTCGGGGACGCGGGCCGGGTCATATTCCCTCCGACAGAAGAGGCAGGCGGCGCAGACGCAGGCCGGCGGCTGAATTAAGAGCATTTGCGATGGCCGGGGCGGCCACCACCGCGCCGATTTCCCCGGGGTCGGCCGGTGGTCCATCGCCACGCATGACCTCTACGACGACTTCGGGGCAATCGTCGAGCCGGGGCAGCGCCAGCGCGCCCAGGCCGGCCTCGGCCGGCAGGCCATCCGCGAATGTCACCGCCGAACCCGTGGCAAGGCTGGTCCCGAAGATCAGCCCGCCCTCGATCTGCTGGCGCGCGATGCCGAGGTTGACGACCCGGCCAAGGTCGACCGCGGCAGACAGCTTTCCGACCCGCACCCCGCCCTCGCCGGCACGCGCGGTGGCGACGCACGCGATCCGCGCCACCGGGCCTTCGCCCTCAGGATCTCCTATTCGCCAGCAGGCAATTCCCTGTCCGCTCTGACCGGCGCCGCCGTCCCATTCGGCGAGCCTCGCCGCTCGCTGGAGGCATTCGGCCAGCCGTGGATCATGTCCGAGAAGCGCCATGCGGAACGAGAGCGGCTCGCGCCCGACGCGGCCGGCAAGCTCGTCCATGAAGCTCTCGACGATGAAAGCGAGATAGCCATGCGAGTTTCCCCGAAAGCGGCCGCTGGACAGGCCAACGTCCACCGCCACATGGTCGATGGCCAGCGCGGGAATGCCATATGGCGTTCCGGCCCCTTCGAAAGCGAGCGGGTCCGGTCCTGTTGCCGCCACTTCACGCGCGGCGACCGCAGTCTTGTTGCCGAACAGCCGCGCGCCGAACTCCTTCGTCGTGGCGGGCATGGCGACCCGCAGGCGCAAGGCTTGCGGCGTCCCGTCCTCGCGCGCGGTCCAGGCACTGGCAAGACAGGCAAGGGGCGCACGCGGGCGGCCGGCGATCATCTCCTGCCAGCGTGACCACACGAGTTGCACGGGGGCGCCGACTTCGGCCGCGATCACCGCCGCTTCGATCGCATGGTCGTGTTCCAGCCGCCGGTCGAAGCTGCCGCCGGCTGCCAGCGGGTAAAGGACGACATCGTTCGGCGAGAGGCCCACGGCCTTGGCGGCCGCTTCCCTAGCCTGCGCGGGAGCCTGGCTCGCCAACCACAGTTCGAGCCGTCCATCGGCCATCCGGGCGGTCGCGCTGGCAGTCTCGATCATCGCGTGGGTCGCAGGCGCAAGGTCGTAGCGATAGGTAACCGTCGGAGCGCCCAGATTGCTGTCGCCGTCGCCGCGGGTCAGGATACGGCGCGCTTCTCCTTTGGTCAGCGCTTCTTCGAGCTGCCGGTCGATGGTGCCGCTATCCGCGCGGCCCTCGGTGCGCCAACGGGGGGCCAGGGCATCGAGAGCGCGCTCGGCGGCCCACCAGGTGTCAGCCACCGCCGCGATCCAGCCCCTGGCCTTGACCACCTGTTTCAGTCCGAGCGCGCGGGCCCCTGCCCGGATGTCGTAGCCGGCCAGTTCGGTGTCGCCCGCCGGGCCGTGCCGGATCGCGGCGTAGAGCATGCCGGGGAGCCGCACATCGCCCCCGAACAGGAAGCTACCGTCCACCTTCGCGGGCAGATCGAGCCGCGGGTACGCGACTGGCTGGGATGGATTGCCGACAGTGGCCGTCTCTTGGTAGGGATTCGACCTCAACGGCGGGGGATCTGGCGGATCGAAGCGCGCCGCTTCCTCCGCCAGGGCTGCGAACGCGAGTTGTTTGCTTCCGTGCATGACGAGGCCGCCCTGCGCTTCGCACTGCTCGTAATCGACTCCCCAACGCTGCCCCGCCGCCATGCACAGCATTGCCCGTGCGGCGGCCGCCGCCTCGCGTGCCGGCCGCTCGTAGGCGGCTAGCGAAGTGCCATCTGCAGTCGCCATGAAGCCCTTCTCTCCCGCCCAACGGCGCGCGACCAGATCGTCAGGCCGGTCGGCGAGGCCGGAGGCGAGGGGCATCCACAAGGGAGCCCATTTTGCCGCGAGCGGCAGGTTCGGATAGGCACCCGAAACCGGCGCCGGCTCGACCGCGACCTGCCGCCAGTCGGCACCCATCTCGGCTGCGACCACCTGCGGTAAAAGGGTCGAAATCCCCTGCCCCATTTCCAGTTGGGGCACCGCTACCGTCAGCACTCCATCGCGGCCAAGCTTGAGCCAGGCCCCGAATGCCCACTCACCGCGCCCCGGTGTCAATGGAACGCCGTAATCGCGCGGCCAGAGACTCCACGCGACGAGCAGGCCGCCGCCGACCGCGGCTCCCGCAAGCAGGCCCCGGCGGCTGATCTGCACTGCTAGCCCGTCCTTCGATCCAGCCATTCGCCAACCCTCGCGGCAATCGCGCTGAACGGGGCGGCATCCTCTCCTTCGCCGGCGGCTGGCGGCGTACCGGCATCGCTGGCCTGCCGGACCGAAAGGCTCAGCGGAATGCGGCCGAGGAACGGGATTCCCGCCTGCTCGGCTGCCGCCTGCGCGCCGCCGCGACCGAACGGATCGCTCGTTTCGCCGCAGTGCGGGCAGACGTAACCGGCCATGTTCTCGACGAGGCCGATAATCGGCACCTTGCCCTGTTCAAACAGCTGCGCCGCGCGCTGGGCGTCGATCAGCGCCAGGTCCTGCGGGGTCGACACGATCACCGCGCCTGCCGGCTTGTGCTTCTGGAGCATGGTGATCTGGACGTCCCCGGTGCCCGGCGGAAGGTCGAGCAGGATGACCTCGACATCGCCCCATATCGCATCGACCAGTTGGCCGAATGCCCCGCTCGCCATCGGCCCGCGCCAGGCGAGAGCCTTCCCCGGCTCGACGAGGTGACCCATCGACAGCATGGGCACGCCAAAGCGGCTCATGACCGGGACCAGCTTGTCGCCCTCGGCCCTGGGACGCTGGCCTTCGGTGTCGAGCAACGTGGGCTGGCTCGGGCCATATACGTCGGCATCGACGAGACCGACCTTGCGCCCGGCACGCGCCAGGGCGACCGCGAGGTTGGCGGTCAGCGTGGACTTGCCGACGCCGCCCTTGCCCGATCCCACGGCAACGATGACCGGACCGGTCCGCGCCGGCTGCTCCGCCTTGTCAGCCATCAGCGCCACCCGCACCTCGCCCACTCCCGGCGCGCCGGCGAGCGCGGAGTGCGCCTCGCGCTCGAGAGCGTTTCGTGCAGCGGCATCGAGGCCCGAGGCGTCCAGTATCGCGGTGAGCGTTTCGCCCGACTGCTTGAGCGAGCGCACCCGCGCTGCGGCTTCGCGCGGCAGGCGCGCCTTCAGGTCTTCCAGGTCCATGTCGTTCGCGCCACTAGCAGGAAAATCGGGGAGGCAATCCCTGTTTTCCGGGCACCCCGATGTTCGGCCCCTGTTTTTCGGCAATAGGCCACCTATAAAGACCCGCATGGAGATCAATGACGGGACGGGAAGCTCGCATCCCATGGCAGGGGGCAAGAGCCCGTGGGGCGCGGGCAGCGGAAAACAGCCGACCGGCGACGGACCGAGCGGTAACGAACCGTCGCCTTCTGCTGACGAGCCCTCTGCCGACAAGCCGAAAGGCCCACGCAACCCGTGGCTGCCGCCTACTGACGAACCGCGCCGGTCCGCCAGTATCGAGGATATCTTCAAGCACCGTGGGCCTGAGGGACCGCGCCGGAGCGGCGGGGGCGGCGATGGGCCCGGTTTCCGGCTGCCGGAATTGCCCGGGGGCCGGAGCTGGTTTCCGCTCGCCATCGGCGCAATCCTCCTGGTCTGGCTGGCGTTTTCGATGGTGCACCAGATCGGCCCCAAGGAAGAAGGCGTCGTCACCACCTTCGGCAAGTACTCGCGCACTCTGACGCCCGGCCTGAGCGTCACTCTGCCCTGGCCGATCCAGCAAGTGGACGTCGAGCAGGTCAGCGAATTCCGGATCGAGCAAATCCCCGAAGGATCGGCGCAAAAGCTGATGCTGACGGGCGACCAGAACCTGGTCGATCTGAGCTACATCGTGCGGTGGACCATCAAGGACCTGAAGCAATACCGTTTCCAGCTCGCCCAGCCGGACGAAACCGTGCGCGAAGTGGCCGAAGCCGCGATGCGCGCCTCGGTCGCCCAGAAGAGCCTCAACCAAGTCCTGTCGGGATCGGGCCGCGCCGACATCGAGCAGAGCGTGATGAGCCGGATGCAGGCCATCCTCGACGCCTATGAGTCGGGCATCGCGATCCAGGGCGTGCAGATCCGCAAGACCGACCCGCCCAAGGAAGTGGAAGAAGCCTTCAAGGACGTATCCGCCGCGCAGCAGGACGCCGACGCCGAGATAAACCGAGCCGAAGCCTATGCGCAGCAGATCCTAGCCCGCGCACAAGGCGATGCGGCGTCGTTCGACAAGATCTATGCGCAGTACAAGCTTGCGCCGGAGGTGACCAAGCGGCGCCTCTATTACGAGACCATGGAGCGGGTATTGCGTCAGAACGACAAGACAGTGGTTGAGACCCAAGGCTTGCAGACATACCTGCCGTTGCCCGAGATCAAGAAGCGCGCCGAGGCTGCTCCGGCAGGGGGCCAGTGATGGAAACCTTCTGGGAAACTCACAAGACCTCGCTGATCGCTGCCGCAGTCGCGGTCGTCGCGGTGCTGTCGAGCATCGTCGTCGTGCCGGAAACCGAACAGGCGGTGATCATCCAGGCGGGCCGGCCCGACCGGGTCGCCAACCGCTTCGCACCGGACCGCCCCTATGGCGAGACCGGCGCGGGCATCGTCTTCCGCGTTCCGTTTTACGAGCGGGTCGAGCGAATCGACAAGCGCGTGCTCAGCGTGGACATGGAACCGCAGACGGTGCTCTCGACCGACCAGCTGCGCCTCAACGTCGATGCCTATGCGCGCTACCGGATCATCGACCCGGTGAAGATGGTGCAGACCGCGGGCACCCTCGCCACGGTCGACAGTCAGCTTGCGCAGATCCTGTCATCGGTCGTCCGGCAGGAGCTCGGGCGGCGTAGCTTCTCCGCCCTGCTCGCGGCCGAGCGGGGGAGCACGATGGCCAATATCCGCACCAAGCTTGATGCGCAGGCGCGCAAGTACGGAGCCCAGGTGATCGACGTGCGGATCAAGCGCGCCGACCTGCCTGACGGCACTCCGCTCGAATCCGCGTTCCGGCGAATGCAGAGCGCGCGGCAGCAGGAAGCTGCCACCTTGCGCGCGCAAGGGCAGAAGAACGGCCAGATCATCCGTGCCGAGGCCGAGGCCCAGGCAGCCAAGATCTACGCCGCCGCCTATGGCAAGGACCCGCAGTTCTACGATTTCTACCGAGCCATGCAGAGCTACGACACCACCTTCGCGGCGGATTCCAAATCGTCCACCACGATCATTCTTTCGCCCGAGAACGAATACCTGAAGCAGTTCCGCGGAAACCGGTGATCGATACGCCGGATATTCAATTGCGGTTAAGCCCCACAGGCGTGAATCGCCCTCGCGGCGGACACTCGGCCAGCGGCACGAGCGCCAAGGCCAGGATACAAGAGCAAAGGACGTTATGCGCGTGCGATATTCGTATGGACTGACTTCGGCCCTCCTCGTCGGAGGGGCAGCCGTTTCGCTCATCACCGGCAATCCGGCGGGCGCCCAGGTGGCACAGAACGATGATAGCCAGATGGCGCGCGTGGTGCCCCGCGCCGGGGCGCCGGAAGGGTTTGCCGATCTCACCGCCCAGCTCCAGCCGGCGGTGGTCAACATCTCGACGCGCCAGCGCATCCAGGTGCAGGCGCAGCAGAACCCCTTCGCCGGCACTCCTTTCGAAGGGCTGTTCGGCAATCGTGGCGGCAACGGGCAACCGACGACGCGCGAGGCGCAGTCGCTCGGCTCGGGCTTCCTGATTTCGGCGGACGGGTACGTGGTCACCAACAACCACGTGATCGCTCCGCAAGGCCGCGGCGAGGTTGAGGAAATCACCGTCACCACCGCCGATGGCACCGAATACCCCGCCAAGCTGATCGGCAACGATTCCTCGTCCGACCTCGCGGTGCTCAAGATCACCGCCCCCAAGCCGTTCCCTTTCGTGAAGTTCGGCGATTCCCGCCAGGCGCGGGTGGGCGACTGGGTGATCGCAATCGGTAATCCCTTCGCGCTGGGCGGCACTGTCACCAGCGGGATCGTCTCGGCGGTCTACCGTAACACCGGCTCGGGCGGCGCATACGATCGCTACATCCAGACCGACGCGAGCATCAACCGCGGCAACTCGGGCGGTCCGCTGTTCGACATGCAGGGCAACGTGATCGGCATCAACAATGCGATCTTCTCGCCTTCGGGTGGCAGCGTGGGCATCGGCTTCGCCATTCCCGCCGAGATCGCCGCGCCGATCGTCGAGAAGCTCAAGTCCGGCCAGGAAATCGAACGCGGCTACCTCGGCGTGCAGATCCAGCCGGTCGCCGGCGATCTCGCGGATTCGCTCAACCTTCCTCAGAACCGGGGCGAGTTCGTCCAGTCTGTCGAGCCAGGCCAGCCGGCCGACAAGGCGGGCATCAGACCGGGCGACGTAGTCACCAAGGTCAACGGCAAGGACGTGACGAGCGACCAGACGCTGTCGTTCCTGGTGGCCAACATTGCGCCGGGCACGCGCGTGCCGGTCGAGCTTTATCGCGAAGGCCAGCGCCGAACCGTCACGCTGACGGTCGGCAAGCGTCCCACCGACGAAGAGCTCGCCCAGTCGCAGATGTTCAATAACGATGCCCAGGCCGACGACGATGCGGCGCCGGGAGCCGCAGGCGACGACGCACTGGCGCAGAACCTCGGCCTGCAGGTGGCGCCGATGTCGCCGCGCTTCGCCCAGCAACTGGGCGTTTCGCCCGATACGGGCGGTTTGGTGATCCTCGGAGTCGATCCCGGCTCGGACGCGGGACAGAAAGGCATCCAGCCCGGCGATATCGTGGTCTCGGCCAACTACAAGGCCGTGGAGACGACGGCGGAGCTCCAGTCGATCGTGTCCTCGGCCAAGGCCGACAACCGCACTACCGTCCTGCTGCGCATCCAGCGCCGCGGCCGGCCTCTGACTTACGTGCCGATCCGCCTGCGCTGATCGCGCCGATTATCTGGTATCAAGCCCCGCCCGGCCCGGCCGCGGCGGGGCTTTTTCTGTCCCTCCCCGAAATGGAACGGAGCCACACGCTCCGCCCTGGAACCCTGCCCTAGAACTGGGGACGCTGGGCAGGGGTCGGCTGCGGCGCGGGCGTGCGCGGCCTGATGACAGGCTGTGCGGCGGGCGGAGGGGTGTTGCCGGTCGCCCGGTCAAGGAAATCGTCGGTCGCCGCCTGCGTGCCCTCGTCTGCCGGGCGGCGAGGCTGGGGGGCGGCGGGCCCGGGGAGGGCCTGCTCACCTTCGACCGGGAACGGGGGCGGCCCGGGGCCCTCACCCGAACGCTGCGGTTCGACGAGGTTGCCCGATTCATCGACGTAGTAATATTCGTCCGGGTCGCCCTGGAGGTAATACTCGTCGTCAGGCTCGAGCTGCCATTCGGGAAGCTTCAGTTCGGTGTTGAACTGCTCCACCGGACGATCTTTCACCGCGTACCGCATGTACGAGGCAAAGGCGCGAGCCGGCGCGGTGCCGCCCTGCAGTCCGGCGACCGCCTTGGCATCGTCGCGGCCCATCCAGACGCCGGTGGTAATGCCGCTGGAGAAGCCGAGGAACCAGCCATCCTTGTTCGATGACGTGGTCCCGGTCTTGCCGGCAACCGGGCGCCCGATCTGTGCCGCGCGTCCGGTGCCGGTGCTGACCGCGGTCTGCAGCAGGTCCGTCATGCCTGCGGCCACGTAGTCGGGCACCAGCCGCGTCGGCTCTTTCTTTTCGTGGCGATAGAGCACTTCGCCTTCGTTGGTGGTGACCTTCACGATGCCGAAGGGTTCGAGGCTGTTTCCGCCAGCCCCGACTTCCGCGAAGGCGCGAGTCATGTCGAGCACGCGGACTTCGCTCGATCCCAGGACCATCGCCGGGTAAGTCGAAATCGGTGTCGAGATGCCGAACCGCCGCGCCATCGACGCGACGGTACCGAACCCGACCTCGTTGCCGAGTTGCGCCGCGACGGTGTTCTTGGAGTAGGCGAAGGCGGTGCGCAGGTCGATTTCGCCGGCATATGACCCGCCGGAGTTGCGCGGGCTCCATCCGTCGATCGTCACCGGCACGTCCTTCACCCGGTCCTCCGGCGTGTACCCGGCCTCCAGTGCGGAAAGATAGACGAACAGCTTCCACGCCGATCCCGGTTGGCGCAGCGCCTCGGTCGCCCGATTGTAGTTGGTCGCGACGTAATCGGTGCCCCCTACCATCGCCAGCACGGCGCCGTCGCGGTCGAGGCTGACCAGCGCGCCCTGGGCGCCGCGCGGCACGTTGGACTTTATCGCCGCCGCAGCGGCCTGCTGCATGCCGACGTCGAGCGTCGTCCATACCTCGATCGGCTCGAACGTCTCGGGCAACAGGATATCGAGTTGCGGCAGCGCCCAGTCGGTGAAGTAGCGCACCGAGTTCTGGCTGGTGTCCTTCTTCAACTTCACCGCCGAAGGATCGACCGCCGCCTCGCTGGCGGAAATGCGTCCCTGTTGGCGCATCAGGTCGAGCACCACGTTGGCGCGGTTGACCGCCGCATCGACGTCCGCGGTCGGCGAGAAACGGCTCGGCGCCTTGACGAGGCCCGCTATGATTGCCGCCTCGGCGGTCGACAGGTGGGTAGCCGGGTGGCTGAAGAACTTGCGGCTGGCGGAATCGACGCCATAGGCGCCGCCGCCGAAGTAGACCTTGTTGAGGTAGAGCTCGAGGATCTGCTGCTTGGAGAACTTGGCCTCCAACGCCATCGCCAGGATCGCCTCGCGCGCCTTGCGGTCCACCGAGCGGTTTGAGTTCAGGAACAGGTTGCGCGCGAGCTGCTGGGTAATCGTCGAGGTCGCCTGCAGCCGGCTGTCACCCGTGATCCAGATGTAGACCGCGCGCGTCAGGCCGATCGGATCGACCCCGAAATGGGAGAAGAAGCGCCGGTCCTCGACCGAGACCATCGCGTCCTTCATCACTTCGGGTATTTGGCTGCTGTCGAGCCACCTGCCGTAACTCGGCCCAAGTTCGACGATCTCGCTGCCGTCCCGGGCACGAACCACGATGGTCTGGCCCGGTTGGGTCGCCTTGAGCGCGGAGTAACTCGGCAGCGACCGCGCCGCGAAGGCCACCGCGAGGCCGAGAAACAGCGCGCCCAGCAGCGCGACCGCGCCGCCCCAGATCAGAAGCCGCCGGAGCCAGAGACGCCATCCGGCATCTTGCCGGCGCGGCTTGGCCGACTGCCGCCTGCGCTGCGCCTCGGCAGCAGCCCGTCGGCTTCCCCGCTTCGCCATCTATCGTCCCGCTACCCTCATGTTCCTGGCGCGAGGTGCATAGGCGAGATGAAACCGGCGGTGAACGATTATTCCGCGCCCTCGCCGCGAGGTTCGAATTCGAGCGCGGCGGAATTGATGCAGTAACGCAGCCCGCCGGCTTCGCGCGGGCCGTCCGGAAACACGTGGCCGAGGTGTCCGGCGCATTTGGCGCACGTCACTTCGGTGCGGATCATGCCGTGGCTGAGATCGCGATGCTCGTCGATTTTCGAACCGTCTGCGGGCGCCGTAAAGGCCGGCCAGCCGCAGCCGCTGTCGTACTTGGCATCGCTGACAAACAGGGTTTCGCCGCAACCGGCGCAGCGGTACTCGCCCGCGGCCTTGTTCTTGTCGTACTTGCCGGTGAAAGCGCGCTCGGTGCCTTTCTCGCGCAGGATGTGAAACTGCTCGGGGCTGAGCTTTTCGCGCCACTCGGCGGCGGACAGGTTCTTGAGATCGATGGTCATCGCAGAAGGCTCCTTCGCGACGGATATGGGAAGGTGGCGGAGCGCTCTCAACCGTCGACTTGCGCGTAATGGACTGGCGGCTGGATCACTTCCATCCGCTCGGTAAGCAACGGCCGGAAGCTCGGGCGGCTCTTGAACACGGCGTACCAGGCGCGCGACTGCTCATGGCCTGTCCAGTCGATCCCGCCGAGGTAGTCGGCGACCGAGATCTGCGCGGCGGCGGCGAGATCGGCCAGGCTCATCGTCGCGCCCGCCAGCCAGGCCCGCGTATCGACCAGCCAGTCGATGTATTCGAGGTGCTCGTGCGCCAGCTTCATCGCCTCGCGCAAGGTGCGGCTGTCGGGCGGCTGGCGCAGAACAAGGCGCTTCTTCATTCGCTCGTGAAGCAGCGGCGCGGTGACGTCGCCATAGAAGTTCTCGTCGAACAGGGCGACCAGCCGGCGTATCTCAGCGCGATTGGCGGCGGTGCCGTTGATCATCGCCGCGCGGTCGACCGTTTCCTCGAAGTATTCGCAGATCGCGCGGCTATCGGCGAGCACCACGCCCTTCGCCTTATCCTCCAGCACCGGGGTGCGTCCCGCCGCGTTGAGGCGCCAGAACCCCTCCGACGGTTCCCACGGGTTCTCGCGCCACAGTTCGTAGCCGATGCCCTTTTCGGACATGAGCAGACGCACCTTGCGGCTGAACGGGCAGAGCGGGAACTGGTAAAGGCGCCACATCGCCCGCTGTCATGCACCAGCGACGCGGTGGAATCCACCGTTCGCGCTTCAATTAAACGACGGAAAAGTCAGTCGGGAAGACCGGCCTGCTCGACCGCGTCGCGCATTCTTTCGGCCATCTCGCGCAAGGCAGGCATCATGGCCGAGAAGCCCCCCGCCATGCCTGCCATCGCGCCCATCGCGCGGGGCAGCTTGTCATGGATCTCGGCCGGCACGTCCCGGGCTTCCGGAGAGGCCCTGCGCAAAGTCAGGTCGGGATCGACCGCGCGCGGATCCTCGCCCGCCGCTTCGGCAACCGCGCGCGCCAGCGGGGCGAGCGGCAAGTCGAGAAGCGCCTCCGAAGCGGCGGCCATGCCGTCGGCCATTTGCTGCTGCAAGACCGGGTCGCGGAGCGCCTCGGCGGTGCGCGCCGCGGCCGCTTCGGGATCGTCCTGCGCGGCCAAGGGCAGCGGCGCGAACAGCGCGGCAAGGACGATACCGGCGATTATCGGACGCATGAAAGCACACTCCTGGACGGCGAAACCTACGGGAAACGTAGTCGAGGGCGCTTGACCGGCGCTGAACGTTGCCGGCAGCCCGCCGCGCTAAAGCCCCGACGCGTCGAGCAGCACAAGGCAAGCCGGCATTGCCGCAGCGAGCGCCGTCCGATCATCCGACAGGGCACGCGCATTTTGCGTGATCGTGTTGGCGACCGCGTCCCGGCTGCGTCCGGTTTCGTCCATCACCGCCGCCGATGCGCGGACCATGAACTCGCGCCCGCGAGAGGCCAGAGGAGGCCAGCCGGTCGCCTCCCCGCGCGCTTGCGCAGCGGCGCCGAGCGCGAACGCGGCCGAGCAGCGCAGCGCGCCGGCCTGTTGCAGTGTCAGCGGAGCGGGCTCGGGAGGGGCATCCTGCGCAAGGGCGGGACCGGCCAGCAGAAGGGCGAAAGGCGCGAGGCGAATGATCATTCTCCATCCTTAGCGCGGTCTACCTGAACCGCACCATCGCCGCGCACCTCGTGGTTCCTTTTTCCTACTCGCCTCGGCCGTGCCAAGGCAGGTGACATGCCTTTCACTCGTACCGTTTCCTCCCGCCCTTTCAGCCTCCTCAAGCGAACGGGGCTCCTCTCTCAGGACAGTGGTCCATGTGGTCCACGGTTCACCCTCGCGGTCGCCAGCATGAACGACAAACTCTCCGGTGAATCGCAAGACATTGCCCAAGCCCCACTCACCCTTTAGCGCGGCAGCCGCAGATACATGGAGATAACCGATGGCCGACCACCCCGCACTCAACCTGCTCATCGCCGGCGAGGCGCTGTCCGGAGGCGGACGTGACAGCCACGAGGTGATCGATCCGGCCACCGGCGAGACGATCGGCAGCGTCCCTCACGCCACCGCCGCCGACCTCGATCGGGCACTTGAAGCTGCGGAGCGCGGGTTCAAGACCTGGCGAAACACCTCCGCCGACCAGCGGACCGCAATCCTGCTCAAGGCCGCCGCGCTGATCCGGGACCGCGCCGCGTCGATCGGCGAGGCGCTGACCCGTGAACAGGGCAAGCCGATCAAGGAAGCGATCGGAGAAACGATCTATTGCGCGATGCTGCTCGAATTCTACGCGCAGGAAATCAAGCGCATCTATGGCCGCACGCTGGTGCGCCCCGTCGGCCAGCGGGTCGAGGTGCAGTACCATCCGGTCGGCCCGGTGGCAGGCTTCGCGGCGTGGAACTTCCCCTCGCTCAACGTCATGCGCAAGATCGGCGGCGCGCTCGCCGCCGGGTGCTCGACTATCGTCAAGCCGTCGGAGGAAACCCCTTCTGCCGGCATTGCACTGGTACAAGCGTGCATAGACGCGGGCGTGCCGGGTGATGCGGTGCAATGCGTCTTTGGCGTGCCGGACGAAGTGAGCCGCCACCTGCTGGCCTCGCCGATCATCCGCAAGGTGACCTTCACCGGCTCGACCGCGGTCGGCAAGCACCTCGCCAAGCTCGCGGCCGAAGACCTCAAGATCGCGACGATGGAACTCGGTGGCCATGCGCCGGTGATGATCTTTGCCGATGCCGACATCGACGCCGCGCTCGATACAATGACCGCCAATGCCTACCGCAACGCGGGCCAGGTCTGCGTTAGCCCGACGCGCTTCCTGATCGAGGAACCGGTGTTCGAACGCTTCCGCGACGGGTTCGTCGAGCGCGCGAAGGCGATAAAGGTGGGCAGCGGATTCGACAAGGACACGCAGATGGGCCCGATGGCTTCGGCGCGCGGGCTCGAGCGGATGGAGCAGATGATTGGCGACGCTAAGGAACGCGGAGCGAAGCTGCTCGCCGGGGGAGAGCGGATCGGCAACCAGGGGTTCTTCCACCAGCCGACCGTGCTGGCCGAAGTGCCGACCGACGCCACCATCATGAACGAGGAGCCCTTCGGTCCGATCGCGCTCTTGAACCCGATGGCAGGCGAGGACGCGATGATCGAAGAAGCGAACCGCCTGCCCTACGGCCTCGCCGCCTACGCATGGACCAAGGATTCTGCGCGCAAGCGCCGGCTGGCGGCCGAAGTCGAAGCGGGGATGCTCGCCCTCGACACCGGCAGCGTTTCGGCCGCCGATGCGCCGTTCGGGGGCGTGAAGTGGTCGGGCTACGGCAGCGAGGACGGCCGCGAGGGCGTCATGGCCTGCATGGTCCCCAAGACGGTCCACGAAGGCTGAGGAGCGGGCACCGATGAAAACGCGCGCAGCAGTCGCCTTTGCGCCCAACCAGCCGCTCGAGATCGTCGAACTCGATCTTGAAGGACCAAAGGCGGGTGAAGTCCTGGTCGAGATCATGGCGACCGGCATCTGCCACACCGACGCCTACACACTCGACGGGCTAGACAGCGAGGGCCTGTTCCCCAGCGTGCTGGGCCACGAAGGCGCCGGGATCGTGCGCGAGGTCGGCCATGGCGTGACGAGCGTGAAACCGGGCGACCACGTGATCCCGCTCTACACGCCCGAATGCGGGCAGTGCAAAAGCTGCCTCAGCGGCAAGACCAACCTGTGCACCGCGATCCGCGCCACGCAGGGCAAGGGCGTGATGCCCGACGGCACCTCGCGCTTCTCCTACAAGGGGGAGACGATCTACCACTACATGGGCTGCTCGACGTTCTCGAACTTCACCGTCCTGCCCGAGATCGCAGTGGCGAAGATCCGCGAGGACGCGCCGTTCAAGACCAGTTGCTACATCGGCTGCGGAGTAACCACCGGCGTCGGCGCGGTGCTCAACACCGCCAAGGTCCAGCCCGGCGACAACGTCGTCGTGTTTGGCCTCGGCGGGATCGGGCTCAACGTGATCCAGGGCGCCAAGCTCGCAGGCGCAGGCAAGATCGTCGGCATCGACATCAACCCGGCGCGCGAGGAATGGGGCCGCAAGTTCGGCATGACCGACTTCGTCAACACGGCGGGCATGAGCCGTGAAGACACTATCGCCGCAATCGCAGCGCTGACCGACGGCGGCGCGGACTACTCCTTCGACGCGACCGGCAACACCGAGGTCATGCGCACCGCATTGGAATGCTGCCACCGCGGCTGGGGGACCTCGATCATCATCGGCGTGGCCGAGGCGGGCAAGGAGATCGCCACCCGCCCCTTCCAGCTCGTTACCGGGCGCAACTGGCGCGGCACCGCGTTCGGCGGGGCGAAAGGGCGAACCGACGTGCCCAAGATCGTCGACATGTACATGGACGGCCAAATCGCCATCGACCCGATGATTACCCACGTCCTCTCGCTCGACGAGATCAACAAGGGTTTCGACCTGATGCGGGCCGGGGAATCGATCCGAAGCGTCGTGGTCTATTGACGCGGCCCGCGCCGCCGATACGAGTAGCAAGTCGCAACGCAATCACGACAGGAGAGGATTGGCATGTATAGCCACATGATGGTCGGCTCGAACGATATCGAGCGGTCCAGGAAGTTCTACGACGCGACGTTCAAGGCGATCGGCGGGCGCGAGGGCATCCAGGACGAAAAAGGGCGCCTGATGTACCTCTACAACAACGGCGCGTTCCTCGTCACCAAGCCGATCGACGGCCAGCCGGCGACTGCGGGCAATGGCTGCACCATCGGTCTTTCGATGACGCCCGAGCAAGCCGATGCATGGCACGCGGCGGGCGTCGCCAACGGCGGCACCGCGATCGAGGATCCGCCGGGCGAGCGTCCGGGCTCGGGCATGTACCTCGCCTACCTGCGCGATCCCGACGGCAACAAGCTGTGCGCGCTGCACCGGATCCAACAGTAAGCAACACTGTGCGCGGCGAGTCCGGACTCATGGCGGATCTCGCCGCGCTCGAAATTCCATACGCAGCGCACGAGCACGCGGCGGTGTTCACCGTCGCCGAGAGTCGCAAGCTCGACGCCGGCTTCCCCGGCGCGCATACCAAGAACCTGTTCTTGAAAGACGCCGCCGGCGCGTTGTGGCTCGTCACCGTGCCCGCCGAAGCGCGGGTCGATCTCAAGGCGCTGCCCCAAGCGATCGGCTGCAAGCGCGTGAGCTTCGCCAAGCCCGAGGACATGGAGCGCCTGCTCGGCATCACGCCGGGCTCGGTCACCCCGCTCGCGATGATCAACGCCGCGCGGGGGAGGGTGACGGTGGTTCTGGAAGAGGGGCTGGCGGCGGCCGAGCGGATCAATGTCCATCCGCTCAGGAATACGGGCACGCTCGGGCTGGTTGGAGCGGATGTGCTGCGCCTTCTGCGCCATTGGGGGCACGAGCCGGTGGTCGCCTCCATTCCGACAACAACCTGAACATTCAAAATCGAGGGACTTGCGGCGCGCATCGGGCTAGGCTGGGCGCGTCGCAACAAGATGATCTTTCTTGCCGATGGAGAAAGCCTATGCGGACGGGTTTCGCGCTGGTGGCATTGGTCGGGTTGGTTGGTGCGGCGCCCCCGCCCGCGCCTGACGAAGCAAGTCTCCGGGCGGCTGACGCCGAACAGATGCGCATTATCGTCGACGAGGACGCCAAGGCGCAGCAGGAGTTCATGCATCCCAACTATATGCTGAACGGCCCTGCGAACGCGGTGAAAAGGAAGCCGGAGCTAGTCGCGATGCTCGCGCGCGGTGACATCGCCAGCGAAAAGTTCGAACGGAAGGTCGAAGGTGTCGCGATTACCGGCGACGTCGGCATCGTCATGGGCAGTGAAGTGGTGACGCCTAGCCCGACGAGCAATCTCGGTCGGCTACACCCGGGTGAGACGTTGAACCGCCGCTACACCAACGTCTTCCTCTGGCAGGAAGGGAAGTGGCGTTTTCTCGCTCGGCAAGCCAGCATAGTAAAGCCCTAGGCCGGAGGCCGCGCGCGGCCACCTACCGCCGCCGAAACCGGAAATACCACACCTCGTGCTCGTACACGTTCCGGGCCTTGTGCTCGTAGCGGGTCTCGGGCCAGCCTGAGGGGCGGTTTTCCCAGCTCGAGCGACCTTCCACCACCCACTCGAAATCGTCCGTGAACCGCCGCATCACCGTCAGCGCGTGGCGCAGGTATACCGCGTGATCGGTGCCGAAGCGGAATTCGCCGCCGGGCCTCAATTTGTCGGCGATCATCTGCACCGGGCCGTCGTTCATCATCCGGCGTTTGGCGTGCTTGGCCTTGGGCCACGGATCGGGATGAAGCAGGTAGAGCATCGTCAGCGCGCCGTCGGGCACGCGGGCGAGCGCATCGAGCGCATCGCCGTGCTGGATGCGCACGTTCGCTAGGTTGCCGTCACGCACGTGCATCAGCGCCTGCGCGACGCCGTTGACGAAGGGCTCGGCGCCGATGAACCCGTGATCGGGCAGCAGGTCCGCGCGGTAAGCAAGGTGCTCGCCGCCGCCGAAACCGATCTCGAAGTGCAGGGGGCGGTCGTCGCCGAAGAGACGCTGGGAGGTCACTTCACCTTCTGCCGGCACCGCGATCTGCGGGAGCAGGTCGTCGACCAGTGCCTGCTGGCCCGCGCGCAAGGGGCGCCCCTGGCTGCGGCCATAGAGCCGGTTGAGCGTGGTCGGATCGCCGGGTTTGTGCGCGGTCATGTCGCCACGCGGCTTAGCGGATGATCTCCCACGCTCAAGTAGCCCGGTGGGCAATAGCGGAACTAAAAACGAAAACCGCCCGGAAACGCGAACGCTCCGGGCGGCTCTTCCCCGTCCAAAAGGAACTTGTCGTAAAGCCGCGCGGTCAGGCCGCTTCGGCTTCGTCGTGCGGATCGCGCAGCACGTAGCCGCGGCCCCAGACGGTCTCGATGTAGTTCTCGCCGCCGCACGCGTGGCTCAGCTTCTTGCGCAGCTTGCAGATGAAGACGTCGATGATCTTCAATTCGGGCTCGTCCATGCCGCCATAAAGGTGGTTGAGGAACATTTCCTTGGTCAGCGTGGTGCTCTTGCGGAGCGAGAGCAGCTCCAGCATCGCGTATTCCTTGCCGGTCAGGTGAACGCGGGCCCCATCCACCTCGACCGTCTTGGCGTCGAGATTGACCGCCAGCTTTCCGGTGCGGATTACCGACTGGCTGTGACCCTTCGAGCGGCGCACCACCGCGTGGATGCGGGCGACCAGCTCTTCGCGGTGGAACGGCTTGGTCACGTAATCGTCGGCGCCGAAGCCGAAGCTGCGGATCTTCGAATCCATCTCGGCGATGCCGGAAAGGATGAGGACCGGCGTCTGCACCTTGGCGACGCGCAGCTTTTTCAGCACGTCGTAACCATGCATGTCAGGCAGGTTCAGGTCGAGCAGGATGATGTCGTAATCATACAGCTTACCAAGGTCCAAGCCTTCCTCGCCGAGATCGGTCTGGTAGACGTTGAATCCCTCGGTCGTGAGCATCAGCTCGATCGCCTTGGCCGTGGTAGGCTCGTCTTCGATCAGCAGCACGCGCATCGCCAGGTCCCCCCTGAAATCCCAAAACCCCGGTAACGCCCCGTCAACGGGTGTTGACCTCGGTTAACCACAAAACATCTGAAGGAAAAAGGTTAACGGGGAGTAAAGCGCGTTAAGACTTTTCGGTGTGACCCAACGGACTCACCGCCGGCAAGCCCTTCAACCCACCCCGGACAGCTTCTTCTGACGCCGCCGCTGGACCGAGCTGCCAATGCCCATTGCCTCGCGATACTTGGCAACCGTGCGGCGGGCGAGGTCGAACCCCTTGTCGCGGAGCAGGTCCACCAAGGTGTCGTCGGAGAGGATGTCTTTCGGGTCTTCACCCTCGATCAGGGCGCGGATCGCGGCCTTGACCGCCTCTGCGCTGGCCGCTCCGGCGCCATCCGAGGTGGCAACGCCGCTGGTGAAGAAGTACTTCAGTTCGAAGGTCCCGCGAGGGCAAGCAAGATACTTGTTGCTGGTGACTCGGCTGACCGTGCTTTCATGCAGCTCGATCGCCTCCGCGACAGCACGCAGCGTGAGCGGTTTGAGCTCGGACACGCCACGCCGGAAGAAGCCGTCCTGCCGCTTCACTATCTCGGCCGCGACCCGGAGGATGGTCTTCGCACGCTGGTCGAGCGCTTTCAGAAGCCAGTTGGCCTCGGCGAGCTGCTCCCTCAGCCAGCCTTGCGCGGCCTTGTCCCCGCCCTGGCGAAGTTCGAGATAGTAGGTGCGATTGACGATCAGCCGCGGGAGCGTCGCCTCGTTCAGCGCAATGTCCCAGCCGGACCCGGCGGGAGACAGCAGGATGTCGGGCACAACCGCCGCCTCGCTTCCCGCGCCAAAACGCAGGCCCGGGCGGGGGTCGTAGCCGCGCAGTTCAGCCATCATGTCCGCGAAGTCGCCGTCATCGACCTCGCACATCCGTTTAAGACGCGAAACATCTCCGCGCGCAACGAGGTCGAGATTGTCGATCAGGCGCGCCATGCAGGGATCGTAGCGGTCAGCCTCCTTTGCCTGGAGCGCAAGACATTCGGCAAGGCTCCGTGCTCCGACGCCGGTGGGATCGAGCGACTGGACCAGCAGCAGCGCACGCTCGACCTCGGCACGCGGCACGTCGAGCGCGTCGGCCACTTCCGGAAGCGTGACGGTGAGATATCCCGCCTCGTCGAGCTGATCGATCAGCGCGCGGGCAATGAATTCCTCGCGCCCGTCACGCGCGGCGGTACCGATCTGGGCATGAAGATGCTCGGCCAGCGTCGGCCCCTCCCCCGCACCCCGTTCGTCGATTGAAAGACCTTCCTCGCCGGCACCAGCCGGGCTCGCGGCGCCCCACTCTCCGTCGCCCGTATCGCGATCGCGGTCGAGCCGCTCAGGGTCGATGTCCAGCGCCGCCTCACCCTCGCCCGCGTCTGCGGCAGGCTCCGAGGGCATGGCCTCGAAAGGCTCGGCAGGCGCGTCGTCCTGCCGCACTTCGCCCAGCTCGAGCAGCGGGTTGGCCTCGAGTGCCTCGCCGATAAACATTTCGAGTTCGAGGTTCGACAGCGCGAGCAGGCGAATGGCCTGCTGCAACTGGGGGGTCATCACCAGCGATTGCGACTGACGCAGATCGAGACGCGGCCCCAGCGCCATGATCAGATCCTGGAAGGGGGGCGGATCACAGCGTGAAGCTCTCGCCCAAGTAAAGCCGGCGCACGTTCTCGTCCGCCACCAGCGCTTCCGGCGTGCCGGCGAACAACACCTGGCCGCCATAGATGATGCAGGCGCGGTCCACGATCTCCAGCGTCTCGCGCACGTTATGGTCCGTGATCAGCACGCCGATCCCGCGGTTCTTGAGATCCTTCACCAGGTCGCGGATATCGCTGATCGAGAGGGGGTCGATCCCGGCGAAAGGTTCGTCGAGCAGCATGATCGACGGCTTGGCCGCTAGCGCCCGCGCTATCTCGCAGCGCCTGCGCTCGCCGCCCGACAACGCCATCGCCGCGCTCGACCGCAACCGCTGAAGGCCGAATTCGTCAAGCAGCCGGTCGAGTTCGCGCGCGCGGGTTTCCTTGTCCGGCTCCACCAGTTCGAGCACGCAGTTGATGTTCTGCTCGACCGTCATACCACGGAAGATGCTGGTCTCCTGCGGCAGGTATCCCAGTCCGAGAATGGCGCGGCGGTACATCGGCAGCCGCGTCACGTCCTCGCCATCCATCAGGATGCGGCCCGAATCGGGCCGCACGAGGCCCATGATCGAGTAGAAGCAGGTCGTCTTCCCGGCGCCGTTGGGCCCGAGCAGCCCCAGCACCTCACCCTTGCCGACGGTCAGCGAGATGTCTGTCAACACGCTGCGCTTGTCATAGCTCTTGGCGATCGAGATCACTTCAAGCCCGCCATTGGGCATGGGGGCATTGGCGTCGACGACAGGAGCGGGGACGGAAGGCAGCGGATCTGCGTCGCGGGGCGTGTCGAGCATGCTCATACGCGCAGCATTAGCACTCGCGCAGGCTGTGAAAACCCTGTTCGCGGCGAGTTGGCAGGATTCGTGCATGGCACGCGCCGGTCCGTGCTTCCGTTGGCCCCTTGTGCTGCCGCGCCGAATTTGAGACAGTCTTCGGCGGAGAGAGCACTGGGAGAGAAACGCGATGGTCAAGGCGGTCGATCGCACCGAAGCAGCGGCGCATGATGCGGCCAGGGTCGATCGGCGCAAGCTCGACTGGCGCCGGCGGATGAGCGACAACATCGCCTATGCCCTGCTGGTCTATACCGCGCTGCAAATCGTCGTCACCGTCCACGCGTTGAAATCAGGCTCCTCGAGCGTCCTGCCGTACCTTGCCCTGGTGGTGCTCGTCGCGGCGATCATACCGGCCTGCCGCGCGTTCGAAGGCCGGTGGATGGGCATTTCCGACGAAGCCGCCGCCGATCGGGCCTATGCGCCCGCCTACCGCCGCGACCAGGCGCTGCTGTGGCTGTTGGCGATCGGGCTTCCGTTTGTCCTGACCGGGATTTTCCGGCTGCTCGCCTCGGTGATCTAGCGGCAGCCTTGTTCCTTCGCGAGCGGCACCCTAGCTGCGGCGCGATGCAAACCGATCAGCTTCTCGCCGCCGCCGATATCCTTCTTACAGAGGCCCGCCGCCTGGGAGCCGATGCCGCGGACACCGTGGCTCACTTTGGCTCGGCGGAAGGGATAACCGTCAGGCTGGGGGTGATCGAGGACATCGAGCGTTCCGAAACCATCGAGATTGGCCTGCGCGCCTTCGTGGGGGGCGCATCCGCCAGCGTTTCCACCAGCGACCTCTCGCGCGCGGGGCTGAGCGAACTGGCGGAGCGGGCGGTGGATATGGCCAAGCGCGCGCCGGAGGATCCGTTCGCCGCGCTAGCACCCGTCGAAGCTCTCGCGCACGCGCCTTGCCCCGAGCTCGATCTACTCGATCCCGCATCGCCCTCGCCGGAGGAATTGCGCGATCGCGCCCGCGAAACGGAGGATGCCGCGCGCGCCGTGAGTGGGGTAAGCAACACCGAAGGGGGCAGCGCCAGCTTCACGCGCGCGAGCACGATACTCGCCACCAGCACCGGCTTTGCTGGCGCTTACGAAGGAGCCTCCCACTCGTTGTCGGCAAGCGTGATCGCCGGTGAAGGCAGCGGGATGCAGCGGGATTACGCTGCGCGCAGCGCCCGCCATCGCGCGGACCTGCTCAACCCTGGCGAGATCGGCCGCCTGGCCGGAGAGCGCGCAGCCGGCCGGCTCGCACCCGCGACGCCCGCAGTGGGACCGGTCCCGGTCGTTTTCGATCCGCGCGTGTCCTCCTCGCTGATCGGGCACCTGCTCGCCGCGATGGCAGCCCCCGCGATAGCGCGGCGCGCCAGCTTCCTTGTCGGATGGGAAGCGGCGGAACTGTTCGCCAGCGACATTACGATTGTCGAGGATCCGCTCCGTCCGCGCGGACTACGGTCTCGCCCGTTCGACGGCGAGGGCGTCGCCTGCTCTCCCCGCAAGCTCGTGGAGCGGGGACGGATCGGAGGCTGGCTCACCAATGTGGCCTCCGCCGCGCAGCTCGGCCTGCCGCTGACGGGCCATGCATCCCGCGGCATCGGAGGTGCGCCCGGTGTCGCGCCGAGCAACGTCGATCTTCTCGCAGGAAATCAGACGGTCGAGGAGCTCATCGCCGATGTCCGTGAAGGTGTGCTGGTCGACTACCTGATCGGCCAGGGCGTGAACCTGGTGACTGGCAATTACAGCCGCGGCGCGGCGGGCAGGCGGATCGTGAACGGCCGGATCGAAGGACCGGTCGCCGGCTTCACTGTCGCGGGCAACCTGATCGAAATGTTCGGGGCGATGCGCGCGGCCAACGATCTGGAGACCTGGCGTGCGATCAACGCGCCTACCTTGCGGATCGACGGGATGACGGTGGCCGCCGCCTGATTACCCGGCGGCGCGGTGGCGTTCGATCGCCTCCACGACCAGGCGGCGGGCCTCCGCCGCGTCGCCCCACTTGCCGACCCGCACCCACTTCTCGGCTTCGAGGTCCTTGTAGTGAGTAAAGAAGTGTTCGATTTGCTGGAGCACGATCGAGGGAAGATCCTGCCGCTCGCCTACGTCAGAGTAGTATGGGAAGGTCGTATCGACCGGCACGCAGACCAGTTTCTCGTCCCCGCCATGCTCGTCTTCCAGGTGCAGCACTCCGATCGGCCGGGCGCGCACTACGCAACCTGGAATGAACGGCGTCCGCGAAATCACCAGCGCGTCAATAGGATCGCCATCATCGGACAGGGTGTGCGGCACGAAGCCATAGTTCGCCGGATAGCGCATCGGGGTGTGAAGGATGCGATCGACGAAAAGAGCGCCGCTCGCCTTGTCGAACTCGTACTTTACCGGCTCGCCGCCGGTAGGCACTTCGATGATGACGTTGAGGCTCTCGGGCGGATCATCGCCCACGGGAATCTTGTCGATCTGCATGGCGGCGCACCTAGCGGCGGGGATGCTGCATCGCAACACGCGATGCGACCAACCGCAGCGTTACCCCCGCTGGCTGCCCCGCCTATTTCACGACGCGCGGCGCGAGCAGCCGATCGAGCGGTTGTTCACCCGCTCCGGTCGGAACCAACCACGGCCAGCGCAGGCCGGCGTGATAGTCGACAGGAATGGTCGAGTACGTGCTGCCGCGCTTGACCAGCAAGGACACGGGCGCCTTCTTTGTGGCAGCCGCGGTAATCGCCGCCTTGATCACGTCGGCCGAGTAGGCCTCGCCGTCCACCGCGACGATCTGCGCACCGTTGACGATCCCCGCGTCGAACGCCGGTCCATCCCACAAGGTGGAAGTCACGGTCCCTTCCTTGTCGAGCGAGACACCGAGCGAATAGGTGAGATCGAGCCCCTTGGACGCGTCCATCCGCCCCTTGTCGAACGAATTGGGCACATCGCGCCAGGCCAGCTTGTATCCCGCCATCTCCAGGCCGCGCGTGGCCGGGGGTCGACCGGGAGTCAGCAGGCGGTCGGTCAGGAAGCTCGCCCAATCATAGGGATAGACGCCATTGAGCGTGCTCACGACATCCGCGAACGTGTAGGTCAGTTCGCCCCAGTCGCCATCGCGCATGCCGAAGAAGGCCTTGGCAAAATCGTCCAGGCCCTTCGCACCGCCCGTGCCCTGGCGGATGATCTGGTCGGCCTCGAGCCAGGTCAGCGCGCCTTCGGTGTAGTAGTCCTCGCTGCGCTGGAGCGAGCCGTACGGCAAGGGCCGGCGCCCCGAGAGGATAGGATCATTCGTCGTATCACCCACGTCGCGCCAGGCGCGTCCGGGCTGCCCTTCCGAATAGGTCGCCGCGTTGCGGGCCAGCGTGCCGAGGATCGTCTCCTTGCTCTGGATACCCGACCGGGCCGCCAGGACGTAACCCCAGAACTGGGTCTGACCTTCGTACACCCACAGCAAGCTGCCCTGCATCGGGGTGCGGTAGTCCGGGGTCCACAAGTCGGCAGGCCGACGGAACTTGCCGTTCCAGCTGTGCACCAGTTCGTGCGCGACGACGTTGTGATCCCAATCCATTGCGTCCCAATCGGTGAACGCAGTCGGCTCGAACTGGTTTTCGGCCGAGCGATGGTGCTCCAGCCCGATGCCTCCCATCCGGTCGGTCAGGGCGAGCAGCATGTCGTAGTGATCGAAGTGCCGCGCGCCGAACAGAGCGTCGGCTTCGGTGATGAGGTTCCGGAACGCGTTGAGATTCTGCGGCGCCAGTGCGAGCTGGGCGGGCTTGTCAGCCACTACGTCGAGCCGGACATCCTTGCCGATGTCCCAGCTCTGCGCATTGATCCCCGCGAAAATCGGGGAATCGACGAGGGTTTCGTAATCCGTCACGGTCCAGGTGACCGTATCGCCGGCCCTCTTCTGCCCGTCGAGCGCGGTGTACACCTTCCAGTCTTTCGGGAACGTGGCCTTAGGGCGAACGGCGATTTTGCGGGTATAGTGGCCCGCCGGATAGAGGCTCATCTTTTCCCACTGCAGGTTGAGCATCTCCTGCGTCATCGTGATCCGTCCTTCGGAGGACTGCAGCGGCGAAGTGTGCACGAAGCGCGCGACCACCTCGCGCGCGCCTTTGGGCACCGAGACATTGAACGCGAAAACGTCTAGTGGGTCCCGCTTCCACGGCACCGGCTTGCCATCGACCAGGAAGCGGATGTCGGAAATCTGCGAGATCGGCCCGCGGGCGGCGTGGTTGCCCGGGAGCCATTCGGGATAAAGCAGCGTCAGCTCCGAAATACCGGCAGGCAGAGGAATCGTCTCGGTCACATGGTAAAGGCCGCGGCGGGTGTCGCTTGCGTCGATCGCGAGATCGATCGTGCCACCCGGCCAGGGCGCGTCCACGGGAACGGGCGTCGCCGTTGGCACGGCCACCGCGACGGGGGCCGACTTGCCCGGCACCTGGGCAGGAGCTGCAACGGCGGTGAGAAGGAGGGCGAAGGGGAGCGTGAGACGAACGACCATGCGGCGCTCCTTGGGCGAACCGTCCGCCGCACGCAACAGTCGGTTCGACGAGCGTCTTTCACGTACGGCACGAACAGGCTAGTGCGCGCCGCGAAATGACCGGCAAGACCCCTCAGGCAATTCGCGGCACCCAGGACATCTTCGGCGCAGAGGCCGAGGCGTTCGCGCACGTCGTCGAGACGTTCGAACGCGTTCGCAAGCTATACCGCTTCCGGCGGATCGAGATGCCCGTGTTCGAGCGTACCGAGGTGTTCGCCCGATCGATCGGCGAGACGACGGACATAGTCTCGAAGGAGATGTACTCGTTCGAGGACCGCGGCGGGGAATCGCTCACCCTAAGGCCGGAGTTCACCGCCGGAATCGCGCGCGCCTTCATCACCGACGGCTGGCAGCAGCACGCGCCCTTGAAGGTCGCGACGCACGGGCCGCTGTTCCGTTACGAAAGGCCGCAGAAGGGCCGCTATCGCCAGTTCCACCAGCTCGACGCGGAGATCATCGGTGTTGCCGAGCCGCAGGCCGATGTAGAACTGCTCGCGATGGCCGACCAGTTGCTCAAGGAATTGGGCATCGCCGACGGGGTAACCCTTCGCCTCAACACGCTTGGCGACGGCGATAGCCGGGAGGCATGGCGGGCCGCGCTGGTCGAGCACTTCCGCGCCGTCAAGAACGAGCTGAGCGAAGATTCGCAGGAACGGCTCGAGAAGAACCCCCTGCGGATACTCGACAGCAAGGACCCGCGCGATCGCGCACATGTGAATGAAGCGCCCAAAATCGACAGTTATCTGTCCGATCAAGCGCTTCGTTTCTTCGAGCAGGTCACCAGCGGCCTCGATGGGGCGGGCGTGGCATGGGAACGCGATCCGGCGCTGGTGCGCGGCCTCGATTACTATCGCCACACCGCGTTCGAATTCGTTACCGACCGTCTCGGCGCGCAGGGCACCGTGCTTGGCGGGGGTCGCTACGATGGGTTGATCGACAGCCTCGGCGGCTCCCCTACCCCGGCGGTGGGCTGGGCGGCGGGGATCGAGCGGCTGGCGATGCTGGTGGGTGACAATGCCCCGCGCGAGCGGTTCGATGTCGCCATCATTCCGATGGACGAAGCGGGCCTCCCGCAAGCCAACGGCCTTGCCCGGTCGCTGCGGGACATGTCGAACTCGGTCGAGATTTTCTCCACCGGCAAGGTCAAGAAGCGCATGGCGCGCGCCAACGAAGGTGGCGCTCTGCTGGCGGTCATTATCGGGGAGGACGAGCTGGCCGCCGGCGAGGTGACCGTGCGCGACCTCTTCACCGGCGAGCAGGCGCGCGTTTCGCCGCATGAAGTGGCCGACATCGCGGCCAAGGCGCAGAATGCCCAGTGGTTGCGCGATGCCGGCGGGCCGGGCGTACCTGAAGACCGCGTCGAGACCGACGGCTGATGACCATCCCCGCCGAACGCCTCGGCCAGATCGCGCATCGCTTTGCCGAGCTCGAGGCGCGGCTGGCATCGGGCACTCTCGAAGGCGCTGAGTTTGTGGCCGCCAGTCGCGACTATTCCGAACTCGAGCCCGTCGCGCGGGCCGCCGAAACCGTGCAGACGATGCGCGCCGAGCTGGCCGAGCTGGAATCGCTAAACGACGGCGATCCGGAGATGAAGGCGCTCGCCGAAGAAGAGATCACGCGGCTGCGAAGTGAACTTCCCTCCGCCGAGCGCGCGCTGTCGATCGCCATGCTGCCACGCGACAGTGCCGATGCGCGGCCCGCGATGCTGGAAATCCGCGCCGGCACGGGCGGCGATGAAGCGGCGCTGTTCGCGGCCGACCTGTACCGGATGTACGAGCGCTACGCGGCCGAACAGGGCTGGCGGGTGGAGCCGGTCAGCATGAACGCCAGCGACATCGGCGGCTTCAAGGAAATCGTCGCCAATATCGCCGGCAACGGTGTGTTCGCGAAACTGAAGTTCGAGAGCGGGGTTCACCGCGTCCAGCGCGTGCCGGTGACCGAGAGCGGCGGGCGCATCCATACCAGCGCGGCCACCGTCGCCGTCCTGCCCGAACCGGACGAAGTCGACGTTCAGCTCGATCCCAACGACATCAAGACCGATATCTACCGCGCGAGCGGTGCGGGCGGCCAGCATGTCAACACCACCGATTCGGCTGTCAGGCTCACTCACCTGCCAACCGGCCTGGTGGTTATCCAGCAGGACCAGCGCAGCCAGCACAAGAACAAGGACAAGGCGATGCAAGTCTTGCGCACTCGCCTTTACGACCTGAAGCGTGCCGAAGCGCATGGGGCAGAGGCCGAGGCGCGAAAAGCCATGGTCGGCTCCGGTGATCGGTCCGAGCGCATTCGCACCTACAACTTCCCGCAGGGGCGCGTCACCGACCACCGGATCGGCCTCACCCTGCACAAGCTCGACGAAGTGCTTGCCGGGCCAGGCCTGGGCGAACTGATCGACGCGCTGACGACCGAGGACGAGGCCAAGCGGCTTGCCGCCCTGGGCGAATGACAGTCGCGGAAGCGATCCGCGCGGCGAGCGAGCGGCTTGCAGGCACCTCGGACACCGCCCGGCTGGATGTCGAGCTTCTGATGGCCCATGCGCTGGGCTGCTCTCGCTCTGAAGTGCTGCTGCGCCACATGCGCGATCCGGCACCGGCCGGGTTCGAGGCGCTGGTAGCCCGGCGGATCAGCCACGAGCCGGTCGCCTACATCACCGGCGAGCAGGAGTTCTACGGGCGCCGTTTCCGGGTCTCCCCCGCCGTGCTCATCCCCCGGGGCGACAGCGAGACGCCGGTCATCGCTGCGCTGGAGGCACGTGGCGAGGCGCGCAGGGTGCTGGATTGCGGGACCGGATCGGGGGCGTTGCTGCTCACTCTCCTCGCCGAGCTCCCCGCAGCGCGCGGAGTTGGCATCGACCGCTCCGCCGGGGCGCTCGCGATCGCTTCGCAGAACGCGCTCAACC
The DNA here is from genome assembly GCF_014644315.1 of Tsuneonella deserti. Classification (NCBI taxonomy): domain Bacteria; kingdom Pseudomonadati; phylum Pseudomonadota; class Alphaproteobacteria; order Sphingomonadales; family Erythrobacteraceae; genus Tsuneonella; species Tsuneonella deserti. The sequence continues at coordinate 234,821 of NZ_BMKL01000001.1, read as the reverse complement.
TGGGCCTCGCGGATCGCGCCGATCTGCGCGTGGCGGACTGGACCGCGCCGGGATGGACAGACCCGTTGGGCAAGTTCGACCTCGTCATCGCCAACCCGCCTTACGTCGAGGACACCGCCCCCCTCGATCGCTCGGTGCGCGATCACGAACCGCACGGGGCGCTGTTCGCCGGGCCTGAAGGGCTCGAGGATTACCGGGTGCTTATCCCTCGGCTGCCCGATCTTTTGGAGCCCCACGGCGTGGCCGTGCTGGAGATCGGGCATCGCCAGCACGAGGCAGTCTCCGCCATCGCGCGGGAAGCGGGCTTCACCGCCGCGCTGCATCGCGACCTGGCCGGACGACCCCGCGCGCTGGTGCTCAGTCGCAACTCCTGACGATAAGCACTTGGCAAACGCCTTCGCGATAGCTAACTCTGTTGCCAACCCTTGCGGATTGCGGCGCGTTCGCCACCCGCTTCGGGCCAAGCTCCAACATTTGCATGATCTCGCGGGTGGTCAGCCCGGTTAGCAGGGCAAATAGGGAACCGCGTTCACGCGAGCGCGATGAGGGGTCATGTGGCCGTATCGGCGATGGGATCGTCAGAACGGTACTGAGAAGGAAGAATTTTTCCTTGAACAACAACAGCAACAGCAATCGCGGCAATAACCGCCGGCGTGGCCGTGGCAATCGCCAGCAGGGCGGCGGCAACCAGAACCGGATCGATAGCCGGGCACGGGGCAACGCGCCGCAGATGCTCGACAAGTATCGCAAGCTCGCGCAGGACGCGCAGCACAATGGCGACCGCGTGCAGGCCGAATATTACCTGCAGTTCGCGGACCATTACTTCCGCGTCATCGCCGACAGCCGCCCGCGCCAGGAAGAGGCGCGCGGACAGCGGCGTGACGAGCGCGATTTCTCATCGGAAGAAGATGGTGACGAGGACGACTTCGAGGGCCAGCGCGGTGCCCGCGAGGATCGCAACCAGGACAGGCGGCGTGACGAGGGCCCGCGCAACGATCGCCAGCGCGATGACCGTTCCCAGGAGCGTGGGCGGGACGAGCGTCCCCGCGAGGATCGCCCCCGCGAGGACCGTCCGCGGAACAACGATCGCAACCGTTCGGATCGGCAGCGCCAGCCGCGCAGCAACGAGAGTGAACCGCAGGTCGAGCGGGAGCCGGCAGGCGCCGACAGCGAAGGCGGCAACGCCTACGAACCGGCCGACAATCCTTTCGTCCGCCCCAGCCGCCCGCGCACCCGCGACGGTGGTCGCGCCCGCCGGCCGCGCAACGAGGGCGAGACCGAGGAAATGACCGGCAACACCGGCGAGATCGATGCCGCGGCGCTTCCTCCTTCGCTTTCCGCTCACGTCGAGCAGGGAGACGCACAGCCCGAGATGGAAGCCGCACCGACCACTCGCAAGCTTCCTCCGCGCCGCCGCCGCAAGCCGGCCGATGACGCCGGCGAAGGCGACAGCCTGACCGCGGTCGGCTGATCGCAGGCGAGCGCGCACCGGAGTGCGCACGGTACTGGCTTCTTCCGGTCGGGCCTTCGTAGCCCATCCACGGCTTGGCGCGCTTGGCGCGGGGCTGGTTGCCGCGCTGGGCTTTCCCCCGCTCGGCCTGTGGCCGCTTGCCCTCCTTGGAATGGCGGGCCTTGCAGTGCTGCTTGCCCGCACGACGGGCTGGCGGCAGGCCGCGTGGCTCGGTTGGCTGTTCGGCATTGCCCACTTCACTTTCGCCAACAACTGGATCGCGACTGCGTTCACGTTCCAGGCGAACATGCCCGCCGCGCTCGGGTGGGCCGCGGTGCCTTTGCTGGCGGTATACCTCGCGGTCTATCCGGCCCTCGGCGCGGCGATGGCGCGGGCGGTCGGGGGAACCCGCGCGGTCCCCCTGGCCTTGGCGCTCGGCGCGGCATGGACGCTCTCGGAATGGCTGAGGAGCTGGGTGTTCACCGGATACGCGTGGGATCCCTTCGGGCTCACGCTGCTGGGGCCGTTCGACCGGCCCGGCCTCGCCGCACTCCTGCCCTGGCTGGGGACTTACGCGCTGTCGGGATTGGCCGTGTTGATCGCCGGCGGGCTTGCGGCCCTGCTCAGCGTGGGGGCCTGGTGGCGTGCCCTGGCGGTGCTGGCGCTGGTAGGCGCCGGGATGTACCTGCCCGCCCCCGCCGAACGGCGCGGCGCGCTGGCGCTGACGCTGATCCAGCCCGGCTTTCTCCAGGACGAGCTCGACCGGCCGGATCTCTATGAAGCGCATTTCCTCGAGCTCGCCGCTGCCACCGCGCCGCGGCGGGACAGCGGGGAGCGGCTGGTACTGTGGCCTGAATCCGGCCTGCCGGACTACCTGCGGGACGGGTACCCCCGCTCGTACTATCTCTCTACCACCGCCGGGGCCGATCCGAAGTTCGCGCGCACCCGCATCGGACAGACGATCGGGACGGGAAGCCTGCTGCTTACCGGGGCCGTCGACTTGCAGATCGGGGACGGACGCGCGGTCGGCGCGTACAACGTCGTCACCGCGCTCGACGCGCAGGGTGAAATCGTCGGCAGTTACCGCAAGGCGCACCTCGTCCCGTACGGCGAATACCTCGCTTTGCGCTGGCTGCTCGAGCCCCTGGGCGCCACGCGGCTGGTGGCGGGAAGCATCGATTTCCTCCCCGGTCCGGGCCCGCGCACGATCGATCTGGGCTCCTACGGACGGGCAGGCATGCAGATCTGCTACGAAATAACCTTTGCCGGGCAGGTGGTCGATCGCTCCAACCGGCCGGACTACATCTTCAATCCATCAAACGACGGCTGGTTCGGCCGGTTCGGGCCGCCCCAGCACCTGGGCCAGGCGCGGATGCGGGCCATCGAGGAAGGATTGCCGGTCCTGCGCGCGACGGTGAACGGCATCAGCGCGGTAATCGATGCGCACGGCGTGGTGCGCGCTCACCTGGGCCAGAGCCACCTTCCCGGGCGCATCGACGGCTTCGTTCCCCGCGCTCTTCCGCCGACCCTGTTTGCGATGGCAGGCAACCTGCTTTCACTGGCCTGGGCGCTCGCCGTCCTCGCCGTCGCGGGCCTTGTCAGGCGTCGGCGCGGCGGCTAGGGCTCGGGCGAATTCACATATAAAGCTTTCCTTATATCGGGATATCCAGTCCATGCGCGCTGATTACCTGTTCACCTCCGAGAGCGTTTCCGAAGGTCACCCCGACAAAGTTTCGGACCAGATTTCCGACGCGATCGTCGACCTGTTCCTTTCGAAGGACCCGCAGGCGCGCGTGGCGTGCGAAACGCTGACCACGACGCAGAAGGTCGTCATCGCGGGCGAGATCCGCGGCGAAGGGATTATGGACACCGAAGGCAACTGGGCCCCCGGCGTCGAACAGGAGATCGAGGACACCGTGCGCGGCGTGGTTCGCGACATCGGTTACGAGCAGGACGGTTTCCACTGGAAGACGCTCGATTTCCAGAACAACCTCCACCCGCAGTCGGCCCACATCGCGCAAGGCGTGGACGCCGGCGAGAGCAAGGACGAAGGCGCAGGCGACCAGGGCATCATGTTCGGCTTCGCCTGCGACGAGACGCCCGACCTGATGCCGGCGACGCTGTATTACAGCCACAAGATCCTCGAGCGGATGGCCGCCGACCGCCACAGCGGCAAGGCGCCGTTTCTCGAGCCCGACACCAAGAGCCAGGTCACCCTGCGCTTCCGCGACGGCAAGCCCGCCGCGGCGACCGCCATCGTCGTCTCGACCCAGCATGCTCCCGGCTATGATGAAGGCGCGAAGGAAGCCGAGCTGCACAATTACGTTAAGGGCGTGATCGCCGACGTGATCCCGCGCGAGCTGCTGACCAACGAGACCGTCTACCACATCAATCCCACCGGCAGCTTCGAGATCGGCGGGCCCGATGGCGACGCCGGGCTGACGGGCCGCAAGATCATCGTCGATACCTACGGCGGCGCGGCTCCGCACGGCGGCGGCGCGTTCTCGGGCAAGGACCCGACCAAGGTCGATCGCTCTGCCGCATACGTCACCCGCTATCTCGCCAAGAACGTGGTCGCGGCGGGCCTCGCACGGCGCTGCACGATCCAGATCGCCTATGCGATCGGCGTGTCGCAGCCCCTCTCGCTCTATGTCGATACCCACGGCACCGGCACGGTTGCCGACGAGAAGCTGGAAGCGGCGATCGCCAAGGTCGCAGCCGACCGGCTCGGCGGCCTGACGCCGCGCGGCATCCGCGAGGGCCTTAGCCTCAACAAGCCGATCTATCGCAAGACGGCCGCCTACGGCCATTTCGGCCGGACCGCCTCGGGCGACGACTTCCCGTGGGAGAAGACCGACCTGGTCGACGCGCTGAAGGCCGCCGCGGCCTGATCCGGCCTCCTCAGGCCGGGCCTTCGCGCGCCCGCGCCAGATCCTTATCGATCGTACGGGCGGCGAGCAGGTAATGCGCCGCCGCCCAGAGTGAAATCAGCCCTGCGCCCGCCATCGCGTAACCGAGCGCGATGTCGCTTGGGTAGCCCGCGCTCGCCAGCTCGTCGCTCAGCCAGCCCACCAGCACCGGCCCCAGGCCGCCGACCAGTCCGCCGAAGATGTTCGTGAAGGCGTGCCCGGTGGCGCGCATCCGCGGATGAAGCATGTTCTGCAAGGATCCGGCCGTGGGGCCGAGGAAGGTGAACTGCATGAGTGTCGAAAGCGCAGTGAACACGACGAACACGGCCAGGTCCCCGCGGGTCATCGCGATCACGTAAAGCGGGGCGGCCACCAGCAGGCATATGCCGGGAAACAGCGCATGGGCGGACTTCAGGCGTGGAGCGAGCCGGTCGGCGATCGTCCCGCCAAGGCCGACGGAAAGCGCCGCGGGGAAGCTCGCGATCAGTGCGGTGACCAGCCCGGCCTCCCCTACCGGCAATCCGAACCGCCTGGTCATCAGGGCAGAGAGAAACGCGATCAGGCCGAAGCCCACGAGTGAGGCAAGAGCCGAACCCATGATGAGGTGCCGTGCGCTGCGCAGCGCGAGCAGGCGGCCGAGAACTGCGCGAACGGGCGGCACCGCGTGATCGATCTCCCCGTCGTGCGCACCGCGCGGCGGCTCCTTGACGAACAGCCAGACCAACAGTGCCAGCACGATCCCAGGCAGGCCGGTCACGATGAATGCCCAGCGCCAACCCCAGGTCTGGGCGACGAACCCGCCGAGGCCAAGCCCGATGAAAGCCCCAAGCGGGGCCGCGAGCAGGAGAATGGACATCGCGCTCGCGCGGCGGTGGGGCGGGTAATAGTCCGAGATGACCGACTGGTTCGCAGGCAGGCCAACCGCCTCGCCGACCCCAACCGCGATCCGCGCGGCGAGAAGCTGGTGCCATCCCTGGACGAAGCCGCTGGCAGTTGCCGCCGCCGACCACAGCAGCGTGCCGATGGTGGTCAGCGTCAGCCGCCGCCGATGCTCCGCCAGCCGCGCTATGCCCACACCGATGACGATGTTGAGCGCCGAGTAGGCCAGCCCGAGCAGACCGATCTGCGCGTCGCTCAGGCCGAATTCGGCCTTGAGAGGCTCGACCAGCGCGTTGACGACGATCCGGTCGATGAACCCGATCGTGCCGATCATCGTGAGGATAGTCAGCGCCAGCGCGGGAGAATGGCGGCGGAGGCGGCTCATCCGGGGGACCTTGCGGGCAGGCGCGGCTCGTTCAGCTCAATGATCCGTTGAGCCGCTCGATCGCCTCGACATACTCTTCCCTGAAAGCCTGGACGACCGCGCGCGCGGGGCGGACTTCCTCGACGAGGCCGACACCCTGGCCGACGAAGTAGCTGACGAGCGCCCGTGCCTCGGCATTTCCGGTTTCCGCGGCCCGCTCGATCCGCGCAAAGGCCGGTTCAGAAACCATGCCCATCAATGGCATCGGCAGGGCGCCAGGGCCGTCCGGCGCGTCCCACGCTTCGTGCCAGGCGGTCTTGAGCTGGCGCGCGGGCTTGCCGGTGCGGCTCCGCGAACGGACCGTATCGCGGCTGCGCGCGCTGACCATCTTTTCACGGAAGGCCTCGCTCGTTTCGCTCTCGGGCGTCGCAAGCCAGACGCTGCCGGTCCATGCGCCATCCGCGCCCGCCGCCATCATCGCCGCCATCTGGCTCCCGGTCATGATCCCGCCAGCGGCCAGGACAGGAGTGTCGTAACCCGCGCCGCGCAGCGCCCGAACGACTTCGGGGATCAGCACCAAGGTGGAGACCTCACCGCAGTGCCCGCCGGCCTCGCCGCCTTGCGCGACGATGATGTCCACCCCCGCCTCCGCCTGGCGGATCGCGTGTTCCTTTGCCCCGACCAGCGCGGCGACCGGGACACCGCGCTTCTTGCCTTCGGCGATCATCGCCGCGGGCGCGATGCCCAGCGCATTGGCGATCAGCTTGATCGGGTGCCGGAAGGCCACTTCCATCAGCGCTAGGCCGTTTTCGGGCGTGATGCCCATCCGTTCCCGCAATGGCGCAACCGAGCGATTGGCCTCTACGCCGAATTGCGCCAGCAGGTCGGCGGCGAATTCGGCATACTTCGGGTCGATCGCAGCGGCCCGGGTGGCGTTGTCGGTCATCCCGGCGACGCGCGGATCGATGGTTTCGGGCACGATCACATCAACGCCGTAAGGAGCGCCGTCGACATGCGCGTCGATCCAGGCCAGCTCTTCCTCGAGCTGCTCGGGCGAGAAGCGCGTCGCGCCGAGGACGCCGAAACCGCCCGCCTTGCTGACCGCGGCGACCACGTCGCGGCAGTGGCTGAATGCGAACAGCGGGAATTCCGCCCCGGTCATCCGGCAGACTGCGTTGTTCATGCGGTCACGGCCTCCTCGTAACGAGCGGTTGTCTTGGCGGCGATCTCTTCAGCGGAGACTCCGGGCGCCAGTTCGACCAGCCGGAACGGGCTGGAATGATCGGGGCGCTGGAACACGGCGAGATCCGTGACGATCATGTCGATCACGTTCCTGCCCGTCAGCGGAAGGGTGCATTCGGGGATGAACTTGGGGCTGCCATCCTTGGCGGTGTGCTCCATCACCACGATGATCTTCTTGACCCCGGCGACGAGGTCCATCGCCCCGCCCATGCCCTTGATCATCTTGCCGGGGATCATCCAGTTGGCGATATCGCCCCGCTCGCTCACTTCCATCGCGCCGAGCACCGTAAGGTCGATATGCCCGCCGCGGATCATCGCGAAGCTCTGCGCGCTGTCGAAATAGGCGCTGTGCGGCAGCTCGCTGATGGTCTGCTTGCCTGCGTTGATGAGATCGGGGTCCACCTCGTCGTCGTAAGGGAACGGTCCGATGCCGAGCATTCCATTCTCGCTCTGCAGCGTGACCTGCATTCCTTCCGGGATGTGGTTGGCGACCAGGGTCGGAATGCCGATGCCGAGGTTGACGTAGTAGCCGTCCCTCAGTTCGCGCGCGGCGCGGGCGGCCATTTCGTCACGGGTCCAGGGCATGGGAATCTATCCTTCAGGTCAGCGGTTGAGGGATCAGGAACCAGCCGGCCCCGATCAACTTTTCGAGCGGCGCGGCAAGCGCCGGGTCTTTAAGGTACTGGAACAACTCGTCGAAATCGCTGCGCTCGTCTCCGGCGATGGCGACGATGCAGAAGACCTTTGCCAGATCCTCGCGACGGGTCTGCTTGCGCTCCCGCGGATAGCGCAACAGCACCAGTTCGTCGTGACCTGCGGGATCGAGGCCAGAGGCGGCGAGCGCCTGGCGGACGTCGCCCGCCCGGTCGGCGGAGTTTCCGGTGATCCAGCCGATCGTAACGCCTTGCGCGCGGAGGGCTGCCAGCCCCGAAGCCAATGCCCGGTCGCCGCGTATGGCGACCGAGGGGTCGAGCAGGGCCGAGCCGGGATCGAGATCGATAACCACCGCAGCGGGATGGATTGAACATTCGCTGGTGACCGGCTCCAGCGACCCTCTTGTAGCGAGCAGCGCCGAGCGGCGCTCGTTGCCCGCCGGCGGGAGTGCCCCCTGCTGGGCCGCGAAGTCGAGGAAGCTGGTATATCCGCCAGATTCCGCGGACGGAGCGGGTGGGGTGACCGGGGGCGGAGGCAAGGCGGCGACAAGCTGCTCGATCGTCCTGCCTTGTAGCGCATCGCCAGGGGTAGAGTGTGCCGCACGGTCCGCACCGACTGATTTGCCAGCCGTCGAATCCTGCATCGCGCTGCCGGATTGACCGCCCTCTTCCGCAGCTCGGCTCCCGCCCCCTTCATCGCCGTGAACGCTTGGCCGCATGCCGATGACGCCGGTGGCGGCAATCGCCGGCAGCGCCGCTGCGACGCACCCTGACAAGGCGGGCAATGCGGCGAGAGCCGACGCCGCCAGGCCAAGGCGTGGCGCGCACTTCAAGCGTTCGCGGCCTCTTGCGCGGTTCGCTCGCGCGTGGTGCGGAACTCGATCTTCTTGTCGTAAGGAGCGCCTGAAACGATGCGCTGGACGTAGACGCCGGGCAGGTGGATGCAGTCCGGATCGAGGCTCCCCACGGGCACCACTTCCTCCACCTCTACCACGCAGACCTTTCCGCAGGTGGCGGCCGGCAGGTTGAAGTTGCGCGCCGTCTTGCGGAACACGAGGTTGCCGGTCTCGTCGGCTTTCCAGGCCTTGACGATGGCGAGGTCGGCGAAGATCCCGCGCTCGAGAATGTAATCCTCGCCGTCGAAGGCCTTCACTTCCTTGCCCTCGGCGACTTTCGTGCCGACGCCGGTGCGCGTGTAGAACCCGGGGATTCCGGCTCCGCCTGCACGCATTCGCTCGGCCAGCGTTCCCTGCGGGCAGAACTCCACCTCGAGCTCTCCCGCCAGGTACTGCCGCTCGAACTCCTTGTTCTCGCCAACGTAGCTGGAGATCATCTTCCTCACCTGCCGGGTGCGCAGCAGCTTGCCGATGCCCTCGTTGTCAATGCCGGCATTGTTCGAGCAGAACGTCAGGCCTTTGACCCCGCTATCGCGTATGGCGTCGATCAGGCGCTCGGGGACGCCGCATAGGCCGAAGCCCCCGCTGGCGATCAGCATATCGTCGCGGAGAACGCCTTCGAGGGCAGCGGCGGCATCGGGGTAGATTTTGTTCATCGGGGCGATCTCTAGGACGCCAGCGGCCTCTTGTCACGGCCCCTCGCGCGCGAGCCGCGCAATGCCGCAGTGCAACAAAAAGGGCCGCGAGGGATGGCAGACGCCTGAATAATTTATAGGGAAAACAAGCACCGCCGCTGACCGTTGCGTTTGGCGCAACTCTCAATGTCTTTTTCGCACTTGCACAAAAATGCCCTTACCAGCATATCAGGCGGGCCTTTCAGGCATCCTCTCCCAAAGACTTCCAAGGCCCGGCAGGTTCATCCCGCCGGGCCTTTTTTTCGTCCGTCCTGTGTTGCCGACCCGGCACCGAAACGCGCTTTCGTTCATTGGCAAAGCGAGCCCGGCTTCCTAGCTTCCGGGAAGACGAACGATAAGCGACAGGAGGGCCCGACCGATGGCCGATGCAGATGCCACGGCGGCAGCAGACGACAAGACGATCCGGCTTCAGGTCGCGGCTGCCCGCCAGGAGGAAAGCGGCCAGGGCATCGCGCGGATGCCGCGCAGTGCGTTCCAGGCGCTCGGGATCACCGAGGGCGACGTGATCGAGATCACCGGCAAGCGCACTACCGCGGCCATCGCCGTGCATGCCTACGACGAGGACCAGACGCTCGAGGTTGTCCGCCTCGACGGGTTGCAGCGGGGCAACGCCGAGACCGGTTCGGGCGAGCACGTCACCATTCGCCGCGCGGAATCACGTGCCGCCAGCCGGGTCGTGTTTGCCCCGGCGCAGCGCGAGATGCGTCTCCAGGGCCCCGCGCAGGCGCTCCAGCGCAACTTCTTCCGCAAGCCGCTGGTGGCCGGAGACATCGTCGCCACGACGGGGCAGCAGCCGGTCCAGAACATGCCCGCCGAAGTGCGCCGCATGTTCAACGCGCCGGCCTATGCCCTCACCCAGATCCGCCTGACGGTGGTGTCGACGAACCCCAAGGGCATCGTCCACATCGACGAGAACACCGAAGTGGAACTGCGGGCCGAGTTCGAGGAGCTGCGCGACGGACGCGCGGTGGTAAACTATGACGACGTCGGCGGGATAGGCGACACCATCCAGCAATTGCGCGAGATGGTCGAGCTACCCCTGCGTTATCCCGAATTGTTCACTCGGCTCGGCGTCGATCCGCCCAAGGGCGTGTTGCTGCATGGCCCGCCGGGAACCGGCAAGACGCGGCTGGCCCAGGCGGTCGCGAACGAGAGCGACGCCACCTTCATCACCATCAACGGACCCGAGATCATGGGTTCGGGCTATGGCGAGAGCGAAAAGCGGCTGCGCGAGGTGTTCGAGGAAGCGTCCAAGAATTCCCCTGCCATCATCTTCATCGACGAAATCGACTCGATCGCGCCCAAGCGCAGCCAGGTCGCCGGCGAGGCGGAGAAGCGCCTAGTCGCGCAGTTGCTGACCTTGATGGACGGGCTCGAGGCGCGCTCGAACATCGTGGTCATCGCCGCCACCAACCGGCCCGACGCAATCGACGAGGCGCTGCGCCGGCCAGGCCGGTTCGACCGCGAGATCGTCATCGGCGTGCCGGACGAGAAAGGCCGGCGCGAAATCCTCGCCATCCATACCCGCGGCATGCCGCTGGGCGACAAGGTCGATCTCGAAGAGCTTTCGCGCACCACGCACGGCTTCGTCGGCGCCGACATCGCCGCGCTGGCGCGCGAAGCGGCGATCGAGGCGGTCCGGCGCATCATGCCGCGGCTCGACCTCGACGCGCGCGAGATACCGACCGAAGTGCTCGAGGATCTGATGGTCACCCGCGAGGACTTCATGGCGGCGTTGAAGCGCGTGCAGCCAAGCGCGATGCGTGAAGTGATGGTGCAGGTGCCCAACGTCGGCTGGAGCGACATCGGCGGGCTTACCGAGGCCACCGACAAGCTCAAGGAAGGGGTCGAGCTTCCGCTCAAGAACCCGGACGCCTTCCGGAGATTGGGGATCCGCCCGGCCAAGGGCTTCCTGCTCTATGGTCCTCCGGGCACCGGCAAGACGCTGCTCGCCAAGGCGGTTGCCAAGGAAGCGGAAGCGAACTTCATCTCGATGAAAAGCTCGGACCTGCTCTCCAAGTGGTACGGCGAGAGCGAGCAGCAGATCGCGCGCCTGTTCCAGCGCGCCCGCGCGGTCAGTCCGTGCGTGATCTTCATCGATGAAATCGACAGCCTCGTTCCGGCGCGCGGCAGCGGCCAGGGCGAGCCCGCGGTGACGGGGCGCGTGGTCAATACGATCCTCGCGGAGATGGACGGGCTCGAGGAGTTGCAGTCGGTAGTGGTGATCGGTGCGACCAATCGCCCCGCGCTTGTCGACCCGGCGCTGCTGCGGCCGGGCCGGTTCGACGAACTGGTTTACGTCGGCACCCCTGACAAAGCCGGCCGTGAGCGGATTCTTGGCATCCATACACGCGACATGCCGCTCTCAGGCGATGTCGATCTCGGCAAGGTGGCCGGTGACACCGAACGGTTCACCGGCGCCGACCTCGAGGATGTCGTGCGCCGTGCAGGCCTCGAGGCGCTCAAGCGAGCCGGCAGCGACGTCCAGCAGGTGACCGCCGCAGACTTTGCCGCCGCTCTCGAGGATTCGCGCGCCACGGTGACCGCCGCCATGGAAGAGGAATACAAGAAAATGCGCGGCGAGCTTAAGAAGCGCGCGGCGGAAACCGGCACGTCGATCGGCTTCATCACCGAAGGCATGCTGGAATCGACCCGGGAGCACAAACATGCCCCGGCGACGGTCGACGCCAAGGGTTCGAAGTAGCGCTCGCTATTCCGCAGGAGTCGGCGCCGTCACGGTCGCGTGCAAGAGCGCCTGCGGCATCGTGCGCCGCAGCCAGTCAAGCATGTGCTCGCGCACCGCGCTGCGCAGCTCGAACAGGTCGCCAACGGTCGCCGCGCTCATCGCAAGGCGAAGCTCCATCGAGCCGGCACGCGCCTCGGTGACGAAGAGCGTGCCGGTGCGCCGGTCCCAATGGGGCTGCTCCGACAGAAAGCGCAGGAACTCGGCGCGGATGGGTGCCACCTCGGTCGCCGGATCGAGATGGAGGTAGACTGGACCGGTGAGCAGTTCGCTCGCTCGGGTCCAGTTCTCGAAGCTGTTTTCGAGGAAACGGCTGGTGGGGATGACCGCCACCCGCTCGTCCCACATGCGCACGACGACGAAGCTCATGCGGATCTCCTCCACCCGCCCGCTGAATCCGTCGATCACCACCAGGTCCCCAAGGCGCAAGGGCTCGGTCATCGCCATCTGCAGCCCCGCGATGAGGGACTTGAGCGCGGGCTGCGCGGCGGCGCCGACCGCCAGCGCCGCGAGGCCCGCCGACGCAAGCAAGGTCACGCCGACCTGCCGCACGCCGGGAAGCTGGAAAAGCACCAGCCCCACGGTCACGAACACGATCACGAACGTCGCCGTGCGCGAGAGGATTGCGATGCGTGTCCGGCGGCTGCGCGCGGCGGCGATATCGGTCGATGCTTCGGCACGATACTCGAGGGCGGCAGCGAACGCCTTTACCAGGCAATAGGCCATCCAGCCGAGCAGCGCCGGGACGACGAACCGCGCTACCGCGCCCCACAGCGAGGCGATCCACGCATCCGCCTGGGCCGCCAGCGAGATCCCGATGGCTGCAGCGGCCCAGCGGGTTGGTTTGCGCAGCTGCTCCGCGACGAGGCCATCGACCGGCGTAGGCGTGCGCACGGTGAGACGGGTGACGACGGAGAAGACCGCACGATGGACAAGACCCGCCACCAGCAAAGCTGCAGCGGCCAGGAGCAGGGCGTGGAGAGCCTCGGGCCAGTCGATGGCGTAGCGCGAAAAGTCGAATGAGCCGAACATCGCCTTTCGCACTATGACCCATGCCCGGTCCTTTCAACCCGGCGCCTGCCCGCCCGCGTTTTCGCCCGTGCCCGGGATATCCGAAGCCGGGAAGCGCATCGCGACATGTACCCCTCCGGGCTCGAAATGGCGTTCGATGGACCCGCGAAGCTGGCGCGCGGCACTGGTCATCAACAGGCTACCGAAGCCCTTTCGCAGAGGCGGTTCGCCCGTTTCGGCATGTTCTTCCCGCCAGTCGAGCTCGAACATGTCGTCCGACCGGCGCCACTCGACCGTCAACGCACCTCCGCTCGACCAGCAGCCGTATTTGACGGCGTTTGTGGTGAGTTCGTGCAGTACCAGGCCAAGCGGCGTGACGCTCTTGACCGGCAGGAATAGGTCCGGCCCTTGGAGGAGCGCCTTGCGTTCCGATGAGAGGTAGGGCCGGATGGCAGTCTCGACCAGCGTGCGCAGCGGCGTGCCCTCCGCGCCATTTCCCTGTGTCACCTCGTGCGCGGCCAGCAGCGCCTGGATCCGGTCGGTGATCCGGTCCACCACCGGCTTGGACTCGGGCGCATCCTTGCCGCTCATGCGCACAATCGCCAGGATCACCGCGAACAGGTTCTTGACGCGGTGGTTGAGCTCGCGCGCCAGCAGGTCCGCTCGGTCCCGCGCCTCCGCGATCAGCGCCGCCTGGGCCGCCTCGGCATCGGCTCGCACCGCGCGGCCGACCAGCCGGTAGCCGAGCGCCAGCGCGATGAGGAGCAGAACCGCAAGCGCGGCCAACAGGGGGACGACCCTGCTTTCCGCCCGCGCGGTATCTGCGGTCGCCTCTGCCAGTTGCTCCTGCTCGATCCGTTCCAGCTCGCGCAGTGCTGCCCGCAGGCGGTCCATTACTTCCTGCCCTTCGTCGGTCAGGATCTGGCTGCGTGCCTCAAGCAGTTCGCCGCGGCTGACGAGATCCACCGAATCGGCCATTTCCGCAAACTTCGAAGCGGTCAGGTTTTCCACCTGGTCGAGCAGCTCGTTTTGCCGGGGAGTGGGCTCGTCGCCGACTAGGGTGCGAAGGCGGGCAAGCGCCGGTCGGTACTGTTCGCGCGCTACACGGTACGGGCCGAGATAGCGCTGATCGAGAGTGAGCAGGTATCCGCGCTGCCCGGTCTCTCCATTGAGCACGGCACGGTTGACGTTCACCAGTTCGGCAAGGACCTGGCTGGTCTGCCGCGCCTGTGCGCGCTCGCCACGTTCGGCCTCGATAGTCTGGAAGATGAGCAGCACGGCGCCCAGCAGCGAGACCGCGACGATCCCGAAAACGAGCAGGTTGCCGCTGCGCGCCAGGAAACGCGCCAGGGCGCGGCGCCGCCCGTCGGGCCGGGGTGTCGCGTCGTCCATGCGTTGCGCTTAGGCGGGCCCACGGGGACGCACAAGCTAGTGCGCCGCACCCCAGCTTCGGCCGGTCCCGATATCGATGCCAAGGGGCACGTCGAGGATGACGGCAGGCTGCGCGGCTTCGGCCATGACCCGCTCGATCACCGGTCGCGCCGCGTCCACGTCGCCTTCCGGTAACTCGAACACCAGTTCGTCGTGGACCTGCAGCAGCATGCGAACATGGCCCAGCTCCGCTTCCTGCAGCGCGGGCATCATCCGGGCCATCGCGCGCTTGATAATATCCGCGCTGGTGCCCTGGATCGGCGCGTTGATCGCCGCGCGCTCCGAGCCAGAACGCTCGTTAGGGTTTTTGGAATTGATGCGCGGGAACCAGGTCTTGCGGCCGAACAGCGTTTCCGAATAGCCCTTCTCGCGCACGCTCTCGAGCGTCGTGTGGATATACTGCTGGATGCCGGGGAAGCGCTGGAAGTAGGTGTCGATGATCGCCTGCGCCTCGTCCGCCTCGATGCCGAGCCGACCGCCGAGCCCCCAGCGGGAAATGCCGTAGAGGATCGCGAAGTTGACCGTCTTGGCTCGTGCTCGGGTGTCGCGATCGACCGTGCCGAACATCTCGCTCGCGGTGCGCGAGTGGATGTCTTCCCCGGCCGAGAAGGCTTCTTTCAATTGCGGCACGTTCGCCATGTGCGCCGCGAGCCGCAATTCGATCTGGCTGTAGTCCGCCGCCAGCAGCACGTTGCCTTCCTCGGCCACGAACGCCTCGCGGATCTGACGGCCGATCTCGGTGCGGATGGGAATGTTCTGCAGGTTGGGATCGGTCGAGCTCAGCCGTCCTGTCTGCGCGCCAACGAGGCTGTAGCTCGTGTGCACGCGCCCCGTATCCGGGTTGATCGCAGCCTGTAGCGCGTCGGTGTAGGTGCTCTTGAGCTTCGAGAGCTGGCGCCATTCGAGGACCTTGGTGGCGACTTCCGCGCCCTGCCCCGCGAGCGTCTCGAGGATCGCCTGGTCGGTCGAATACTGGCCGCTCTTGCCCTTGCGACCGCCCTTGTAGCCGAGCTTGTCGAACAGCACGTCGCCAAGCTGCTTGGGGCTGCCGATTGTGAATTCGATCCCGCAGCAGTCCCACACCTCGCGCTCGATCCGGGCGATCTCGGTGGCGAACTCTTCGGACAGGCGCGCAAGCTGCTGCCGGTCGACCTTGATTCCGTGACGCTCCATCTGCGCGACCACCGGGATCAACGGGCGATCGACCCGTTCATACACTTGCGTGCCGCGTTCGGTCGCGAGGCGCGGCTTGAGGTGCTTCCACAGGCGCCAGGTCACGTCGGCGTCCTCGGCCGCGTATTGCGTCGCCTTGTCGAGCGGGACCTCGCCGAAGGGAATGGCCTTCTTGCCGGTCCCGCAGATGTCCTTGAAGGTCAGCGTAGTGTGGCCAAGGTGGCGCGTCGAAAGCTCGTCCATCCCGTGCCCGCCGCCGATCCCGTCGAGGCTGCGGCCTGCGTCGAGCGCGAACGAGATGATCATCGTATCGTCGATCGGCGCGACATCGATCTTCGCGCAGCGCGACAGGATGCTGATGTCGTACTTGATGTTCTGGCCGATCTTGAGGACGGCGTCGCTTTCGAGCAGCGGGCGCAAAGCGTCGTAGGCGGCTTGACGCTCGACCTGCACCGGCCGCTCGGCAAACATGTCGCTGCCGCCGTGGCCCAGGGGAATATAGCACGCGTCGTTAGGCCCGAGGGCGAGGCTGATGCCGGCAAGCTCGGCCTTCATCGCGTCGAGGCTGCTGGTTTCCGTATCGATCGCAACGATGCGTGCCGCGAATGCGCGCTCGATCCAGTGCACCAGCCGTTCCAAGCTGGTGACGCACTCGTAGGCGCTGCGGTCAACCGGCGGCATCTCCGGCACCGGCTGGCGATTTCCTTCCGGCGCGGCAGGTGCGCCGGCGGTCTGCGCCTTGGCCGGATTGAGCTGTGTCGGCCGCTCGGGACTGCCCTTGCCGCCGTCGAGGCGCTTCAGCAGGCTGGTGAAGCCGTGCTCCGACAGGAAGGCCGCGAGCGGTTCGGGCGGCACCCCTTCGAGCTTCATGTCGTCGAGCGGGATCGGCAGTTCGCAGTCTTCCTTGAGCTGGACGAGCGTGCGCGACAGCTCGGCCATTGCGCGGCCTTCGATCAGGCGCTCGCGCAGCTTGCCGGCTTTCATCTCCGGCGCGGCGTCGAGCGCGGCGGCGAGGCTGCCGTGGTCCTGGATCAGCTTCGAGGCGGTTTTGGGCCCGATGCCGTAAATGCCGGGGATGTTGTCGACGCTGTCGCCCATGAGCGCGAGCACGTCGCCGACCAGTTCGGGCGGGACGCCGAACTTCTCGACCACTTCGGGGATGTCGATCCGCTGGTTCTTCATCGTATCGAGCATGTCGATACAGCCGCCCTCTATCCCGTCGTGCGGCTCCGAGCAGCGGCCCACGAGCTGCATCAGGTCCTTGTCGGAGCTGACGATCGTCACGTCCCACCCGCGGCGGGTCGCCTCGCGGGCGTAAGAGGCGATCAGGTCGTCGGCCTCCAGGTCGTCCTCCTCGATGCACGGCAGGCTGAACGCGCGGGTGGCGTCGCGGATCAGCGGGAACTGGGGCACCAGGTCTTCTGGCGGCGGAGGCCGGTTGGCCTTGTACTGGTCGTAGAGCACGTTGCGGAAGCTGGTCGATCCCTTGTCGAGAATGACCGCGAGGTGAGTCGGCCCGTCCGCCTTGTCCAGATCATCCGCAAGCTTCCACAGCATCGTGGTGTAGCCGTAGACCGCGCCCACCGGCGTACCCGCGGGATTCGTCAGAGGTGGCAACCGATGATAGGCGCGAAAGATGTATGCCGAGCCATCGACCAGGTAGAGATGCTGCTTGTCTGCCATCGCGATCCTGCTAGCAGCCCCGACGAACGCTGGCACCCGCTTTCGCGTGCCGAAATGTGGCCGATTCCAGGCAATTCCATGGCGAATTGCGGCAGGAATTTGGCGAAAATGTGGAATTCGGCTTGCGCTGCCATAAAGCCGCCATTATTTAGGGCGGGCACGGTGTCTCACCGAGCATCCAAAGCTGTTCAAAGGAACAACGAATATGCGTAAGATCATTCTCGCCGCCGCCGCTGGCGCCGCCGCCCTGACCCTGTCGGCCTGCTCGGAAAAGACCGAAGACGCCGCCACCGAAACCGCTGACTCGGCTGCTGCCGACGCTGCCGCCAACGCCGACGCCGCTGGCGAAGCCGTTGACGCCGCCGCGACCGACGCTGCTGCTGCGACCACCGACGCCGCCGCGACCACTTCGGAAGCCGCGACCGACGCCGCTGCTGCTGCCGAAGCCAGCGCGCAGGACGAGTCGACCGCCGAAGCCAAGGCCGACTGAGCCTTCGCCATCGAGCGAGCAAATGCGAAGGGCGGTGCCGCGAGGCGCCGCCCTTTTCATTTGCGTTCGTCACAGGGAACCGCAGGATGACCACGATCACTTTTGTGCTGTTTCCGGGAGTCACCCAACTCGATTTCACCGGGCCGGCGCAGGTCCTTTCCCGCTTACCCGCCGCAACCCCAGTCATCGCCGCCCGCTCGCTCGATCCGGTCATGACTGATTGCGGGTTCGAGATCGTACCGACCGCGACTTTCCAGGATGCGCCCCGCGCCGACATCCTGTGCGTACCCGGTGGGCACGGCGTGACCGGGGCTCTGGCGCATGCTCCGACCATCGAATTCATCGCCCGCCAGGCGGCGCAGGCGAGATGGATCACCAGCGTGTGCACGGGAGCGTTCCTGCTAGGCCGCGCCGGGCTGCTCGCAGGGAAAAGGGCGACCACCCACTGGGCCTACGCGCATCTTCTGCCGCTTGTTGGCGCGGTCCACGAACAGGCTCGGGTAGTGGAGGACGGCAACACGATTACCGCCGGGGGCGTCACCTCGGGCATCGATTTCGCTCTCACGCTCGTCGCACGCGAGGCAGGACGCGAAGTTGCCGAACAAATCCAGCTTGGGCTCGAATACGATCCCGCGCCGCCCTTCGACGCCGGCTCACCCGCAGCCGCGGGGGCCGAGCGCACTCGTTCGGTGAAGGAGCGAGTGTACGATGCGGCCGCGGCTCGTATGGCCGCGGCGCTGAAAGCGGGTCAGTAGCTGGCGGAAGCGTAGGCCCGCGCGGGCTGCGTGGCGTATCCGTCGTAGAGCGCGCGGGCGATGTTGGCGATCTTGGCTTCCCGCGCGGGGCGCGAGCCCTGACCGGTCACATAGATCGCCACCGCGATAGCCCGCCCATCGGGCGTATTGATGATGCCGATGTCGCTCGACGTGTTGTTGAGCGAACCCGTCTTGTGCGCCACCCGCACGCCATCGGGGAGCATCGCCGGAATGCGGCGCGTGCCGGTCTTGCAGCGGCTCATGGCGCCGAGGATGACGTTGCGGCTGCTGTCTGCGAGAAACTTGCCCTGGTAGAGCCCGGAAAGCAGGCGAACCATCGCTGCGGGAGTGGCACTATCGCGGATATCGACCGTACGGGCCGGATCGATCTCCCCGTCATCGCGCACCAGCGTCGCGATGTCGCGGGTGAGGTTGTAATTGGCGATGCCATTGCGACGCGCCCAGTCATTGACGACTGCCGGGCCGCCGACCGCGGCGAGCAGACCGTCGGTCGCCTGGTTGTTCGACCGGGTGATCATCATCTCGATCAGATCGATCGCCTTGTAATACTTGCCGGGAACGACGGGTGCCTTGTCGCCCGAGAACCGCTTTGAGGCGACCGGAACCATCAGCGGCAGCTCGCTCGTCAACGAATAGCGGCCACGCTCGACCTGCTCCATGAATGTGGCGGCGATTGCGATCTTGCTGGTGGAGGCCATCGGGAAGCGCTGGTCGCCCAGGACCGAAACCTCGCGTCCGCTGGCCAGGTCCACCGCATAGACGCCGATCCGCCCGGCCGAGCCATCGGCGATCCGCGCAATCGTCGCTTCGAGCGGACTGGCATGGATCGCGTCGTAATTCTGCGGGGCTCGCACATGCGTGCCAAGCGCCGCGTCGAAAGCGTTCGCGAACTCCGCGTCGGCAGCTTGAGCCGGCGCGATAGTGGTGAATCCAAGCGCCAGAGCGGCGCACCAGCGTGCTATGCGTCCCATTCCCATGACCCCCATGCTAATCCCGTCATGCTTTGCATAAACTTAACGGCAGGGCCGGATTCTAAACAAGGCAGGCGCGACGAGTCGAGCGCCTGACGCGGCGCAGGGAGTCTGGGCGGGGAACCTTCCCTAAACCCCGAACGGGAAGGTGTCGGCCACGCCTTCGTGCGGCTCGTGTCCGCCCGGTTCCAGCGCGCGCGTCTCGTCAAACCAGACGTAGGCGTCGAACTGGCGAGAAAGCACTGCATCGCTGTAGTGGCTCCAGCGCTCGGTCTGGGGGCGATAGATCACCCCGATAAACCGCTCGAGCATGGGATGGGACAAGCGCGCGCGTAGCGCCTCATCGGCTCCCGGAACCAACAGGAATCTCTCGTTTCCGCATTCCAGCGTCGCCTCGTGGCACTGGCGTTCGTAGCTGTCCGGCCGCGAGGGGATCACGCGCTTGACCTCGCGGTCGCCGTCCCAGTCGGTCGCCGCGGACACGGTGCCTGTATGCGTGCCGAAGCCGATCAGCGCGACGTCGTCGCCCCATCGCTCCCGCGCCAACTGGCCAATGTTGTGCTCCCCGCGCACCGCCCCCATGTCGGTCGCGCGGGCATCGCCGATGTGGCTGTTGTGCGCCCAGACCACCGCCTTGGCCGAAGGTCCGCCGTGTTCGAGCAGGTGCCCCAACGTGTCGGCCATATGCTCGTCACGCAAGTTCCAGCTTTCGGCACCGCCGTAATACATGATGCGGTAGTAACGCTCTGCCGAGGCGACGAGGCGCCCGTTCATGGCTGCGCCGAACGCCTCGCCATCGCGCTCCAGGGCCGCTTCAAGCAGGTCCCGGCACTGTGCGATAACCGCGTCCTCGCACTCTCCATAGCCGCGGTTGAGGGCCATCCGGCCGTATGTCGCCGGATCGGATTGCCAGGGCGTGAGGCAACCATAACGCTCGCGCGCAACCGCCGCTGCGGCGGGATCGGTTTCATCGAGGAAGGCGAGCACGGCCTCGATCGAACCCGACATGTTGTAGATGTCCAGCCCGAAGAAACCCGCCATCCGGTCGGGAGCGCGGTCGCGGTTGATCGCGTGAAGATCGTGCATCAGCTGGGCGATCACCGGATTCCGCCACATCCAGGTCGGGAAGCGGCGAAACGGCCGCTCGGCCCCGTGCCGCGGGGGCCGGTGCCGGATCGCCCGGTCGAGCACCGCGGCATCGGGCCAGTCGGCCTCCGCCGCGACAATCGTGAAGCCGTGATGCTCAACCAGGCGGCGGGTGATCGCGGCGCGCGCCTCGTAGAATTCGCGCGTGCCGTGGCTGCACTCGCCCAGCATGACGACGCGCTTGTCCGCGAAGCGGTCGAAGACGTCGGCAAAGGCCGGGTCTTCGATAGGCGGCAGCGGGACACGATGTCTTGCGATGAGCTGGGGCAGTGTCAGGTCGCGCGCGGGCTTGTGGTTGCTGGCGGTCCGCCCACCGTCCTCCGCGACCGTGCCCGGCAAGAGCGGCACGAAGCGCACCGCCGCCAGGTCGTGGCTGTCCCACCGGTGCTCCCCGCTACGGACGATGCAGCGCAACTGCTGGACGTCCTCTCCCCCTACCGGGATGATCAGCCGGCCGCCTACCTTGAGCTGCTGCCGGAGCGCGTCGGGCACCGTCTCGCTACGCGCGGCGACAAGGATGGCATCGAAGGGAGCTTCGTCCGGCATTCCAGCCATGCCGTCGCCGGCAATAACCGCGCAGTTGCCGATTCCCAGAGCAGCGAGCCGTTCCCGCGCCTCGCGCGCGAGCCCGGCGTGCCGTTCAACCGCGAACACGTCGCCGGCCAAGTGCGACAGCACGGCCGCGGCGTAGCCGGAGCCTGCGCCGACTTCGAGCACGCGGTCTTCGGGACCGATTTCGGCCGCCTCGATCATCGATGCGACGATGTGGGGCTGGCTGATCGTCTGGCCTTCGCCGATCGGCAGGGGGCTGTCGCGGTAGGCGAATTCACGCAGACCCTCGGGCACGAAGCTTTCCCGCGGTACCGCTTGAAATGCCTCGAGGATGGCAGGGTCGGTGATGCCGCGCCCGGCGATTTGCCGTGCGACCATCGCCTCGCGCAGTTGGGCAAAATCGGTCATGCCCCGCGTCCTTCCTGACCCGAACCGGAACCTCACGCCTCGGACAGGATCCGCGCGACCTCGGGCAGCGGCGTGTTGACGAGTTCCTTGGCGACTTCGCCGACGATCCGGGCCTCGAACTCCTGGTGACAATGCTGGCGGATCTGGCCGAGCGTCTTCGGGTCTGCGGCGATCACCACCGGCTCCTGCGCGCCATTGAGCGTCGCCTTGTTGAACCATTCGGCGATCGCGGCACCGTGGGCCAGCTCATCGATGTCCGTCCCGCCCGTGCGTTCTCCGCCGGAGCCCTGGTGCCGCACGCCAGCGTGGAAATTGGTGAGCAGAAGATCGGGCTCGCTCACCTTCTCGAACCGGGGCTCGAACGGCTGACCGATATTGCGCAGGATGACGAGGCGCTCGCCATCGGCGAGGGCGACGAGGGCCTGATGCGGGATCTTCATGGGGGCGTTTCTCCTTCTTCGTCCTTTCCGGATCAACGGCAAGCGCGCGGCTTGGTGCCCGGTCGCTGGAGGAGCCTGCCTCGAAACGAGGGTGCGCGCGCTACGCGTTAATACGAAGGTGAGCGGAACCGGTTAGATTTGTCCCATGCGATTCGTTCATCTCAACTCACGCGGCGGCAACTACCTCGTCGTGGCCCAGAACGTTGCCTGGCTGCGTAGCGACGAGAACGGCCAGACGAAGGTCGGCATCGTCGGCGGCCAGCCGTTGCTGGTGACCGGCTCGATCGAGGAAGTGGCGGCCCAGATCCTGGCGGACACGAACGGCCAATAGGCTGGACCAAAGAAAAAGGGCCGGAGGATCGCTCCCCCAGCCCTTCTTTCCTGTGCTGAGCCGGACTCTTAGAAGCCCATGCCGCCCATGTCGCCCATGCCGCCGCCGGGCATCCCGCCCATTGCCGGCTTGTCTTCGGGCTTCTCGCTGATCGCCGCTTCGGTGGTGATCAGCAGGCCAGCGACCGAAGCCGCGTCCTGCAGCGCGGTGCGAACGACCTTGGTCGGGTCGATCACGCCGGCGTTGACGAGGTTCTCGTAAGTGTCGGTCGCGGCGTTGAAGCCGAGCGCTTCGTCGTTGCCGTCGATCAGCTTGCCCGAGACGACCGCACCGTCATGGCCGGCATTCTCGGCGATCTGGCGCACCGGAGCCCACAGCGCGCGGCGAACGATGTCGATGCCGCGCGTCTGGTCCTCGTTAGCGCCGGTCAAGCCGTCGAGCGCCTTGGTGGCGTAGAGGAGAGCGGTGCCGCCGCCCGGGACGATGCCTTCCTCGACCGCGGCGCGGGTCGCATGCAGCGCGTCGTCAACGCGGTCCTTGCGTTCCTTCACCTCGACTTCCGAGGCGCCGCCGACCTTGATCACGGCCACGCCACCGGCGAGCTTGGCGAGACGCTCCTGGAGCTTCTCCCGGTCGTAGTCGCTGGTGGTGGCGTCGATCTGGGTGCGGATTTCGCCCACACGCGCCTTGATGTCGTCGGCCGAGCCGGCGCCATCGACGATCGTGGTGTTGTCCTTGTCGATAGACACGCGCTTGGCTTCACCGAGCATGCCAACGGTGACGTTCTCGAGCTTGATGCCGAGGTCTTCGCTGATCATCTCGCCCTGGGTCAGGATCGCGATGTCCTGCAGCATTGCCTTGCGGCGATCACCGAAGCCGGGGGCCTTGACCGCCGCGACCTTCAGGCCGCCGCGCAGCTTGTTGACCACCAGGGTGGCCAACGCCTCGCCCTCGATGTCCTCGGCGATGATCAGCAGCGGACGGCCCGACTGCACCACGGCCTCGAGGATCGGCAGCATCGCCTGGAGCGACGACAGCTTCTTCTCGTGGATCAGGATGTAGGGGTTATCCAGCTCTACGGTCATCTTGTCGGGGTTGGTGATGAAGTAGGGGCTGAGATAGCCGCGGTCGAACTGCATGCCTTCGACGACGTCGAGCTCGAACTCGAGGCCCTTGGCTTCCTCGACGGTGATCACGCCTTCCTTGCCGACCTTCTCCATCGCCTCGGCGATCTTGTTGCCGACTTCGGTGTCGCCGTTCGCC
The DNA here is from genome assembly GCF_014644315.1 of Tsuneonella deserti. Classification (NCBI taxonomy): domain Bacteria; kingdom Pseudomonadati; phylum Pseudomonadota; class Alphaproteobacteria; order Sphingomonadales; family Erythrobacteraceae; genus Tsuneonella; species Tsuneonella deserti. Next base: position 211,315 of record NZ_BMKL01000001.1, on the reverse strand, counting down.
GAGATGATGCCGACCTGGGCGATTTCCTGGCTGCCGGCGACGTCCTTGGAACGCGCCTTGAGGTTCTCGACCACCTTGGTGACGGCGAGGTCGATGCCGCGCTTCAGGTCCATCGGGTTCATGCCCGCGGCAACCGACTTCATGCCTTCGCGCACGATGGCCTGGGCCAGCACGGTGGCAGTGGTGGTGCCGTCACCGGCGAGGTCGTTGGTCTTCGAGGCGACTTCGCGCAGCATCTGCGCACCCATGTTCTCGAACTTGTCCTTGAGTTCGATTTCCTTGGCGACGGTGACGCCGTCCTTGGTAATGCGCGGTGCGCCGAAGCTCTTGTCGATCACCACGTTGCGGCCCTTGGGACCGAGGGTGACCTTGACCGCGTTGGCGAGGGTGTCGACGCCGGCGAGAATGCGCTCACGCGCGTCGCGGCCGAACTTTACGTCCTTGGCTGCCATTTTCGTTTCTCCTGGAATTCTCGAGTTGTGGGGAAAGCGTCAGCGGGTCCGGCTCAGCCGACGATCCCGAGGATGTCGCTTTCCTTCATGATCAGCAGGTCTTCACCGTCGATCTTGACTTCGGTGCCGCTCCACTTGCCGAACAGCACGCGGTCGCCGGCCTTGACGTCCGGCTTGATGCGATCGCCATCCTCGTTGTAGGCGCCCTCGCCCACCGAGATGACTTCGCCTTCGCTCGGCTTTTCCTGCGCGCTGTCGGGAATAATGATGCCACCGGCGGTCTTGCTGTCAGCCTCGATACGGCGGACGAGAACGCGGTCGTGCAACGGACGAAATGCCATGTCGCTTTGCCTCTCTAGTTATCAGTGAATCTCTTGGCACTCCCTCCCGGAGAGTGCCAGCAGCGCCCATTTAGTGCGCGCGGATGCAGCGTCAAGCGATGGCGCGGAGTTTCTTTTCGGACTCGTGAACGGGCACCAGACCCAGCCGCCCACGCATCAGCCACCGGCTGATCAGGCCTCCCGAAACGAACACCAGGCCCACCAGCAGGCCGATCCAGATCCCCAGTCCTTCGAGTGGGGTGGCAAAGCCCAGCCAGAGCATTGTTGCCAGGCCGGGCACCCAGTACCCCAGCACCGCGACCCACATCGGAACGCGGGTGTCCTGCAGCCCGCGCAGCGAGCCGGCGGCGACCGCCTGCAGCCCATCGAAAAGCTGGAAGCCCGCGGCGACCCTCAGATAGGCGATCGCGAACCCGACCATCGCGGCATTTTCGGGCGCGCGGGGATCGATGTAGAGGTGCAACAGAAATTCCGGCGCGAACAGCATGGCCGCCGCGGTGGTCGCCATGAACCCGGTGCCGACCGCGATGGCCGACCAGCCCGCGCGTGCGATGCCGGTGCCGTCACCCGAACCGTAGTAATAACCAACGCGGATGGTCGCTGCCTGGGCGACTCCGAACGGCACCTGGAACGCGAACGCAGCCAACTGCAGGGCGAGCGTATGGCCTCCCAGCTCGGGTGCCCCGATGCGTCCCATCATGAACGCCGCGCTGTTGAACAGTCCGCCTTCCGCCACGATCGTCAGGGTTACCGGCGCGCCCAGAACGATTAGCCGCCGGAAGTAGCTCCAGTCAGGGCTCCACCAGCGGCCGAAGATGCGGAATGCCCTGAGCTTTCTGTCGGAGTATATCAGCGCGACATAGGCCAGCACGCCCAGCCAGGCGGTGATGCTGCTGGCGATAGCCGACCCGGTCATGCCGAGCGCCGGCATGCCGAGCTCGCCGAACACCAGCGCATAGTTGCCGAGCGCTGCGAATGCCACCTGCACTCCCACCACCAGCGTGGCGAAAACGGGCCGGCCCAGCGCCGACACGTAGCTTCTCAGCACGTTGCAGATCAGCATCGGAATGGCGGCCCAGCCGAGCACGGCGAGAAAGTCGCCCGCAACGGCGGAAATCTTGCGTTCCTGCCCGGTCAGCAGCATGAATGCTTCGCCCTTGAGCATCGCCAGAGCCAGAACCAGCCCGCTGACGACCGCCAGCCACAGCGCCATCCGCGTCGCTCGCCGGACTTCGCGCAGAACCCCTGTTCCTCGTCCCAGTGCCGCTGCGATCAGTGCCGAAACCATCCCCGTGAGGCCGGTCATCGCCCACATGATCGTGCCGAAGAGCGCGAACGAGAGGCTCGCTGCGGCGAGCGGGACCGTGCCCAGGCGGGCGATGAACATGACGTCGATCGCCCAGACCATCATCTGCAGCAGGTTGGCGGCCGCCAGCGGCCAGGCGAGCGCCAGCATCGCGGAAATCTCGCTCCGCCATGCGCCACCGCGCCGAAAGGCCGCCATGTTCGACATAAAGCCGGCCCGGATAGTCGCGTGAGGCGATGTAGGAAAGCGGGCGCCTGCCACTTCGCCAAGATGGCTTCAGCTTGCGGCAAGCTTGCCACAGCCACTGGCCGCGCGTGCCTGCTCGGAGTTATGCCGGATGAAATGCGCCCTAGCCTGTTTCCTGACCTTGGCCGCGGTCTCGGCCCTCCCCTCCCCGGTCCAAGCAGGTGAGCTTTATGGCGGGGTTTATGACCATGCGGTCGACACGCCCTTCACGCTCGAAACCCGGGAACGCGGCGCGGATCTCCAGCTCGGGTACCGGTTCGCGCCCGTGATACCCGTTGCGCGGATCGAACCGTATGTGTTCGGCTCGGTCAACACGGCCGATGGCGGGACCGACTTCGTGGGCGCTGGCGTGAGCCGCAAATTCTCGCTCGGCCCGGTCTATGTTCGGCCCGGCGTGGGGCTGGTGCTTCACGATGCCCCCGCCTTGCGCGCCGACCCCGACACCGGAGTGCGGACCGATCTTGGCAGCCGGGTGCTGTTCGAACCGGAGGTCGCGCTCGGTCTCGCTTTGCTCCCGCGGGTGAGTGTCGAGGCGAGCTGGGTGCACATATCGAACGCCCGCCTGTTCAATTCGCAGCAGAACCCAGGGATCGACATGATCGGCGTACGCGCAAACGTGAAGCTCTAAGCAGCCGTTTGACGGGGCGGCCAGAGGCTTTAGAACCGCCCGGCGCATCCCGCGCCGGAGCGAACTTCCATGATCCGTCTCGCCGTGGGCGCCGTTTTGCTGCTGTCGCTTGCCGGTTGCGGCAAGGCCACCCGCGAAAGCGACGATCCGATACCTGCGAGTTCGCCGGAGGCGGCCAATGCCTCGGCCAGCACCGCAGTGGCCGCCGCTTCGACCGCCGCGGCGGCTGAGACACCTGCGGCGTTCATGCAGTGCAAGGTCTGTCATACGACCGAACCGGACAGGAACCTCATTGGCCCGTCGCTGGCCGGGGTGTATGGCCGACGCGCCGGGTCGCTTGCCGGCTATCCCTACAGCACCGCGATCAAGCAGGCCGGCCTGACGTGGGACGAAGGCACCCTCGACACTTTCCTAACCAGCCCGATGAAGGCGGTTCCGGGTACCAAGATGACATATGCCGGCATCAAGGATCCGGCGGCGCGGCGTGAGGTGATCGCCTACCTCGAGACACTCTGATGGAGCACGCGGCCGCCTCGCATTTCCTTCGCGACGGCGTGATCATGCTGGGCTTCGCGCTCGGCTTCGTGCTGTTGTTCCGTCGGCTGCGGCTGGGCGCGACGCTGGGCTACCTCGTTGCCGGCGCCGTGATCGGACCGCAGGTGCTCCACCTCACCGGCGACGCGGAGGGCAAGATCGCGTTCGCCGAACTCGGCATCGTGCTGCTGCTGTTCATCGTCGGCCTGGAGCTAGCGCCGCAGCGACTGTGGCGCATGAAGCGCGAAATCTTCGGCCTCGGCCTGCTGCAAGTCGTGCTCTGCGGGCTCGCACTGACCGGAGCGATCGGACTGACGACCGACTTTACGTGGACGGCCGCGCTCGCCCTCGGCCTGCCGCTGGCTCTCTCGTCCACGGCCCAGGTCCTGCCGATGCTGCAATCGGCCGGACGGCTCAAGACGCCATTCGGGGAGCGGGCGTTCTCGATCCTGCTGTTCCAGGACCTGTCGATCATCGCGATGATCACCGTTGTCGCCGCGCTGAGCCGCAATCCCGCCGACGACGCCGGACCTCCCGGCTGGCAACTCGCCGGGCTGACGATCGTGGCGATAGTGGGCCTGATACTGGCGGGGCGCTTCCTGATCCGCCCGCTGTTCCGCCTGATCGGGGTGTGGGGCGAACGCGAGATGTTCATCGTCGCCGCCCTGTTCACCATCGCAGCCTCTGCCGCGACGATGGAGCTGTTGGGCCTATCGACCGCGCTCGGAGCCTTCATCGCGGGGGTCATGCTGGCCGACACGCCCTATCGCCACGAGCTGGAGACCGACGTCGAGCCGTTCCGCTCGATCCTGCTCGGCCTGTTCTTCCTGGCGGTCGGGATGATGCTCGATCTGCAGGCGATCGCGGAGCGGCCCGTGTTCGTGCTGGTCGCCGCGCTCGGGCTGATCGCCATCAAGGCGCTCGTCATCGGCGGGATCGGGCTGCTGATCGGGATGCAATGGCGCAACGCGCTCGCACTGGGGCTACTCCTGAGCCAGGGCGGCGAGTTCGGTTTCGTAATGCTCGCGCAGGCCCAGCAGGGTCTCATCATCAGTCCGGAAGCTGCCAGCCTGTTCGGGGCGGTGATTACCCTTTCGATGGCCTCCACTCCGTTCCTGATGATGCTGACCGCGCCGCTGCGCCGCACTCCGGAAGCGACCGACCGGCGCGAGGGGCCGAGAGCCGATGGAGCTGGCGCACTCGTCATCGGCTATGGCCGGTTTGGCCAGACGGTCGCCCAGATGCTGCTGCTCAGCGACATCAAGGTCACCCTGATCGACATCGACACCGAAATGATCGACGTTGCGGGCGAGTTCGGCTCCAAGGTTTACTTCGGGGATGGCACCCGGATCGATCTGCTGCGCCAGGCGGGGGCGGAGGATGCTGACGCGCTGCTGTTCTGCCTCGATGGGCAGCAGCTCGACGCCGGTAAGCTTCAAGCCATTCGCGAGGCATTTCCAGATCCGAAGATCCTGGTGCGCGCCTACGACCGCCGCACGCTGGTGGCGCTGCGCGATGCACCGGTCGACTGCGCGATTCGCGAAGTGCTCGAATCGGCGGTTGCGATGGCGCGCCAGGCACTGGAGATGCTGGGCGACAGCGTTCAGGACATCGACGACGCGGAGCAGGAGTACCGCCGGCGAGACGACGCCCGCCTCGACGTCCAGATCGAAGCCGGCGACTATCGCGCGGCGCGTGACATGGTCATAACCGAGCAGAAAAAAGCGTGGCGAGAACGCGGAAAGGAGAGCGCATGACAAAGGCCGATCGGGAGTTCGACATCGTCGTTTACGGCGCAACCGGATACACCGGTCGCCTGGTCGCCGAGCACTTCGTGCGCGAGTACGGTGGCAAGGCTGACGCCCCAAAGTGGGCGATGGCCGGGCGCACGCTCGACAAGCTGAAGGATGTCCGCACGCTGATCGGCGCGCCGGCCGATACTCCCCTGATCGTGGCCGATGCGGACGCTCCGGGCACGCTCGACGCCATGTGCCACCGGACGCGCGTGGTGTTGACCACGGTGGGTCCGTACCAGCTCTATGGCAGCGAGCTCGTCGCAGCCTGCGCGCGCTCCGGCACGGACTATGCCGACTTGTGCGGCGAGCCCGCGTGGATGCGCGAGATGATCGACGCGCATGACCAGCACGCCAAGGCGAGCGGCGCGCGGATCGCCTTCTCGAGCGGGTTCGATTCGATCCCGTTCGATCTCGGCGTGCTGATGCTCCAGAAGGAAGCGGTGAAGCGTTTCGGCAAGGCGGCTCCGCGCGTTCGCGGACGGGTGCGGGACATGAAGGGCACGTTCTCCGGCGGCACCGCCGCCAGCCTGACGGCGACGATGAAGGCCATCGCCAAGGATCCCCGGCTCGTCAGCCTGCTGCAAAGTCCCTTCGCTCTCACCCCCGGCTTCGAGGGCCCGGACCAGCCCATGGGTCTTCTGCCACACTATGAAGACGACCTCGGTCGCTGGGCGGCACCGTTCATCATGGCCACGATCAACGTGAAGAACGTCCACCGCACCAACTTCCTCGCCGGGTTCCCTTATGGCCGGGATTTTCGCTACGACGAGATGGTGCTCACCAGTCCCGGCGAGGCGGGCAAGGCGGCGGCAAACGCGGTTGTCGATCTGCTCAAGAATCCGTTCGGGGCCAAGCCGCCCGCTCCCGGCGAGGGGCCGACGCCTGAGGAGCGCGAGAACGGACATTACGACGTGCTGTTCGTCGGCGAAATGCCGACCGGAGAGAAGCTGCGCTACGGCGTGAAGGGTCGTTACGATCCAGGTTACGGCTCTACCAGCCGGATGCTTGCCGAGACTGGCATGGCCCTGCTGTCAAGTAACGCACCTGGCGGAATCGGCACGCCGGGCTCTATCCTTGGCGAGGCACTGGTCGATCGTTTGCGCGACCACGCGGAGATGACCTTCCAGGTCGAGGAGTAGCGCCGCCGGCACCTTTGCCGCCCTACGTGCGTTGAACGGGTCGCAACAGGGGAAAGGAAGAAAGCCATGTCAGCCATCGTCGCGTTCCTGGGACGTGTCATGCTTGCCGCGCTGTTCGTGCTCTCGGGCATCGACAAGATAATCGATCCGTCCAATGCCGCCGCGGCGCTCACCGCAGCCAGCCTGCCTCCGACCCTGGCGATGCCGACAGGGATCTTCGAGGTCGTGGCCGGACTGTTCCTCGCGCTGGGCATCATGAGCCGCCTGGTCTCTATCCTCCTCGCAGGCTTCACGCTGCTGACGATCTTCTTCTTTCACAACGACTGGGGCGATCCGATGCAGTCGGTCCAGGCGCTCAAGAACCTCGCGATTGCTGGCGGACTGCTGGTGGTCTTCGCCTATGGCCAGATGCGCTGGAGCTACGATCACATCCGCGCTGCCCGAAAGGGGGAGGTGGTCGCCGCCGATGCTACCGCCCGCGCACACGAAGCCGAGCTACGCGCCGCCCGCGCGGAGGGCCGCGCCGAAGCGGCCGGGGTGGCGGTCACCGACCTGGACGAGCACGGGCATACGAAAAAGCGCCGTTGGTTCTGATCAGAAGCTGACCCGAACGCTCGCCTCGAAATCGCGGCCGGGAAGCGGAGTGTAATCCTTGGTCAGGCTGGTCGCGAGCCGGCCGGTCACATTGAAGATGTTTTCCGCCTTGAGCAGCAGGGTGACGTTGTCGTTGCCGCGCAACGGGCGCCAAGCGAGCGAGGCATTGACGAAAGTGTAGCCGTCGGTTGGAGTCTCATTGGCGGCGACCTTGTCCTGCCGTCCTGCCCAGGCCACTTCGCCGCGCGCGGTCCAGGCTCCGGCCGCGCCCTCCAGCGCGCCGAACAGCGCCAGGGGAGGAATGCGCGGGACATTGCTTCCATCACCCAGCTTCGCACGCACCCACGATGCGCGGAGTTCGCTTTTCAGCGATAATCCGTCGGTGCGCACCAGTGGCATGTCGAGCTCGCCTTCGGCTCCATAGTAGTCGGCATCGCCCTGCATTTGCTGAAGGACTGGCGCGCCATCGATGAATTGGCCGGTATTGGCTTCGTAGATGTAACCCGTGAAGCGGTTGTAGAAGCCGGTTACCGAGACATCGGCCGGACCGAGCCTGCCGCGGGCGAACAGCTCACCGCCGACCGCACGTTCCGGCTTCAGACTCGGATCGCCGCGCTCGTATGCTTGCGTGGCCTCGTGATAACCGTCGGTCAGCAGCTCCTCCGGACTCGGAGCGCGCGACACTCGGTTCGCATTTATGCCGATGTCGAGGCCCGATGGCATCGAGTAGGTGAGCCCGAGAGCACCGGACACGGTCGAAAAGCGGCGGTCGAACCGAAGCTCGGGCGCTGAAACGCTGGCATGCTCGTATCGTCCGGCAAGCTGCATCCGGAAGGCCCCGAGCGGAACTTCCTGCAACGCGAATAGCGCGATCGATTCGGACAGGTTGCGCGGCTGGACGCGTTCCTCGCCCACGGTATCCAGATGGCGGAAAGTGTACTGTAGGCCCGTCGAACCTGACCAACCCGACCGCTCGGTCTGGACCAGCTCCGCCCGCGCTTCCATCCCCTCCACGTTGAACGTCGTGCCCGGCGTGTCGCCCTCGAACTCGGTGTGCTGGTAGTGGCTGTAGGCAGCGCGGCTCTCTATCCGATCGAACAATCCGGCGCCGAGCGCGAGCACCGCGCGCAAGTCGCCGCGCCACTGCTGAAGGCCGATATGGACCGGCTCTGCCTCTTCCGATGCGGGCCTCGCCGGGACGCCGTAAGTAGTGTCGTAGTATCCCAGCGAAGCACCGAGATTGCTGTCACCCGAGAAAAAGGCCGCGCCACCGGTGACGCTCCAAGTCTGCGAACCGCTGTTCGGAAGCACGTCCCGCTGGGTCGCCTGCCGTCGCAATGCCGCGGCAAGGGATGGGTCGCTGGCTTCAAGCGATCCGGCGCGGGCGAGAAGGTCTCTCCGCAGCGGCCCCGCCACGGTGAAGCCTGGCACCTTCAGGTCTCCGGTGCGGCTATACCCGCCATCCAGATGCGCGGCGAACCCCTGGCCGAGCGGCATGTCGAACGACGCTGCTCCTTGCCGCAAGTCTGCCGCGGTGTTGCCGCTCACCAATCCGTCAAAGTGCACCGTCTCTTCCGGCAGGCGCAACGGAATGCGCTTGTCGATGATGTTGACCGCGCCGCCGATCGCCTGGCTGCCGTAAAGAAGGACTGCAGGTCCGCGCAGGATGTCGATTCGCTCGGCATTGAACGGATCGACCGCGACCGCGTGGTCGTCCGATACGTTCGAAGCATCGATCGAGCCGATGCCGTCGATCAGCAGCTTGACCCGGTTGCCGGAAAATCCCCGCAAGACCGGCCGGGAGGCGCCCGGCGCGAAGCCGCTCATCGACACGCCCGGCTGGTTCATCAGCACCTCGCCGATTTGCACCGCCTGCGATCGTTGCAACTCGAGACCCTCGACCGCCGTGGTACCCGCCAGCATATCGAGCCGCTTGAGACCGGTCGCCGTGACGATGATCTCGCCGCCTTCGCGGTTGTGCAAATCGTCATCCGAATCGGACGGCGGCTGGCCGGCCTGGCTGGCCTCCTGTGCGAAGGCCGGGTCAATCCATGCGATAGCGCCTGATGTGAAAAGCAGCGCAAGAGAACCGCGCACGACTGAATGATATATAGTCACGCGTCGCCAGTAGCGGACGCGGTGCCGGAGGCAAGCCGGTTGTGCACCGCCACAGACAAAACGCCGTGCTGGAGCGACGAAACGCGAGATTGACCGTTCGGATGGGGGCACTGGAGCGGGCGAAGGGAGTCGAACCCTCGACCTTCTGCATGGCAAGCAGACGCTCTACCACTGAGCTACGCCCGCTCAGGCGCTTGTCGTCAGCCTATCGGAGGATGGGCAGTGACGATCGGAAGAGCGATGCCCCTCCGGTGGGAGGCGCGCGGTTAGCAAAGGCCCTCGGAGGCCGCAAGCGCTATTTGGCAGCCGAGCGTTTGCGCTTCACAAACGCAATGGAACTCCCACATTGGCGGCGCGCACCGGCAGACGAACAAAACGCAAAGGGGACCGCTAAGTGGCCAGCATGGGCTTGAATCTCGAGGAACAGAAGGCAGTCGACCGTTTCCGCAAGGAGGTTGTCGAACCATCGATGACGAGCCTGGTGGTTCTCGATTTCTGGGCCGAATGGTGCGGACCGTGCAAGGCGCTCACCCCCGTGCTTGAGAAAGTCTGCGGTGAATACGCGGACAAGGGCGTCGTGCTCGCCAAGATCAACGTCGACGAAGAACAGTTCATCGCCGCGCAGTTTCAGGTGCGATCCATCCCCACGGTCTATGCGATGTTCCAGGGCCAGCCTGTCGCCGACCTGACCAACGCCCGCTCCGAATCGCAGCTCAAGGCATTGCTCGATCAGCTCCTCTCGCAATTGCCGGTCGGCGGACCCGACGAAGGAACGGCCGAAGTGGCGCAGTTCATCGAAATGGGCGAAGCCGTTCTTGCCGAGGGCGACGGAGTGCGTGCCGCGGGGATATTCGCGCAGGTTGTCGAAATGGCCCCCGAAAACCCTGCCGCCAGGGCAGGTCTCATCCGCGCCCTGGTTGCGGCCGGCAAAATCGACGAGGCGCTCGCGGCGGCCGACGCGCTCGACGAAACACTTTCGGCCGATTCCGGCGTCAAAGCCGCACTCTCAGCGCTTGAGCTTGCGGGTGACCGGGTCGATGAAGGCGAGCTCCAGACATTGCGCGCCGCCGCCGCCGAACGGCCTACGGATATGGAGGCTCAGCTGGCTTTTGCCGAGGCCGCCTATGCCGCCGGCCAACGTGACGAGGCCGCCGACGCCCTCCTCGCGATGGTGCAGCACGACCGCGAATGGAACGATGGCGCTGCGCGCGCACAGCTCGTCAAGATTTTCGAAGCAGTCGGGCTGGAAGATCCGTGGGTCGTCGCCACTCGCCGCAGGCTGTCGCGCGTATTGTTCGGATAGAGATGACCACCCGCCTGTCGATCTTCCCCCTGCCCGGCGCGATCCTATTTCCCGGATTGCACCTGCCGCTGCACGTCTTCGAGCCGCGTTACCGGGCCCTGGTCGGCGATGCGCTGGCCCGGGACCGGCGCATCGCCATGATCCAGCCACAGCGCGCCGGCGACGACGCGCCGCTTTACGACGTCGGCTGTGTCGGCAAGATCGAGGAAGTTGAAGCGCTCGACGATGGGCGCTACAACATCGTGCTCTCGGGTGAGGCACGCTTCCGCAAGCTGCGCGAGCTCGATGTAGCCACCCCCTTCCGCCAGATCGAGGCCGAGCTGCTTCCCGAGGACGAGCACGCCGCCCTTGCGAGCATCGAGCGCGCGAGCTTCGAGCAGGAAGCGCGCCGCTTTGCCGAGGCGCAGGGCTATCTGGTCGATTGGGATTCGATCGCCCGCCTCGACGACCGGACCCTGATCGACGGAGTCAGCCAGATTGCTCCTTTCGACGCGGCCGCGAAGCAGGCGCTGCTCGAGACGCCGTCGCTGTCCGAACGCTGCGAACTGCTCGTCCAACTGATGCAGTTCTTCGGCCACGGTGATCCCGAAGAAGGACGGGTGACTTTGCAGTAGGACTAAAGGCCGAAGCTCGCCTTTAACCCGTCGATCACGTACTGGGCCGCCAGTGCGGCGAGCAGCACGCCGAGAAGACGGGTGATGACCGCCTCCACCCGCGCGCCGAACAGGCGCATCAGCGGGCTGGCCGCGATAAGCGCGAGCAGGGTCAGCACCAAGACCACCACCAACGCAGCGAGTACCGCCAGCGTGGCTTCCACCCCATGCGCCTTGGCGGTCAGGAGCATGATCGATGCGATCGCGCCGGGGCCAGCCAGCATGGGCATCGCCATCGGGAAGACGGAGACGTCCTCGACCTCCGTACCTTCGTGTTCGGCGGCGACCTTCTCGGCCCGCTGCTCGCGCCGCTGGGTCCGCTTTTCAAACACCATGTCGAGCGCGATCAGGAACAGCATCAGCCCGCCCGCGATGCGAAAGCTATCAAGCTCGATATGCAGCGCGCCGAGCAGATCCTCGCCGAACAGGGCGAACACGATCAGGATGGCGCCCGCGATGAAACATGCCCGCCACGCCATCGAGCGCGACTGCGACGGTGTCGCGCCCTTGGTGAGCCCGGCGTAAATCGGCGCGCAGCCCGGGGGATCGATGACCACGAACAAGGTCACGAATGCGGAGAGGAACAGTTCGATCATCGGTGCTTCAGCAGCTTGTCACCGCGCCGTTTCCAGGCGCGGGCGGCGTTGCGGAGCTGCGGCGGAAAACTTCTTCAACGACCCCATCCTGCAAGGTGCTGACCACGAGCGTGCGGCTGCAGTCCGCTCGCAACTCCGTCGCCCAGGCGAGGGTTCCGTCATTCGATCGGCCCGAGCTCCACGTTTCGGCGCGGCGGGCTTTGGGCTGGCGCTGGGTGCGGCCGAGGCTGCCCGCCGGACAGTCGGCCACGCGAGCGGGGATCATCTCGGGTGCGGAATAGCCGTCTTCAAGGTCGAAGCCCTGGTCGAGCACCCAGCGGTACTCCCCGCCGTTCTGACGCTGCCAGATGGTCGCGAAACGGGAGCGTTTGCCGCCTGGATGGGTGGCCGGGCCGGACGACAAGGCAAAGCTGCCGTCACAGCTGATCCAGACCTGATCGGGCTCCCACACGATCGGTTGGGCCGGATCGGGCACCCGCTTGAGCGCCGTTTGCACGTTTTCCCACCGAGGACTGGGCCACTGCGCGTCTCCGGTCGCGAAATCGCGGAAGGCGGTCCAGGTCCCTTTTTCCCGCGCTGCGCGGGCAAACGCCAGTTCGGTTGCGATCACGTCGCTGGGTCTGGCCCGCGATGCAAGTTCCCGGCCTCCTGCACCTGCGGGGGTCGCGCAAGAGGACAGGGCAAGCGATGCAACGGCGACAAGGGAGAACCGGATCATCGCTCCAGCCTAGCCACCGGGCAGGCCAATGCCAACCAAACCCGCTAGATCGAGTCTTTCCCAAGGGGAATGTCGGCGTTTGCGTAGGCCGCCACGATGGCATTGCGCAGCAGGACCGCGATGGTGGTCGCCCCGACCCCGCCGGGAACCGGAGTGATCGCCCCGACGTGATCGAGCGCCTCCTCGAAAGCGACGTCGCCCACGAGCCGCCCCTTTTCCTCCCCTTCGCGCGGGGGCAGCCGATTGATCCCCCCGTCGAGCACGATGGCGCCCGGCTTGAGCCAGTCCCCGCGAATGAACTCCGGCTGCCCGATCGCGGCTACCACGATATCGGCGCGGCGAAGGACTTCGGGCAGGTTGCGCGTGCGGCTGTGCGCCATCGTAACCGTGCAGTTGGCCGCCAGCAGCAACTGCGCCATCGGCTTGCCGAACAGGATCGAGCGGCCGACTACCACCGCGTCGAGCCCCGACAGATCGCCCAGCCTCTGGCGCAGGATCATCAGGCAGCCGAGGGGCGTGCAGCTGACCGGAGCGTCCATTCCCAGCACCAGACGCCCGGCGTTGACCGGGGTAATCCCGTCCACGTCCTTGTCGGGATCGATCGCGGCGATGACTGTCTTTTCGTCGAGATGCTTTGGCAGGGGGAGCTGGGTTAGAATTCCGTCCACCGTGGGATCTTCGTTCAGCCGCTGGATCAGCGCGATGAGGGTGTCCTGGTCGGTATCGGCTGGCAAGCGGTGTTCGAAGCTGGCCATTCCAGCTGCGAGCGTCGCCTTGCCCTTGGCCGCCACGTAGACCTGGCTGGCGGCATCCTGGCCCACCAGAACCACAGCCAGACCCGCCCTGCGGCCGGCGCGCTTCTCGAACTCTGCGGCCAGGGTCCCGACCTTGGCGCGCAAGTCGGCCGCAAAGGCCTTTCCGTCGATGATCTCGGCTGACATCAGACCGGCCGCACGCTTTCGAGGACGATGATGATCGCATAGATCAAGAGCAGCAGCACCATCGGCGAGAAGTCGATTGCCCCGGTGTCGGGGAGCAGCCGGCGGATTGGACGCAGCACGGGCTCGAACAGGCGGGCGATGGCGTCGTGGACCGCGACGAAGAAGGTGTTGTCGCGTCCGATCACATTGAAGCTGAACAGCAGGCCGATGATAAACCAGATGATGACGAGCATGTTCGCCGTGTTGGCGATCATGATGAAGATCTGGATCAGGGCGTCCATCGAATGCTCTTTTGCAGGAAGTGTCAGGCCATGCCGCTCTAGCCGCGACAGCCCAGGCGTATCAACTGCCTAATACGGCTTCGTCAGGCAGCACTGTTCGCCCGGATCAGCGTCCCCGCGCCGCTGGCGGTGAAAAACTCGAGCAGCATGGCATGGGGAACACGCCCATCGAGAACGACCGCCGCCTCGCAACCCGCTTCTACCGCGTGGACGCAGGTTTCGAGCTTGGGGATCATCCCCCCCGAGATGGTTCCATCGTCGCGCAACCTCGCGATATCGGCGGGGGTCAGGTCGGTCAGCAGCGTTCCGTCCTTTGCGAGAACGCCCGGTACGTCGGTCAGCAGAAAGAGCCGCGCGGCCCCAAGCGCAGCCGCGATCGCCCCGGCCATGGTATCGGCGTTGATGTTGTAGGTATGACCGTCATCGCCCGCGCCGATCGGGGCGATGACCGGGATCATTCCCGCGGTCACGGCGGTGTGGATGAGCGTGGTGTCGACCCGCGCCGGCTCTCCGACGAAACCCAGGTCCACCGCTTGCTCGATATTGCTCCCGGGATCCTTGATGGTCCGCTCGACCTTGGTCGCGGTGACCAGACCGCCATCCTTGCCCGACACGCCTATGGCCTTCCCGCCCGCTTGCGCGATCCAGCCGACCAGTTCCTTGTTGATCGCTCCCGACAGGACCATCTCGGCAACTTCGGCGGTGGCCTTGTCGGTCACGCGCAGCCCATCGACAAAAGTGCTCTCGACCCCCAGCTTTTTCAGCATCGCGCCGATCTGCGGGCCGCCGCCGTGCACCACCACCGGGTTGATCCCGACTGCCTTCAGGAGAACGATGTCCTCTGCAAAATCGCGCGCCGCGGCCGGATCGCCCATTGCGTGGCCGCCGTATTTCACCACGAAGGTGCAACCGGCATAGCGCTGCAGGTAGGGTAGCGCCTCGATCAGCACCTCGGCCTTGGCGAGCATCGCCGAAGTCTCGCCTGCTTGCGTTTGGCCGGTCATCGATCGTTCCTCGGGAGGGCAGCTTGCGAGGGCGCTTAGCCGCTCGGACCGCCAAGGGGAAGCATATCGCAAGAGGACTTCATGCTTCGCCGATGGCCCGATTGCGGCACTGCCAGAGCCTTCTTCTCTCATCTGAATTGGGGATATTGCCGGGCGCAGCGGGGCGCACTAGAGCCCCCCAATCCAAAACAAGAAATTGGGTCGCAAGTGCTGGAAGATTTCAGGCAACGCCTAGAGGCGGCCTATGACGCTTGGAGCGCAAGCCGAGGAACCACGCCCGCGCATTTCTTCGACCTGATGGACGAGGCAATCGAGTTTCACTCCGTCCTCGAACGGGAATTTCCGGCAGATCCCCTGAGCGGACCCTTCAGCGGCAAGGCGGCGGTCATTCGCTACTGGACGGCCCTGGCGGAAAGCTGGGAAATGCTTTAGAGCCGCACCGATTCATTCATCGGCGAAGGCGACAAGCTGGTGTGGATGGGACGCGTTCATTGGCGCCATCGCCGGACCCTGCGAACGCTCGAGACTCCCAAGATGGATATCTGGACGTTGTGGCAGGGCCGTGCGATCCGATACTTCGAAATGATCGACAGCGCCTCCTATGCTCGCGCGACCGGGCTGCCGGCCGCCGCTGCCCTGGGCGATTAACCGCTTCGCAAGCCCGAAGTGACATATCGGCAGTCGCGGGCACGCTTCAGCCGCGACCCTGCCTGGATGCGGCCGTGCCCGATGAAGGAGACGCACGATGGCGCAAGCCGGATGCGACCAACCGCGCGGTGAGCGGCGGGATACGCGCGAAAGTGCGGATCGTCGCGCTTGTGACCGACGTGCCGCCCAGATTGACCTCGATCATGAGGACCGCCGCCAATCCGATCGCCGCTCCGGCGTCGAGCGCCGAAGCTTCTAAGAGTCGCCGGCGCAGCTCCGCGTTATTGCGAGAACAGCAGCACGCTGTGACCCGCGCCCGAAATCAGCACCCCGTTTGAAGGGGTGCGGCCGATCTCCGTCGCCGTGTCCAGCGCGCGTTCGACGTCGGATAGCCGCGCCGGAAGCCCCGGAAGGCAGGGCGGGGTCTCGCCCTGAGCGCCGGGGATCGGACGGAAGGAAATGGATTTCCCCTCGATGTTGTAGCGGCGGGTTCGCTGCGCGCACCGCGGCTCCCACCACATCTCGCTCTCGTTCGCGCTGAGCGCGATGCCGTAGGCCTCGTCCAGGGGTGCACCGTCTATCCCGGCTACGCGCCACTCCCCCGCGAGGGTTTCGACCGCACCCGGCGCGGGAATTTGCGCGGGATCGGATTTGGCCGCCGTGCCGGTGGAAGATGGCTGCGCGATGTCCGTCGCCCCGGGCCGGGCAGCCGGCGGGTCGGGCTGTACCTTGCAGGCCACGAGTACAAGAAGCGGTGCGACGGCCAGGGGGAATCGGGGGTGCATTCCCGTATCGTGCCACTCCGGACCCAAAAGAAAAGCCCCGCCGGATCGTATCCGGCGGGGCCAAACTTCGGCTCAAAAGCAGGCGATTACTCGCCTTCGCTCTCAGCCTCGATCGGAGCTTCGTCGCTCTGCAGCAGGTAGTCACCCGCATCGGCGTCGGTGCCGTGGGTTTCCCCTTCCATCACCGCGAGCGGATCGTCGCCGATCGCCGCTTCAACGCCCTGCTCCAGCTCGGCCGCATGCTCTTCGGCGGCGCTGTTCGCCATGATGATGTGCTCCTGCGCCTTCTGCCAGGCAGCGCGCAGAGCCGCGTCACGGCTGTTGGCCGCGATGCGCATGCGGTTCATGCCCGCGCCGGTGCCCGCCGGGATGAGGCGGCCGACGATGACGTTCTCCTTCAGACCGATCAGCGAGTCCTTCTTCCCTTCGACCGCCGCCTGCGTGAGCACGCGGGTGGTTTCCTGGAACGAGGCCGCCGAAATGAACGAACGGGTCTGCAGCGAAGCCTTGGTGATGCCGAGCAGCACCGGATTACCCGCCGCCGGCTTCTTGCCCTTGGCGAGCTTGCCGTTGATCTCGTCCATCTCGGCCCGGTCGACCTGTTCGCCCGGCAGCAGCACGGTGTCGCCGCCGTCGGTGATCTCGACCTTCTGCAGCATCTGGCGAACGATCACCTCGATGTGCTTGTCGTTGATCTTCACGCCCTGGAGTCGATAGACTTCCTGAATCTCGTCGACCAGATACTCGGCCAGCGCCTCCACGCCCATCACCTCGAGGATGTCGTGCGGGTTCGGCGAGCCCGAGATGAGCGTGTCGCCCTTCTTGACGAAGTCGCCTTCCTGAACGTCGATCACCTTGGTCTTGGGGATCAGGTATTCCACCGGCTCGCCCTCTTCCGGCACGATCGCGATCTTGCGCTTGGCCTTGTAGTCGCGAACGAACTCGATCCGGCCGCTGATCTTGGCGATCACCGACACGTCCTTGGGCATGCGGGCCTCGAACAGCTCGGCCACCCGCGGCAGACCGCCGGTGATGTCACGGGTCTTGGCGGCCTCACGCGAAGCACGGGCAAGGATGTCGCCCGCGGCGACTTCCTGACCGTCCTCCACCGACAGCGAGGTGCCTGGGGCGAGCATGTAGCGCGCCGCCTCGGTCTCGTCGCCGGCTTCGTTGAGCAGCGTGAGGCGAGGACGCAGGTCGTCGCGCTTCTTGCGGCTTGACGCGCGAAGCTCGGTGACCACGCGCTGGGCGATGCCGGTGGCGTCGTCGACGCGTTCTTCCATCGTCGTGCCGTCGATCAGGTCCTGGAAGCGGACGATACCCGACTGCTCGGTGATGATCGGCAGCGAGAACGGATCCCACTCGGCCAAGCGTTCGCCTTCCTTCACCTGGTCCCCGTGGTTGTGGATCAGCACCGTACCGTATGGCACCTTGTGAATTTCGCGCTCGCGGCCTTCGGCGTCGATCACCACGATCTCGCCGTTGCGGGCGAGGCTGAGGATGCGGTTCCGCTTGTCGACGATCGTCGGCATGTCGCGGTATTCCACCCGACCGTCCGAGATCGCCTCGAGGTGCGAGGTCTCGTTGACCTGCGCCGCGCCACCGATGTGGAACGTCCGCATGGTCAGCTGCGTGCCCGGCTCACCGATCGACTGGGCGGCGATCACGCCGACCGCCTCGCCGATGTTGACCGGCGTACCGCGGGCAAGGTCGCGCCCGTAGCAGGTGCCGCAAACCCCCTGGTCCGCCTCGCAGATCAGCGGCGATCGGATCTTGGCCGACTGCACTTCCGCAGCCTCGATCGCGGCGACCATGGCCTCGTCGAGCAGCGTGCCCGCCTTGACGATGACTTCGCCGGTCTTGGCGTTGACCAGGTCTTCCGCGGTGGTGCGGCCGAGGATGCGCTCGCTAAGCGAAGCGATCACCGAACCGCCCTGCACGATCGCGCGCATTTCGAGCGCGTTCTCGGTGCCGCAGTCGTCCTGCACGATCACGCAGTCCTGCGACACGTCGACCAGGCGGCGGGTCAGGTAACCCGAGTTCGCCGTCTTGAGCGCGGTGTCCGCAAGGCCCTTGCGGGCGCCGTGGGTCGAGTTGAAGTACTCAAGAACCGTCAGGCCTTCCTTGAAGTTCGAGATGATCGGAGTCTCGATGATCTCGCCCGAAGGCTTGGCCATCAGGCCGCGCATGCCGGCAAGCTGCTTCATCTGCGCCGGCGAACCGCGGGCGCCCGAGTGGCTCATCATGTAGATCGAGTTGATCGGCTTCTCGCGGCCGCTCTCGTCCTTCGGACGGGCACGGATCTCGTCCATCATGGCGTTCGCCACCGTGTCGCCGCAACGGCTCCACGCGTCGATCACCTTGTTGTACTTTTCCTGCTGGGTGATCAGGCCGTCCTGGTACTGCTGCTCGTAGTCGGCCACCAGCGCCTTGGTCTCCTCGATCAACCCTTCCTTGGCGTCGGGAATGATCATGTCGTCCTTGCCGAAGCTGATGCCGGCCTTGAACGCGTTGCGGAAGCCCAGCGCCATGATGGCGTCGGCGAACAGCACCGTGTCCTTCTGGCCGGTGTGACGATAGACCTGGTCGATGACGTCGCCGATCTCCTTCTTGGTGAGGAGGCGGTTGACGACCTCGAACGGCACGGTGTGCCGCTTGGGCAGGCATTCGCCGATCAGCATGCGACCCGGCGTGGTCTCGACGCGGAGCATGTACTCCTTGCCGTTCTCGTCGGTTTGCGGGACGCGGCTGACGATCTTGGAGTGCAGCGTGACGGCGCCGACGTGAAGCGCCTGGTGCACTTCGGCCATGTCGGCCAGCAGCATCCCCTCGCCCGGCTCGCCTTCGCGATCCATCGACAGGTAATACAGACCCAGCACCATGTCCTGCGAAGGCACGATGATCGGCTTGCCGTTGGCGGGCGACAGGATGTTGTTCGTGCTCATCATCAGCACGCGTGCTTCCAGCTGGGCCTCGAGGCTCAGCGGAACGTGCACCGCCATCTGGTCGCCATCGAAGTCGGCGTTGAACGCGGCGCAGACCAGCGGGTGAAGCTGGATCGCCTTGCCTTCGATGAGCACCGGCTCGAACGCCTGGATGCCGAGACGGTGAAGGGTCGGCGCGCGGTTGAGGAGGACCGGGTGTTCGCGGATGACTTCATCCAGGATGTCCCAGACTTCCTTGCGCTCCTTCTCGACCCACTTCTTCGCCTGCTTGAGGGTCATCGAGAGACCCTTGGCATCGAGGCGGGCGTAGATGAACGGCTTGAAAAGCTCGAGCGCCATCTTCTTCGGCAGGCCGCACTGGTGCAGCTTGAGCTCCGGACCGGTCACGATGACCGAGCGGCCGGAGTAGTCGACGCGCTTGCCGAGCAGATTCTGGCGGAAGCGGCCCTGCTTGCCCTTGAGCATGTCGGACAGCGACTTGAGCGGACGCTTGTTTGCGCCGGTGATCACGCGGCCGCGGCGACCGTTGTCGAACAGCGCATCTACCGCTTCCTGCAACATGCGCTTTTCGTTGCGGACGATGATGTCGGGCGCGCGCAGCTCGATCAGGCGCTTCAGGCGGTTGTTGCGGTTGATCACGCGCCGGTAGAGATCGTTGAGATCCGAGGTCGCGAAACGGCCACCGTCGAGCGGCACCAGCGGGCGCAGCTCGGGCGGGATGACCGGGATCACCTCAAGGATCATCCACTCGGGCTTGTTGCCCGAATCGATGAAGCTCTCGACGACCTTCAGGCGCTTGATGATCTTCTTGGGCTTGAGGGTGGACTTGGTGGTCTCGAGCTCTTCGAGCAGCGCGTCGCGCTCGCCCTCGAGGTCCAGGTCCATCAGCATCGTCTTGACCGCCGAAGCGCCGATGTCGGCACTGAAGGCATCCTCGCCATACTCGTCCTGCGCGTCGAGCAGTTCGTCCTCGGTGAGGAGCTGGAACTTCTCGAGCGGAGTGAGACCCGGCTCGGTGACGATGTAGGCTTCGAAGTACAGCACGCGCTCGAGCTGCTTCAACTGCATGTCGAGCAGCAGGCCGATGCGCGAAGGCAGCGACTTCAGGAACCAGATGTGCGCGACCGGGGCGGCCAGCTCGATGTGGCCCATGCGCTCGCGCCGGACCTTGGTCACGGTCACCTCGACGCCGCACTTTTCGCAGACGACGCCCTTGTACTTCATGCGCTTGTACTTGCCGCACAGGCACTCGTAGTCCTTCACCGGACCGAAGATGCGCGCGCAGAACAGGCCGTCACGCTCGGGCTTGAACGTGCGGTAGTTGATGGTTTCGGGCTTCTTGATTTCGCCGAACGACCACGAGCGGATACGCTCGGGCGAGGCGATCCCGATCTGGATCTGGTCGAACGTCTCGGGCTTGGCGAGCTGATTGGTGAATTTCGAAAGTTCGTTCATGGTTCTCGTCCCTTACGGGTGAATTCTGGTGCGCTGCGGGTGGAAGGGGCGGGATTGCCCGCCCCGCTCCTTATTCCGCCGCCTCGGCAAGGCCGGCGCCGTCTTCGGCCTCGTCGAGCGAGGAGAGCTCGACGTTGAGACCGAGGCTGCGCATTTCCTTGACCAGCACGTTGAAGCTTTCCGGGATGCCGGCTTCGAAGGTGTCGTCGCCCTTGACGATCGCTTCGTAGACCTTCTGGCGGCCGACCACGTCGTCCGACTTGACGGTGAGCATCTCCTGCAGCGTGTACGCAGCGCCGTAGGCCTGAAGCGCCCAGACCTCCATCTCGCCGAAGCGCTGGCCGCCGAACTGCGCCTTGCCGCCCAGAGGCTGCTGGGTGACGAGGCTGTAGGGCCCGATCGAACGCGCGTGGATCTTGTCGTCCACGAGGTGGTGCAGCTTCAACATGTAGATGTAGCCGACGGTCACCTTGCGGTCGAACGCCTCGCCCGTGCGGCCATCGAACAGCGTGACCTGGCCCGAAGTCGGTAGTCCCGCTTTCTCGAGCATCGCGGAGACGTCAGCCTCGCGCGCGCCGTCGAACACCGGGGTACCCATCGGAACCCCGTCCTTAAGCGTGCCGGCCATCTCGACGATGTCTTCCGCCGAGCGGCTCTCGAGTTCGGCGTGATACTGCTCGCCGTAGACTTCCTTCAGCTTCTCCACGACCGCGGTCGGCGCGGCGGCCGCCTTGGGATCGGGGTTCGCCTCGCGCCACTTCTCGAGCTCGGCGGTCACCTGCTGGCCAAGGCCGCGGGCGGCCAGACCGAGGTGGGTCTCGAAAATCTGCCCGACGTTCATGCGCGAAGGCACGCCCAGCGGATTGAGCACGATGTCGACCGGGGTGCCGTCTTCCATGAACGGCATGTCCTCGGCCGGCAGGATGCGCGAAATGACACCCTTGTTGCCGTGGCGCCCGGCCATCTTGTCGCCCGGCTGCAGCTTGCGCTTCACCGCGACGAAGACCTTGACCATCTTGAGCACGCCTGGAGCGAGCTCGTCGCCGCGCTCGAGCTTTTCCTTCCGATCCTCGAACCGGTCGTCGATGACCTTCACGGCTTCGTCGTACTGGGTCTTCACCGCTTCGATCTGCGCCTGGCGCGCGTCGTCGGCGACGGCGAACTTGAACCACTCGAAGCGGTCGACGCCTTCCAGCATCTCGTCGGTGATCGTCTCGCCCTTCTTGACGCCCTTGGGAGTCGCGCTGGCGACCTGGCCGACGAGCATTTCGCGCAGGCGGTTATAGGTCGCCCGGTTGAGGATCGCGCGTTCGTCCTGGCTGTCCTTGCGCAGCTGCTCGATCTCTTCGTTCTGGATCGCGCGGGTACGGTCGTCGATCTCGATGCCGTGCCGGTTGAAGACGCGCACGTCGACGATGGTGCCCGACACGCCCGGCGGCAGGCGGAGCGAGGTGTCGCGCACGTCGCTCGCCTTTTCGCCGAAGATCGCGCGGAGGAGCTTCTCCTCCGGCGTCATCGGGCTTTCGCCCTTCGGCGTGATCTTGCCGACCAGGATGTCGCCCGGGTGCACTTCGGCTCCGATGTAGACGATGCCCGCCTCGTCGAGGTTCCGGAGGGCTTCCTCACCCACGTTCGGGATGTCGCGGGTGATGTCCTCGGGCCCGAGCTTGGTGTCGCGGGCCATCACTTCGAAGTCGTCGATGTGGATCGAGGTGAACACGTCGTCCTTGACGATGCGTTCGGAGATCAGGATCGAGTCCTCGTAGTTGTAGCCGTTCCACGGCATGAACGCGACGAGGCTGTTGCGGCCCAGCGCCAACTCGCCGAACTCGGTCGACGGACCGTCCGCGATGATGTCGCCGGCCTCGACCGTCTCGCCCACCTTCACCAGGGGGCGCTGGTTGATGCAGGTAGACTGGTTCGAACGCTCGAACTTCTGCAGGCGATAGATGTCGACGCCCGACTGGCCTGGCTCGACGTCACCGACCGCGCGGATCACGATGCGAGTGGCGTCCACCTGGTCGACGATACCGCCGCGGGTGGCCGAGATCGCCGCGCCCGAGTCCCGGGCCACGGTCTCTTCCATGCCGGTGCCCACGAACGGAGCCTCGGCGCGGATCAGCGGCACCGCCTGGCGCTGCATGTTCGATCCCATCAACGCGCGGTTGGCGTCGTCGTTTTCGAGGAACGGGATCAGCGACGCGGCGACCGAGACGAGCTGCTTGGGCGAAACGTCCATCAGCGTGATCTGGTCGTTGGGCAGCATCACGAACTCGCCCGCCTGGCGGGCCGAGACGAGGTCCTCGACGAACGAGCCGTCCTCGTTGGTTTCGGCCGAGGCCTGCGCCACGGCGTGCTTCTGTTCTTCCATCGCCGAGAGGTACACGACCTCGCTGGTCACCTTGCCGTCGATGACCTTGCGGTACGGGGTTTCAATGAAGCCGTACTTGTTGACACGAGCGAAAGTCGACAGCGAGTTGATCAGGCCGATGTTCGGGCCTTCCGGCGTCTCGATCGGGCAGATGCGGCCATAGTGCGTCGGGTGGACGTCGCGCACTTCGAAGCCGGCGCGCTCACGGGTGAGACCGCCCGGCCCGAGCGCCGACACGCGGCGCTTGTGGGTGACTTCGGAGAGCGGGTTGGTCTGGTCCATGAACTGCGAGAGCTGCGAGGAACCGAAGAACTCGCGCACCGCGGCCACAGCGGGCTTGGCGTTGATCAGGTCGTTCGGCATCACCGTCGACACATCGACCGAGCTCATCCGCTCCTTCACCGCGCGCTCCATGCGCAGCAGGCCGACACGGTATTGGTTCTCGAGCAGCTCGCCAACCGAGCGGACACGGCGATTGCCGAGGTTGTCGATATCGTCGACCTCGCCCTTGCCGTCCTTGAGGCCGACCAGCTCCTTGACCACCGCGAGGATGTCTTCCTTGCGCAGCGTGGTGACGGTGTCCTCGGCATCGAGGCCGAGACGCATGTTGAGCTTTACGCGGCCGACGGCCGACAGGTCATAACGCTCGGAATCGAAGAACAGGCCTTCGAACAGCGCCTCGGCGGTTTCCTTGGTCGGCGGCTCGCCGGGACGCATGACCTTGTAGATCGCCTCCAGGCCCTCGTCACGGTTCTCGGCCTTGTCGACCTTCATCGTGTTGCGGATCCACGGGCCGGTGTTGATGTCGTCGATGTCGAGCAGCTCGAGCTGCGACACACCGGCCTTGTCGAGCGCCTCGAGATTCTCGGGGCCGACTTCGTCGCCCGCCTCGATCCAGATGCGACCGGTGGATTCGTCGATCATGTCCTTGGCGGCGAAGTGACCGAAGATTTCCTCGGTCGGAATCAGCAGCTCGGCCAGGCCGTCCTTGGCCGCCTTGTTCGCCGCGCGGGGGCTGATCTTCTGGCCGGCGGGGAATACTTCCTCACCGGTGCTGGCGTCGACCAGCGCGAAAGCGGGCTTTGCGCCGCGCCAGGCGTCGGCGACGAAGGGGATCTTCCAGCCATCGCCCTGCTTGCCGGACACGCGCTGCCAGGTGACGGTCTCGTAGAAGTGATCGAGGATCGCCTCGTCGTCGAGGCCGAGCGCGTAAAGCAGCGAGGTGACCGGCAGCTTGCGCTTGCGGTCGATACGGACGTTGACGATGTCCTTGGCATCGAATTCGAAATCGAGCCACGAGCCGCGGTAAGGGATCACGCGGGCGGCAAACAGCAGCTTGCCCGAGGAATGGGTCTTGCCGCGGTCATGGTCGAACAGCACACCCGGCGAACGGTGCATCTGCGAGACGATCACGCGCTCGGTGCCATTGATGACGAACGTGCCGTTGTGCGTCATCAGGGGCATGTCGCCCATGTAGACGTCCTGTTCCTTGATATCCAAAACCGAGCGGGTCTCGGTCTCGGTGTCGACCTCGAACACTATCAGGCGCAGCGTCACCTTCATCGGCGCTGCATACGTAATGCCCCGCTGACGGCACTCGGTGATGTCGTACTTGGGATCCTCAAGCTCGTAATGGACGAAATCGAGCTCGGCGGTGCCGGCGAAGTCGCGGATCGGGAATACCGAACGCAGGGTCTTTTCCAGGCCGGAGACATAGCCGGTGCTCTTGTCCGAGCGCAGGAACTGCTCGTACGATTCGCGCTGAACCTCGATCAGGTTCGGCATTTTCACGACTTCGTGGATGTCCCCGAAGATACGACGGATGCGCTTCTTCGCGGTGCCAGTCTGTGAATTGCGAGTCGGAGCCGGAGCTTTCGCCTTGGTCGCCATGGAGGAGAGTTCGCCCTAGTCTAGCGCCGCCGGTGGGCGGCTGTTTCAAATCCCGCGCGGGCGGGAAATCGGGACGCGAAAAACCCGCAGCTTCAGGCACACCGATCCCGGTGGCAGCTGCAGGTGCGTCGCGATTATGGAAACGCCGCTTCCATCCTGGGCCCGATTCCCGCGCATGAACCGGACCGTGCTCGAAGCGAACGGTCGGACGGCCATATAGGGAGACGCTACCCGCAAGTCAAACCTCTCGCAGCCGCCCGCGTCTTCGGGCGGCAGGCGGGCGGCGGCAATCTCTCCGGCTTCCAGTGCCTTATCGATTTTCAATATTATTGATTGACGATATGCGAACAATGCCTTATCGATTATCGGCATCATTCATATCGGAGATCGACAAATGCCCCGTACCCGAACCTCGCTCGTTGCTGCGCTCGCTGCAGTTTTTCTCACCTCGGTCGCGTTCCAGCAGGCGCTCACCGTCCCGGTTGCCCCGCCCTACCCGGGCACCGCGGTCATCGCCTGACCGGACCGTCAGGGAGTACGACCGATGGCCTCTTCATTCCGCACCGATCCGTTGCTCGCCACTGCGCGCACGTTTCTTTCGTTCATCATCACGCTCGTCATCATCGCGATGGCCGGTGTTGCCCTGGCAATCCCGGCGGTGGTCATCTGGCGCGGCGCGATCATCGCCACATTGGTCGAGCAGAACGGGGCCGTAGCGCATCCGGGCGCGCTGATCCTGTCGTTCGTCGCCATCCTCGCGCTCGGACTGGCGATCCTGTTCTGCGGGTACCGGATGTTCCTGCTCCTCCGCCGGATCGTCGATAGCGTGGCGGAGGGGGATCCGTTTGTGCCGGAAAATGCCGAGCGGCTGCGCGCGATGGGATGGCTCGCCATCGCCGGGCAATTGATCGGGGTGCCGGCGGCAATTATCGGCGGGTGGATCGCCTTCACCGTCAAGAACGTGGATTTCGACTTCGGGATTTCCCTCGGCGGACTGCTGCTGGCACTCACTCTCTTTATCCTGGCCCGGGTATTCCAGCAGGGCGCGGCGATGCGTAACGACCTGGAAGGGACCGTGTGATGCCTGCCGAGGAAGGAACCAGCATAGCGGTCACGCTCGACGACCTTCTCCACGCGCGCCGCATGACGCTGACCGAACTGGCGGAACGGGTCGGGCTCACGCTCGCGAACCTCTCCATCCTCAAGACCGGCAAGGCGCGGGCAATCCGCTTCTCCACGCTCGAGGCCATCTGCCGCGAACTGGGCTGCCAGCCAGGGGATCTCCTCGCCTACCGGCCGGAAAGCTGATGCCCCCCTTCGGGAACCTCGCGCAATTATGGCGATTTAGTGGCGACCAATATAGGATGATATCGATGAAGAAGCTTGCCCTGATCGTCGCCCTTCCCCTCGCCCTCGGTCTTTCCGCCTGCGGCGACAGCACTCCCGATGCCGCGGAAGGCACCGAGACCGATGCCGCGGCAGCGACGACGACCGACGATGCCATGGCGACCGACACCAGCGCGGTCGGCCCGACCGACACCACGCCTGGCGCTGCAGCCACCGACACGATGGGCGCAAAGGCGCTCGACACCACCGCCGAGAACCTCGAGGAACAGGCCGACAAGGTCGAATCCACCAACGAGGCAGAGGCTGATCGCCTGGAAGCGCAGGCAAAGAACCTTCAGGAAAAGCGCGACGCGCAGGACTGACCGTCCCGCCAATCAGGCCGGCGACTTGACTCGCCGGCGCTTTCCTCTAGAGGCCCGCCCCGTCCGGCGGGCCTCTTTGCATATGCACCGAGTCTTTCCGGGCGTCCGTCCGAGACAGCTGGCGTTCCTTCGGGAGCTTAATCTCCAGCCTAGGCGGGGAAACGAGATTTCACGCGGGCCGCCCCTCCGGGCACGCCCGCTTCGCGCCTCGCAGCGCACTCCTTCCCCTTCGAATGGACCGGCTACGGCGCATCCGCGTCCGTGGCGACGTGAGCCGATCGCACGGGGTTCTTGCCCCGCGCGGTCATGAGTGAAGGAGCAAGCATGGATCGTTCGCAGAAAGCCGAATCGGTCGCATCGCTCAACGCGGTCTTCAACGAAGTTGGCGTGGTGGTCGTCACCCGCAACCTCGGCATGACGGTGGGACAGTCCACCGCCCTGCGCACGAAGATGCGGGACGCGAACGCGACCTACAAGGTGGCGAAGAACAGTCTGGCCAGCATCGCCCTGAACGACACCCCCTACAAGGGCCTCGAGGATCTCCTCGAAGGTCCGACGGGCCTCGCCTGGTCGTCCGACCCGGTGGCGGCGGCCAAGGCCGTGGTGGACTTCGCCAAGACCAACGACAAACTCGAAATCGTCGGTGGATCGATGGGCGGGCAGTTGCTCGACGAAGCCGGGATCAAGGCGCTCGCCGCCCTCCCCAGCCTCGACGAGCTGCGGGCCAAGCTCGTGGGCCTGGTCAACGCACCTGCCACCAAGGTGGTGCAGCTGGTCAACGCCCCCGCGAGCAAGCTCGCCCGTGTCTTCGGGGCCTATGCGGCCAAGGACGCGGCGTAAGCGGTTTTTCCCAACGCAAACAATTCGGGGCAGTCTCGCCCCACATCAAATCTGGAGTGAAACACCATGGCCGATATTGCCAAGCTGGTTGAAGACCTTTCGAAGCTGACCGTCCTCGAGGCGGCCGATCTTGCCAAGGCGCTTGAAGAAGCGTGGGGCGTGTCCGCTGCCGCCGCCGTCGCGGTTGCTGCGCCCGCCGGTGGCGGCGACGCCGGGCCGGCTGCCGAAGAGCAGACCGAGTTCGACGTTATCCTCACGGGCGACGGCGGCAAGAAGATCCAGGTCATCAAGGAAGTCCGTGCCATCACCGGCCTGGGCCTGACCGAAGCCAAGACCCTCGTCGAGAGCGCCCCGAAGGCGATCAAGGAAGGCGTCAACAAGGCCGAGGCCGACGACATCAAGTCGAAGATCGAAGCCGCTGGCGGCACCGTCGAACTCAAGTAAGCCTCGCGCTGCTTGACAGACAAGATCGAGGGCGGCTCCGCGAGGGGCCGCCCTTTTCTTTTGCCTCAGCGCCTGAGGATGGCCAGCCGCACGAGGCGCCAGGCAACCGTGACCGTGGCCGAAGCAGAGGCGCCGATTGCGACGCCGGCGGCTACGTCGCTCGGGTAATGTGCGCAGCCCGGGATCCGGCCCAGCGAAACCGCCCCCGCGAGTGCATGTGCCGTCATCGAATGGTCTGGGTAGACTGCGGCGAAAGCGCGCGCACCGGCGGTTGCTCCGGCAGCATGGCCCGACGGGAAGCTAGACTTCTCCTTGCGCATGTCCTTGCCCTTGTGAGGCCGCTTGTCCCCGCCTCCCGCGCTTCGCGGCCGCGAGCGGATGACCCGCTCCTTTACCGCGCGCTTGATCGTGGTCGCCACTTCGTGGGCAGCCAGCATCCTGACCCCCGCACCAATCATCCGCACATCCCGGCGCACCAGCCCGGCAGCGACCACTCCCCCGGCAATGAGCCGCATCTGCGCCTGGTCTCCCAGCTGGCTGAACCAGTCGATCGCCCTTACCGGGGCGCTGCAGCGATAAGGCATAAGCGCCTTACGCGCCTTCCTGTCGAAGGAGAAGGCAGCGGTTTCGAGAGGCGGAGAATGAGAAGTCATCGCCGGAACAACCGGCACCGGCAGACTAGGTGCCCGGGCTTGCCGTTTCTCCGGAACCGGCAGAGATTCAGCTCGTTAGCGCTTTCGATGAGCATTCTGGGGCTGATACTCTTCGCGCAGGCGGCCGCGCCAGGCGCTGCGACCAGTCCCCCCGATATCGAAATCCGCGCCCGCGCAGACATCAAGTCGCTCGAAATCCACTCCGGAGGCAAAGCCGAGCTGGCCCTGCATGCCCATCCGGGTGAAGCGCCGCCGGTCGAGATCACCCGCTCGCTTCCGACCGGACGCAAGACCTATCGCAACCTGCGCATCGACCTGCGCGGCATTGCGCGCCTGACGGCGCCCGAACCGATCATCGCTATCAAGAACGATACAGGGGATCCATGATGAACCGCCTACTTCTCGCCGGAGCCGCCGTTGCTGCCGCCGCCGTCGTTTCGGTGCCTGCACACGCGCAGGGCCGCAGCCAACCGGCTCAAGGTTCGGCGCAGAGTCCTGCGGTCGCCTATCTCGCTTCGGTGCCCGCCGACCAGCAGCCCGACGTGGTGCTCGACGTGCCGAACCTGTCGGTGGACGAGATCACGCTGAAGGTGGACAACCTTCAGGTCCACGTCGCGCTGGATGCGCAACTCGCCAGCCTGCTCAAGCTGACCGCCGGTGCCGACGCATCGATCGACCAGGTCGATCTTTCCATCAAGGGGGTGAAAGCGCAGGCGGCGCTTATCATCCGGCTCGACAACGTGCGCGCGATTATCGAGCGCACCCTGCAAACGCTCGATAACAACCCGCAGATCATCACCCAGCTCACCGGCACGGTCGACAATGCGGTCGGCGTGGTCGGTTCCGTCGCCAACAACACCGTGTCGACGGTCGGCAACCTGACCCAGTCCGTGCTGCGTTCGGGCGCCGTGCTGGATCTTGCCCGGAGCGGGCTCTCGGTGGTTTCGTCCACCGTCAACGCCGCAGGAGAGACCGTGCGGCGGGTCCGTGCCAAGGATGGCATCCTTTACGAAGTGGTGACCGACACCGCCGGCAAGATCCTGCGGTCTTCGCGCATCGGCAGCTAAGGGCGGGGGCGTGTTCGCTCACGCTTGATTGCAGGTGAAACCGGGTGCAGGGGCGCGGGCCATGTCCGCCCCTTCGCCGATCGATCGCAAGCCCCTCCGCCTCGCCTATCGTCAGGAGGAGGCGGGCTGCGTTGCCGAACGCATTCGCCAGGCTGCCCCTGCTCAAGCCGTTCACGGCGAGGCGGCGGCGATCGCAGGGCGGCTGATCCAGGGCGCGCGGGCGCGCAAGGCGAGCGGGCTCGACGCATTCCTGCAGACTTATGGCCTCGCGACGGAGGAAGGCATCGCGCTGATGTGCCTTGCCGAGGCGCTTCTCCGCGTCCCTGACACCCGCACTGCCGACGCATTGATCAAGGACAAGATCGGTGACATCGACTGGGGCGAGCATCTAGGCGAATCGAGCTCGACCTTCGTCAACGCGGCGACTTTTTCGCTGATGCTGACCGGCGAAGTGCTCGATCCGCCCGAAGCTCACCAGCGCGGCATGGGAGCGACCCTGCGCCGGGCCATGGGCCGCCTGGGCGAGCCGGTGATCCGCACCGCCACCCTGCAGGCGATGAAGATCCTCGGCGGCCAGTTCGTGTTCGGCCGCACCATCGACGAGGCGCTCAAGCGCGCCGCGCCCGAGCGCGCCAGGGGTCTGACGCACAGCTTCGACATGCTCGGCGAAGCAGCCATGACCTTCGCCGATGCCGAACGTTATCTCCGCAGCTACGAGGCCGCCATCGCCAGGCTTTCGCGCGAGACCGCGCACGGATGGGAGCGATCACCCGGCATCTCGGTCAAGCTATCGGCGCTCTACCCGCGCTACGATTTCCTCCACGCCGAGGCTGCCAAGGCCGCGCTGGTCCCCATGCTCCGCGAGCTGGCCGGAAAGGCGCGCGATGGAGGGATGCACTTCACCATCGACGCCGAGGAAGCCGAGCGGCTGGAACTGTCGATGGACATCATTGAGGCGCTGGTCGCGGACGACACGCTTTTCGAAGGAGGATGGGCCGGCTTCGGATTGGCGGTGCAGGCCTACCAGAAGCGCGCCGTGCACATGTGCGACTGGGTCGCACGCCTCGGCCGGCGCCATGGCCGGCGGCTGTTCGTCCGCCTGGTCAAGGGCGCCTACTGGGACAGCGAGATCAAGCTGAGCCAGGTCGGCGGTTACGCGGACTACCCGGTCTTTACGCGCAAGGTCGCGACCGACGTGTCCTACCTCGCCTGCGCCGCCAAGATGTTCGAGGCGGCCGACGCGATCTATCCCGCTTTCGCCACGCACAACGCCTACACGATCGGTGCGATCAAGGCGCTGTCGCAGGGCCGCCAGTTCGAGTTCCAGCGCCTCCATGGCATGGGCGAGGACGTCTACGAGGAACTGGCGAAGGAGGAGGGCAATGACCCGACGCCCGTGCGCATCTATGCACCGGTCGGCGGGCACAAGGACCTGCTCGCCTATCTCGTGCGCCGGCTGCTCGAGAACGGCGCGAACTCCAGCTTCGTCAATCGCATGGCCGATGCCGACGTGCCGGTGACCGAGCTGACGACCGATCCGGTCGCCGAGCTTGCCGCCCTCGAGCCGAAGCGTAACCCCGCCATCCCCCTTCCAGCGCAGATCTTCCCCGGACGTGCCAACAGCGCGGGCGTGGACCTGGCCGATCCGCTGGTGCGCGAACCGCTCATGACGAAACTCGCGGAGCTCGAAAGCCGCCAGTGGGAAGCCGCGCCAACCGTCCGCGGCCAGGCCGCCGGCGAGATCGCGCCAATCACCTCCCCGCACGACACCACCCGCAAGGTCGGCACGCGGCGCGATGCGACTGCCTCCGAGGTGGCCGAGGCCATCACGCGGGCGGAGGCGATCCAGCCGGGCTGGAATGCGCTTGGCGGCGAACGCCGCGCGCTCCTGCTCGAAGCCGCGGCCGACGCGTTCGAGGCGCATACCGCAGAATTCATCTCGCTGTGCCAGCGGGAGGCAGGCAAGACGCTGGTCGACAGTGTGCTCGAACTGCGCGAGGCGGTCGACTTCCTGCGCTTCTACGCCGGCGAGGCGCGGCGGCTGTTCTCCCGCCCGATCCCGCTGCCGGGACCGACCGGCGAGGAAAACCGGCTGACGCTCGCAGGACGCGGGGTGTTCGCCACCATCAGCCCGTGGAATTTCCCGCTGGCGATCTTCATCGGGCCTGCCGCGGCGGCGCTTGCGGCGGGCAACGCGGTCGTCGCCAAGCCGGCCGAGCAGACGCCGCTGATCGCTGCCCTGGCGATCCGCCTGTGTCACGAGGCGGGCATCCCGCCAGAGGCGTTGCAACTGCTGACCGGTGCGGGCGAGGTGGGGCAGCTCATCACTTCCGATCCGCGCATCGCGGGGGTCGCGTTCACCGGCTCCACCCAGACCGCGCAGGCGATCAACCGCAGTCTCGCCGCGCGCGAGGGTCCGATCGCCACGCTCGTCGCCGAGACCGGCGGCCAGAACGCCATGATCGTCGACAGTTCCGCCCTGCCCGAGCAGGTGACCCGCGACGTCGTCAACAGCGCCTTCCAGAGCGCCGGGCAGCGCTGCAGCGCGCTGCGAGTGCTCTACCTGCAGGACGAAGTGGCCGACGAAATGCTGCGGATGATCAAGGGCGGCTTCGAAGCACTAGAGATCGGCGACCCGGCGAAGCTGTCAACAGATGTTGGCCCGGTTATTGACGAGGATGCCAAGGCCGCGCTCGAACGTCACATTGCCCGGCGCAAGACCGAAGGGCTCCCGGTGTGGCGGCGCGACCTCCCTGACGTTACCGCAAACGGCTGCTTCGTCGCGCCGACCATCATCGAGATTTCCTCGATCAAGGACCTGCGGCGGGAGAATTTCGGCCCGGTGCTTCACGTCGCGCGCTTCCGTGGACAGGACCTCGAGCGGGTGATCGAGGACATCAACTCGGTCGGCTACGGGCTCACGCTGGGCCTGCACAGCCGGATCGCCGAAACGCGGCGCACGGTGGAGCGGCTGGCCCGGGTCGGCAATCTCTACGTCAACCGCAACCAGATCGGCGCGGTGGTGGAGAGCCAGCCGTTCGGCGGCGAAGGTCTGTCAGGGACGGGTCCGAAGGCCGGCGGGCCGCACTATGTCCTGCGGTTCGCGACCGAGCGGGTGGTGTGCATCGACACCACCGCGGCCGGCGGCAACGCCAGCCTGCTGGCGAGCTAGCGGACCGCCAGCCCGTCGCGCAGGAGCGCTTCGATCGCGGCAGCCACTTCGCCGGTCGGGCGGCTTTCGTCCCACACGCCGTAGCGCAGGCCGAGGAAGACGTTCATCCCCATCAGGGCCCAGGCGCGCACCTCGTTGTCGCCGGGGGTGACTTGTCCTTGCTGCACCGATTCGTCGAGCCGCGCCGCGATGCGCGCGGCGGCATCCTGGTAGTGCGCGCGGTAGCTTGCCGGATCGGCGAACTCCGCCTCGTCGATGATGCGGTAGATTTCCTTGTTCTGCCGGGCGAACACCAGGAATGCAGCCAGGATTTCGCGCTCGCGCGCCACGCCCCATACGCCAGAAGGCATCGCCTCTACCGCCGCCTCCGCGACCGACTGGCTCATGTCCCTCACGAGCGCAGAGAAGATCGCCTCCTTGCTGTCGAAGTAAGTGTAGAAGCTGCCCAGCGCAGTGCCCGCGCGGCGGGTGATCCCGCTTATCGACGCGGCGTGAAAGCCGAGTTCGCCGAACTCCTTGGCTGCCGCGTCCAGCAGCTTGCGCAACGTCGCCCGCCCACGCGCGGTGCGCGGCTCCTTGCCGGGACTGGCGGCCAAGGCCGGCTGCGGGTCTGTTGCCATCGCGCAACGATTATGACGCAGCCGGCCCGAGCGCAATGAATAAAGTTGAAAGGTGGTTCAGGTTTCAATACCAGCTCCGCCGAACAGGACCGCATGCCGACGGTCCTTCGGAGGAGAGACCATGATCTGCATGCCCATTCGCGCCAGCCACATTGCCCTTGCCGGTTCGCTGGCCCTGGCCGGCCTCGCCGTGCCGGCCGCCGCGCAGGACCTGCCCAACGATCCGTCGGCCACCACCGAGACCGACACGACCGGCGTGACCGACAGCGACGAAGGCGCGATCATCGTCACCGCCCGCCGGCGCGAGGAAAACCTCGTCGACGTGCCGATCGCGGTGACTGCCTACAGCGGCGAGTCGCTTGCCCAGGCAGGCGCGATCGACATTACCGATATCGGCCAGACCACCCCCAACACCACCCTCGAGGCGAGCCGCGGCACCAATTCGACGCTTACGGCCTTCATCCGCGGCGTCGGCCAGCAGGATCCAGTCTCCGGTTTCGAGCAGGGCGTCGGCATCTACCTCGATGATGTCTACCTCAATCGCCCGCAGGCGGCTGTGCTCGATATCTACGATGTCGAACGCATCGAAGTGCTGCGCGGCCCGCAGGGCACGCTCTACGGCCGCAACACGGTCGGCGGCGCGGTCAAGTACGTGACCCGGATGCTGCCGCAGGATCCCTCGCTCGATATCCGCGCGACGTACGGCACCTACAACCAGCTTGACGGCGTGGTCAGCGGCTCTGTCCCGGTCAACGACCTGGTGCGCGTGGGCGCCGCAGTGGCCAATCTCACCCGCGACGGGTTCGGCAAGAACCTGACCACCGGCCTCGAGAACTATGACAAGGACCTGTTCGGCGCGCGCGGGACCTTCGAGATGGGCGGCTATGGCGAGCCCGTGCTGATCCGCATTTCCGGCGACTACACCAGGGACAAGAGCAACCCGCGTGGCGGACATCGCCTGTTTCCGTCGCTGGTGTCCCATCTGCCGGTGCTGGATAACGTCTACGACAGCCGCGGCGGTCTCAACGATCCCAAGCAGGACATTGAAGCTTACGGCCTGGCGATGAACATCAGCATCGACATGTCCGATGCGCTGACGTTCCGCTCCATCAGCGCCTGGCGCAAGGATTACACGGCCACTCCGATCGACTTCGATGCACTGCCGGCGGTCGATGTGGACGTACCCGGCATTTACGCCAACGAGCAGATCAGCCAGGAACTTCAACTGCTTTACGACAAGGGTCCGCTGTCGGGCCTGCTCGGCTTCTACTACCTTGATGCAAAGGCCGACACGTTGTTCGACGTGCGCATCTTCACCACGGCGGCGGGCTTCACCGCGTTCACGGAAGCCGACGTGGACACCGAGACCTACGCTGTGTTCGGTGACGCGACCTTCGATTTCACCGACCAGCTCAGCCTGTCGCTCGGCGGCCGCTATACCTGGGATACCCGTCACGCGGACATCCTGCGGCAGAACTATCTCGGCGGAGGTTCGCCGGTATTCGGCGGCGCGGGCGTGCCGTTCGGCGCTCCGGCAACCAATTTCTCGGGCAGCCGCGAATTCAGGAAATTCACCCCGCGCGCCTCACTCAGCTTCAAGCCGACGCCGGATCACAACCTCTACGCAAGCTTCAGCCAGGGCTTCAAGGGAGGCGGCT
This sequence comes from Tsuneonella deserti, assembly GCF_014644315.1. Lineage (NCBI taxonomy): Bacteria > Pseudomonadati > Pseudomonadota > Alphaproteobacteria > Sphingomonadales > Erythrobacteraceae > Tsuneonella > Tsuneonella deserti. The sequence goes on along the minus strand of NZ_BMKL01000001.1, from coordinate 176,408 downwards.
TCGACCCGCGCGGGGTCGGCATCAACGCGCCCGATCTCGACAACAATGGCGTCCGCTCGGATGACGAAGTGGCGAAGTTCCTCAGCTTCGCGCCCGAACAGGTCGACAGCTACGAAGCCGGATACAAGGGCAACCTGATGGACGGCGCGCTGTACGTGGCGCTTGCCGGCTTCTACGCCGACTATACCGACGTGCAGATCCCCGGCTCGGTGGCCTGCAACGCGGGCGGGGTGCAGACTTTCTGCGGCATCGTCTCAAACGCGGGCAAGGCCACTTTCAAGGGCATGGAGTTCGAGACCACTGCGCGCCTCGGCCGGGATCTGATGGCCGCGGGCGACCGCCTGAGCTTCGCCGGCTCGCTCGGGTACATCGACGCGCAGTACAAGCAGTTCATCTCGAACATTGGTGGCAAGCCGACCGATGTGGCGGCCTACCGCCATGTGCAGAACACGCCCAAGTGGACTGCTAGCGGCACGCTCGCCTACTCGGCCCCGGTGGGGGCAGGCGACGTCGATTTCAGCACCACGCTTTCGTATCGCTCCAAGGTCTATCAAGCCGAGATTCCCAATATCTATCTCGACCAGCCTGGCTTCGCGCTGCTGGACGCCAACCTGGTGTACACCGCGCCTGAAAAGCGCTGGAGCATCGGCATCCACGGCCGCAACCTGACCGACAAGCACTACATCACTTCGGGGTATCCGTTCGCCTTCGCCGATCCCACGACCGGCGCCATCCCGCTGGGCACCAACGGCTACCCGCTGCCGGCATTGGGCAAGGAAGGCACGCTGACCGCGTACTACGGCAATCCGCGCCAGGTGTTCGTGACCGGCACCGTCCACTTCTGATCCAGGCTTTCGAGCCATGAGGGCGGGCGCGCGTCCGGGGGGATAACCCCGGACGCGCGCTTGCTCGTTTAAGGCGACTGGTGAACACCCGCGTCATGTCGATTCTTTCCGACCGCTGGATTCGCGAAGCGGCCACCACCCGCGGCATGATCGAACCATTCGTCGAGGCTCAGCGCCGCGAAGGGTGCATCTCCTACGGCCTGTCCTCGTACGGCTACGACGCGCGGGTAGCCGACGAGTTCAAGATCTTCACCAACGTCGATTCGGCGGTGGTCGATCCCAAGGACTTCGCGGCCAACTCGTTCGTGGACCGGAAGACCGATGTCTGCGTGATCCCGCCCAACAGCTTCGCGCTTGCCCGCACGGTCGAATACTTTCGCGTACCTGAGGACGTGCTGGTCATCTGCCTGGGCAAGAGCACCTATGCCCGCTGCGGGATCATCGTGAACGTCACCCCGCTCGAACCGGGCTGGGAAGGCCACGTGACGCTGGAATTCTCCAACACCACCCCGCTGCCGGCGAAAATCTACGCCAACGAGGGAGCATGCCAGTTCCTGTTCCTGCAGGGTAACGAGCGGTGCGAGACGAGCTACCGGGACCGCTCGGGCAAATACATGGGCCAGCGAGGGGTCACGCTCCCCCGGCTGTGACACGAAGCCTGGCGTAGTTCCCGCAGCCGAACCGGGCGCGAGAATCAGCCTTCGCGCCGTTCACGCTCACTCTCCGCGGGCATTCGGGGGGCTGCATCCGCATTCAGGGCGCCGGGCTGCCGCGGGACATCCTCCTTGATGCAATCATCGACCGTCGCCCGCGTCTGCGTCAGACGAGCCAGTCGCGTATCAGGGAGGTCAGGTGTGTCTGGGAGTGTGTGCCGGTGGCGCGCATCGCGTTCTTGATCTGGTTGCGCACCGTATTGATCGAGACCCGGTGCTCCTTGGCAAGTTCGTGCAGGCTCCGTCCGGCAGCCAGGCCCAAGGCGAGCTGGACCTCCCGCTGCGACAGGGGAGACTGCGCCCACGTATCGCTCGACAGGTAGCCGATGAAATGCGGTGGACCCACAGTCACTGCGAGCACTTCACACGCCTTGGCGGGTGGGTGATCGAAATGCACGAACCGCACAACGATGTTGGACTGCTCGGGCATCTGCACTGAAAGTTGCCGTGCACTGATGGAGGCAGCTTCGGCCCCGGCAAAGCACCCGTGTGTCGGGCAGTTCTGTTCTATCATTGCGCCGACGCCCTCCAGCAGCGCGAACGGATAGGGCCCGGTCATCCCGATCAGGTGGCCGTTGGACAGGATTGCCCTGATGCGGTTGGGAAAGATGGTCCCCAGGGCAGTAAAGAGTCGTTCGCTCTCGGTCACGGTTTCCCCCCTTTGGTTCACAGATGCAAAGAAGGGCGGAGTTCGCGCACGACCCCCGCCCTTCCAGCTGCATCAGCGATCAGGTCAGAACCCGATGGTCACACCTGCATTGAGGCTGGCCACGTTGACGTCGCTGCCGGTTGCGAAGCTGCCGCGCAGGAACGCTCCCGAGTTCTTGCCGATATCCGCGAACAGGCCGGCACCGATGGTGAAGAAACCGTCGGGATCGACGCCCTGGAGGCGGAACGGAGTGGTCGGCGCCCCGGTGTAGGCCACGTCGCGGAACGAGTTGTTGTCGCCCTGGAAGCTGTAGGCGAGCGTCAGTTCCGGCCGCAGTGTGGCCATTCCGGTTTCGAAGCTGGTTCCGGCACGCAGACCCAGCGACGGGGTGATGACCGTGTCATCGGCTTCATCGACGATCAGGTTGACCGCTCCGGCGCCTTCTTCGGTGAAGCCGTCGAAGTCGTACTTGCGCAGTTCAACCTGGGCGAACGGAGCAACCCAGCCGCCCCCGAGGTCGAGCATGTACTCGGCCCGCAGGTTACCCCGCAGTTCGGTGCTGTCGAATTCGGCCAGCGCGGTGCGGGACATCGTGGGCATGACCCGCGAAGCCGACCAGTCGCTCCAGCCGTATACCACGTCGGCACCGACCGCGAGGGGACCGAACGCCTGGCGGGCGTAAGCCCCGATCATCCAGGTGTCCGCAGTCGCCTGCAGCAGGTTGTCGCGGGCATCGGCGCTGATCCGGCCGTAGCCGAAGCCCATGCCGAGCTCGCCGTTGCCGGTGGCAACTCCGAACCCGCCCGACATGCCGTAGTTATCGGCATGCAGCTTGTTCGAGCCGACTTCGTCATTGCCGTCGTACTTCACGAAGTCACCCGATGGAGCGAGCCACAGGTTGAACCCGCTGGCGCCCTGCGGAACACGCGAGGTGCTGATGGCGTCGACGAACGGTGCGGTGGTCGAGAGGGTCGTCAGCGAGCCGTAGAACTCGCCCGAGGCCAGATCGTTGAGGGCCAGCGTGACTTCGTCCTTCGTCAGCAGAGTGTCGAAGGCCACGAAGATGTTGGCCAGATCCTGGGCGAGGACGAACTGGTCTCCGGCCAGGCCGATCCCTCCGACAGAGCCGGCGCGGATGCGGGCCACCACGTCAGGCAGCGCCGCGCTGAGCGCCGAGCCTGCCGCGATCGCGTTGTCGTTGTTGCCAACCGTCTCGTAACCCGCGCGGTCGGCGCTGGCGAACACGATGGTCCGGCCGCCGGCAGTGCGGGTGCCCAGGTCGAAGGTCACGAAGTTCGATCCGTTGTTCACCACCACGTCTGCCGTGGCGGAAACCGCTCCCGATACGCTCGCGATATCCACGGTCTGGCCGTCGGTGAACAGGCCGCCGGTCGGGGAGACCAGCTGCACCTTGCCCGCCAGGTTCAGATCGCCGTCGACCGTCAGGAAGCCGGTGCCCAGATCCGTGAAGGCCTGACCGTAGGCATTCTCCGGGGTGGTGAAGAGGCCGGAAGCGAGCCCGATCTGCTGCACTGCCAGCGGGTTGGTCGAGAAACTCACGCTCGAGTAGGCAGGATCGAACACGCGAACCAGGGTGGGCGTCACACCGACGGTGAGAGTACCCGTGCCCGACTGGGTGAAGTCGCCGTTCTGGTAGACCTCGACCCCGTCGATCGCCTGGACCGTCGCGTTGATGCCGAACAGCGGAGCCGGGATGGCGACCCGGCTGCCCAGCACCAGGCCAGCGTTGTTCAGGATATCGCCGCGGATGCCGAACACACCGTCGTCGCTCGCCGTCGCCAGCTGGATTTCTCCGCCGTTGATAGTGAAGACTCCGAGATCCAGCGTGTAGTCGGCGACCCGGTTGGTGTTGGTCACCGGCATGTAGTCCGCGCCGGTGATCAGGAACACGCCCGAACCCGTCTTGTTCAACACGTCGACGCCCAGGACGCGCGCACCGCCGGCATAGGCCGACAGGTCGCCTTCGATGGCGATCTGCGGATCAACGTCGCCGAACGCGTCCTCGAGCTGGGCAAGAGCGGTATCGCCCAGGCCCAGGTAGCCCGAACCGTTGAGGTTCACCGTCGTCGAGGTGAAGCGCTCGCCGGTTTCCTCGTCGTATTCCGCCACCACGCCGCCGCCGGTGACCGATCCCGAGTTGAGGTCGATGACCGCGGTAATGTCGCTCGTCATCACGGTGGGGTCGACGTAGCCGAAGGCTCCGCCAACGTAGACCGTGCCGCCGAGCAGGCCGTTTTGCTCGACCGCGTAACCCCCGCAGCGCGTAGGTGTCCTCCCAGACCTCGCCACCGTGCCCGCGCTTGGCCAGCGCCAGGAGCAGCCCTGCGAGAAGGCGTAGCTGGCGCTGCGCGAGCGCGCCGTCGAAGTGCGCCTCGTCGGACGACCAGCGCGAGGCCGCCGCCTTCTCGCTGCGCTCCCTTTCCTTGCGCAGCAGTCTGGCCATTCCGATCGGCGGCCGCGAGAGATCGCGCGGGGCTACAGCCTTGCCGATCGCTTTCAGCTCGTTCGCGCGAAGCTCGCCGAGATCCTCGGGCACGAGCCGCGAGGCGAACGGACCCTCCTCGGGCATCGGTGCGGCCTCGGATACGTGGCCGCGAAACCGCGGGTCGAGACGCACCCGACCGCTCTCCCCCGGCCCGCGCGCGGGCGGCTTCGGTGGTGCGGTGACAGGGCGGCCCGCGTGCACCCGGTTCCAGTGGCCCTGCGGCGGGGTCGCGATGCCGTGCGCCTTGAGAAGCTTCTTCAGACCGACGTCGCTGATCCCGATCGTCGCGGCGAGCTCGCGCATCGGCGCCGACCAGGCGAACGTGATCACGTCTTCGTGAAGGGCGAGGAAGGTATCGGGTCTCCACATGGGGACGCCCATAAGCCGAGCGACGGCGGGCGCCAGTGCCGAGTGGTGTTATGTTAAGCGGGGTTCGAATCTGCGGGTCCATGGACCCTGCTGGCGAGGGCGACGCGTGCCCGCCACCCCGCGGCGTTACTTCTTGGTACCACGGGGCCGGCGCGCTTGACCAAGCAGGCACCGCACTTAGAAGCCTTTGCCGGGGACGTGCCGACACCACAGCCCCGGCAGCGGCAACGCGCGAGGGGGCTTTTGTTGGCAAGTCAAGCGATCGACGCAGGGCCCGGCTTCCCGCAGTGGACGGAAATCGGGCAAGACAGCGGCCTGGACCCGCTGGGGATGCAGCGCCCGATCGAGGTGCTCTTCCAGTCGCTTCTTCCAGGCATCAGCACGATCACCTTGCGCCTTCGTTATTACTCCTTCTTCACGTGGGCACTCGAAGCGTACGCCAAGACCAACGGCCAGGCGGACCCGCGCGCGTTCAACGTGTTCCATAGGCGAGCCGAGACATTACTGGCCCTGGTATGTGCCCGTAGCGGAAGCGAGCTCGGGGTCACCGGCATAGACTGGGCTAATCGCCAACTCGCGCAAATCGAGGGAGGTCCCGGCTCAAACCAAGTCATCGACTTCGAGGAGGCGGCCGACCCGGACACCGCCCCAGAAGGGCGATACCTGCGAAACAAGGGCGGCGCGTTCGGCGCTATCTACTCGACGCAAATGGCGGAGATGGGCCTCGTCGAGCTCGCCGACGAGGAGATTGGCCTCCCGTTTTGTACTAGCGCGGCCCTTCCCCTCGCGCAGGGGTTCGAAGAGGCAATAGGAGACCGGGCGAGCGAGTTTCTCAGGGTGCTGGATTCCGGGAAGGCATCGATCGCCGAGCTCGACGACCTCTCGGTGTTCCTGCCCTCGAAGATCGAGGCAGGGAGCACAGAGCAGGCCGGCTTGGCTGGTGCACTCCTTGGCCGCCTTGGCCCGCAGTCGAGCGGCAACGCGGCTCGACGGGAAACTCTAAGGCTACTCCTTTCGCGGGCCGGCGCGGCAGGGAAAAGGCCGCGGACCGCCGATCTCAAGTGGGAGTTCTTCGAGCTCGCGGCCCAGCCTGGAGAGGGCCTGTCGAGCGAGGTCTGCGAGGCCTGGGCACTTTACCAGGCATGTGACCTGTGGAGGCTCGCATACGAGTGCTTGCTCACCGCGTCGCTCGTCGCTGTCCGCGGCGGACCGGGCGCCCGGCTATCGGTGCAGGAAGCCGTCGCAAGCCTGCAAGATCAGGCAGGCATGCGGGGCAACGAGAGTTTCAGGGACTTTCTCGCCGACGCCGGCGTTGACCGGGCCCCGAGAGAGCTCGCCGAAGCGATGCTCGCTGCCGAGAAACGGGGCGAGATCGATGAAATGGTGAAGTCCTCCGTGCTGCTCACGGCGCTGCTCTACCGGCGCTCGAAGGAGTTTAGCCCGGAGGTCCTCGAATGGTTGGACGTGGACGACTACTTCCAGTCCCTTGTTTCAGAAGCCCGGTACTACGACGCGCTACTAGACCGCCCGGCAAGCGAGGCTATCGGTCAAATCGCAAGGGAGCGTGTCATCAAGAGGCACCTCTGGGTTGCTTCCCGCAAGCTCCGCAACAAGGCGTACACCTTCCTGCTCGAGCCGGACGAAGGCGTATTGCGATACCGCGAGGGCTTCCGCGTATCGCCCAGCAGCCCGCGCATAGACCAGGCCCTCCAGTTCCTGGCCGATTGCCGGCTGCTAGACGACGGCGGGATCACGCTCCTCGGGACAGAGGAGCTCGCCCGGCCGTGAAGTACTACGACGCCTTCGGGGAGCCCGGTTACCACTCGGCCTTCCTGACCACCTTCGCCTTCTCCGCGCAGGCGTTCGAAGACATCCCGTTTTCGAAACTTAGGGGAGCAGGTTGCCGCAACGTGACGGTACTCGCCGACCAGCGCATGTTGAACTTGAGCCTTGAGGAGTTCGGAACGCCGCGCTTCGCTGGCTCCCTTTATCACTTGGCCAAGGTCGAAGTTCCCGGTGCCTTTCACCCCAAGATTGCCTTGTTGATCGGGGAAAGAACAGGCCGGCTCCTGGTGGGCTCGGCGAATCTCACGGCGCTGGGGCTTGCTGGCAACCGGGAACTCGTAGCGGACCTGGTTTACACGTCCGAAGAACCCTCGTTCGCGCCCCTCTTCCGGCAAGCATTCAACTATATCGCGTCCTATGCACCGCCGGGAGACCCTTGGTTTCCCGTTGCGCGAGAACGGGCGCTGCAGCTTACACCTTGGCTGGAGAGTAACGGCACCGAGACAGGTGCCCCCTCGCGCGAGGACTTGTCTCTCCTCCTCGATCGTCCAGGGGGCTCGATCCTGGACCAAGTAGTCACCGCGATCGGTGACGACGAGATCGAGCGCCTGGTCGTCATGTCTCCTTACTGGGACCAGAAGCTCGAGGGCCTCAAGCGTCTTCGCGAGGTGCTGGGCATGCCTGCTACCGACGTCCTGATTGAGAAAAGCAGGGGAGAGTTCCCGGCTCACAGCTTCGAGAGCGGAGTTGGCATCGAGCTCTACGACGTCGAGGAGGAGGGGCGTGGCCGTTTCAACCACGCGAAGCTCCTTGTCGCCCTTGGCCGAGACTGGGACCACGTGGTCTCGGGAAGCGTGAACTGCACCGTCCCGGCGCTTCTCGGGAGCAGGATTTCCAAGGGCAACGCCGAGGCGGCGATTTACAAGAGAGTAAGACCTGGAACGGCGCTCCACCTGCTCGGACTGGAAGGCCATTTCGAATCAACGCTGGACCCAAGCTCCCTGGCCGAACCGACGAAATCCGCGGTAGTGGCCGATGGGCGAGCGCCTGCCGAGCCCGGCGTCTTCCAGCTGCGCGGGAGCAGGATGTCTTGGGCCCCGCCGTTGGGCATGCTCGAACGGCCAAGGTGCGCCGTCGCTTGCGATAGCACCGGGGCAAGCCCTTGGAATGACCTTGCCATCGGTGGTGTCCAAGAGACCAGCTGGCACCTTGATCTCGCGCTGGGACGCCCGAGGTCCGCCCGCCTGCAATTAGCTGACGGCAGCTTCTCGGCGGTGGCCATGGTCATAGATATCGACGTCCTATTTTCCTCCACGCTTCCGCCGCGCTCTGGAAGAAAGGCGAAGCTCGCCGACCAGCTGTCGAGCGCGACCCACGAGGACCTGGAACTCGTCGGAATCCTCGTCGAACTGGAGACGATCGACCTCGAAGAGATCGGCACGTCGAAAACCAAGTTCAACAAGGGGGGGGCAAAGGACGACGGGGACGGGGTAGCGCGCCCTCACCCCACCTTGACCTACGATGATTTCGTGAAGGCAAGAGAGCGAGCCGAGGCGGCTCGGCATAAGAGCACCTTCCTCCCGCGAGGCCGCGGCAACCGGGCCGCCGATCTCGTCAGTTCATGCCTGAACAGGCTGATTGGCCTCGTGTCACGAGACCTGTCCGAGGAAGAGGACGCGGAGTTCCAGAGGATTGCCTCGCAAGACCCCACCAACAAGGAACCAACTTCGCTAACGGGCCAGGGGCCCGGCGCTAACCGTGCCGTGGAATTGCCGCCTAGGGACGAGAGGCCGGCAAGAACGCGGACGAGGGATTACATCGCTAAGATCGTCGAGGCAGTTGCCGCGTTCGAAGCGCGGGCAAAGGCCCTACGCGGCAAGCCGATCACCACGACCGAGCTCGTTCGGCTAAGGTCGCTCTTGCAGATCATACTCGCCTACACTGAACCCCTCGTCGAAAGCGAGGAAGAGCACGGGATCCTCCCTGTTGCAGACAAGTCCGGCCACGATTGGCCGCGCCTCCTGGGGCGCCTGCTCATGCAGCACTTCGGGACTTTCCTCGCTCTCAAGGACCTCAGGATCGAGGAGACGGAGAACGAGCAACTTCGCGTGCTGGAGTACTTGGCCACGGCTTACTTCGCATCCCAAGCCGCCTTGCAGGCCGTGGAGATCCACCCCCGGGCGGACGTACTCGGTAAGCCCATAGCGAGGTTAGCAGCCGGTATCGGCCAGCAGGTCGCGCTCGTCGTAGGCGGACATGAACATGACCGGGAATACCTCGGCCTCGCGCTGGAGAAGCTCGAGGATCGCTTCTCCAAAGCGCTGGGCATCTCCAGGGTGCCGGGGTTGCCGACTTGGACGTCGTGACAACGAGCGGCACTGTCACCGCGGACGTATACGTACCGCGCTCCCGCATAGTGCGGCGCCCGCTCCAGCTTTGGGGGGCCTACATCGGCGAGGATTGGAATGCCGATAGGGCTGTCAGCCGGACGAGCCTAAACTGCGCAATGCATCAGTCAGGAAAGCCGGCGCCAATGGCCGTTTTGCTGCAGGCTGCTCCCAAGAGCGGCCAGTCTGCAAGCGGCCCAGATGCCGCCGTTCCGCTACGCGCCCATCTACGGACATATGGCTTTTGACCCCATGACACTCAAAACCGTACCACTTGCGCAACGAGTACGGTCGCCGCGAAGGTAGGCAATGCCTAATTGCTATCGGTGGCGGGGAGTAGAATGACCACGACGGTGTCACCGGGCCGCGACGCTTCGATGAGCAGCTTGCCGCCGTGATATTCGGTGATTGTGCGGCTGATCGAGAGCCCCAGCCCTAACCCCGACGCCTTCGCGCTCTGGAAGCCGGTGAACGTATCAACGTCCTGTAGCTGAAACCCGGGCCCATTGTCGCGGACCTCGATGTGCAGCAAATCCTCGGAGGATCGGCTCGCTGTTAACGAAACAAGTCCTCCCTTGGCCGGTGCTGCCTCCAAGGCATTCTTGAGCAAGTTCACCAAGACTTGTTGAAGCTGTATCGGAGCAATTACGGCATCTGGAAGGTCGTCGGCGACTTCCACACATATGGAGTGCGCAGCGTGAAAGCCCGACGCCAAAAGTAACGCTACAGTGTCGGTGACGACCGCCCTGACCGATGCGGTCTTCGAAGTATCAGGCTCGGTTTGCACCATTTTCCTAACACGACGAATTATCTCTCCGGCGTCGTGAATCTGATGCAGAGCCTCTTCCAACCCCAAGACGAGGTTAGAGCGCACCGCTTCCCTTGTATTTCGGACAGATCGCAGCGCCCCTGTCACATAGTTCGATGCCGCGGTGAGTGGCTGATTTAGCTCGTGAGCGAGCGTGCCAGCCATCATGCTCATCGCACCCTGACGGTCCAAATGGGCCACCTGTTTTTCAAGTTCCCAGATCTGATGGGAAGCCGTAATGTCCTGGTCGGTCCCATAAAGCCGGTTGATTTTGCCGTCCGCGCCCAATGATGACACGGCATTGGAGCGCCTGTAGGAGACAGCACCACTGGGTAGGATGACCTTAAACTCGTAAGAGTGAATTCCGCTCTCGTTGAGGAGTGTATTGACGTCCTGTTGAAACTTCTCGCGGCTCTCTGGTGCCAGATAGCAAGAAAACTGGTCGAGTGTGAGCACGTCATCCTGCGGAGACCGTTCATACATCTCGCAAAGCTGGTCCGACCATAGGACGACGCCAGTCTCCAAATCGTACTCCCAATCTCCAATCTTTCCGATTCGCTGCGCCTCCCGCAGCCTGCGCATCGATTCTGCGAGCTCGACAGACTTTCGCTTCCGATTGACCGCCTCCCGCTGGACTGCCCAAGCCATGAAAAGTCCGAAAACACTCATTGCTCCCATCACGCCGAAGTAGCCGAGTGTACGGCGGTGAGCGGCAGAGATAGCAGCAGAGTGAGAGACGCCCGCAGTGACAAACAGGGGGAACCCGCTCAGACGACGATGACTGAAATACCGTACGAGGCCATCGAGAGAACTCGGTCCAAGGTACGTACCATTAGGGTTCTCTTGCTGTTTGCGCATGACTAGCCGCGCACGCACATTCTCTCCGCTGGTGAAGAGGTCACCCTCACGACGCGCTAACGTGATACCGTTCAGATTGATCACCGAGACAAGGTCCGTCTTGTCAAATTTTGTAGGGAGCGGGAAATTGAGAAATTGTTCCGGCCTAAAAATGAGGATGACGAAACCGGCAAGATCACCCTCCTTTAGGATCCTCGAGGTAATAAGGATGTACTTCTCACCTGATGGCCCAATTGCCACTGGATCGCTGATCGCGAGACCCTCATACATCCGTCCCTGAATGTTAGTGGTCGAAAGCTGGGGGGGATCCTCTGGCAGCGCCACGGGCCCTGCGCGGGCAATCAGCTCACCCCGGTGGTCGACGATGGCCACCCCGGCCACCCCCGCAATGCGAATGGCAGGATCTTCTACGTCTGCGATCGTATCCCGTGAAGGCCCGCGGCCAGGATCGGACAAAAGATAAGACTGGCCTAGGTGAAGGCTGGCGAGCGCAGCGACCTGAAGGGTCTTGACGACGTGTTCGTGCAGTAGGGTAGCCCTGTTCTGGGACCTGATAATGGCCGCATCTTCAGCGTCCCGACGCTCCGCAGCGACTTCTGCGAGCACGGCCCCCCAGCCAATAAGCAGCGCGATAATTACAAACAGCCAGACTAAGTGCCTGACCGGCTGCTGCACCGAGCGCGTTAGCTGCATGTCCTTGAGCAGATGATCACTCCATGACGCAACATGACCTTGGGACAGGACTACAACGCGCGTAGCCCCAATACCGATGTCGCTCTAGGTAGGTCAAAGATCGATTGCAGCTCTTCGACCTCCTACGTTGACCTCACCTCGTTGAAGGATAAGGTCGCGTGTGCGGCGACTAGCGCCGTTAATGATAGAAGACCGGTCGCAGGAGCTATCGAATGAACGCCACCCATGTTGCTGAAGCCGTTGACGATCCTGAGCGATCGACGGGGAAGCGAATCCTCTACGTTGTGGACGACAACGCAGAGGTGCGTAAGTCGCTGCATTTCGCCTTGGATTCTTCAGGGGTCATGGTCTGGCCGTTTGCCACGCCCGCAGACTTTCTGGATTCGCTCGCGGACCTAACTCCCGCGCCAATTCTTCTAGATGTTCGGATGCCCGAGATAGACGGCGTCCAACTGCTCCAAATCGTCCGGAGCCGCTTGATCGAGTGGCCAGTCATCATGATGACGGCCCACGGTGATATTCCCATAGCAGTGGCATCAATGAAGCTCGGAGCGCTCGATTTTCTAGAGAAGCCCTTCGCTATCGAGCGCTTGGAGGAAATGCTCGATGCGGCCTACGCCAAGGTCGCAGAAGTGGTAGTGACAACGGACCAGCGAAGCAGGGCGATGACGACTTTTGCGGCTCTGAGCGGCCGGGAGAAGCAGGTTGCGCTTGGCTTAGCTTCCGGAAAAACCAACAAGGATATCTCCAAGAATCTCGATATCAGCGTACGAACGGTAGAAATCCATCGTGCCTCTGCGTTAAGAAAACTAGGTGTAAAGAGCACAGCCGATGCAGTGCGGCTTCTGATCGCCGCTGGCGCAGCGTAACCCACTCCTGCTCTACGCTGCCAATACAGATTTTGGGATTACTATTGGGCCGCAGCATGGATTGCCGCATCTCCCGCTTAGTTTTCTTGGGGCTCGTCCGATCCTGGGCTGTTGACTGAAGTATTGTGTAACGTATCGGCTGCGGACGGTTCACCGAGTTATCGGCACGACAAATTAGAGAGACCCGCAACTTTTCGTCCGATACCATCTATGGGATCTATGGGAGGCGGACACCGGCCAGCCGAAGACTATGCAGGAGAGGTGCATTGGGCGATTCAGGTGAGTCCGCACACTTCAAAAAAATGTACGATAGGGTCTCCACGCTCGCAAAGATTGGCGTTTGGGAGTGCGATCTGACGACGGAGGAGCTGATCTGGACGGACATGGTCTACGACATTTTCGGGATTCCTCGTGGAAACCCGATCAACCGAGAAGATACCCTGCGACTTTACGAACCGAACTCCCGGCAGGAGTTGGAACGCTTGCGTAGCGAAGCGATCGAGCGCGGCACAGGCTTCACACTAGACGTCAGAATACGCCCCCATGCGAGCGAAGTCCGTTGGGTCCGGCTGACAGCAGAAGTGGAACTAGAAGAGGGGAAGCCCGTCCGGATTTTCGGAACCAAGCAGGATATTACGAACGAGAAGGCTGCAAGCGACAAACTGCAATCTATTCAGACGGAGATGATCCACCTGTCTCGCGGCAGTGCGATGGGAGCCATGGCCTCTACGATCGCGCATGAATTAAATCAGCCACTCGCTACGATCTCCAGTTATCTCACCGGAGCGCGGCGCCGAATTCCAAACGAGCATCTGACACCGGATCTCAGTGAATGCTTTGATGGTGCCTTAAACGCTACGCTACGCGCTGCGCAAATTATTCGTTCCGTCCGGGCGGTGCTCGGCAAAAGCGGCAGCAAAAAGCGGGAGGCTGACCTGGAGGAAGTGTTAAGGCAAGCTGCGGATCTTGCCCTCGCCGGCAGCGAAAATGTCTTGATCTCCTGGGATGTTCCTCCAGGCCTCGCCGTCTACGCAGATAGCATTCAAATTCAGCAAGTCCTGATCAATCTGATCCGCAACGCAAGCGAAGCAGTCCAGTCGGGTCCCTGCCAAATTGATATAAAGGCTTGGCCCAAGCACACATTTATCGAAGTCTGCGTGTCTGATAATGGGCCCGGCTTACCGATCGACATAATAGCCGACGCTTTCGAGGGATTTGCCTCGGGGAAATCAGACGGCCTTGGCGTGGGCCTCTCGATCTCTCGCACGATTATCGAGGCGCATGGCGGCCGCATTAGGGCCGAGAACGTGCCGGGTCGGGGCGCGTCGGTATCCTTCACCCTCCCGCAACCGGCCGATACACAGAGTTGATAGCGGCGTAAGTCGGCGCGGACGGCGACGCCGCCAGAGAATGTTAGCATAAGGAGGCAGCGCGAGGGTTTGCGCTGTCAAGGGCGAGGCCAAGACAACGTGACAGTCCGCTGCCGCTAGTGGTCCCTCCTGTTTTTCCGCCGACTAGCGGCGGACTGTCGCCGACGCCCTATTTCGGTCGACTTGATTTTCTAGGTGCCCAGTCAAACACAGGCACCTCGACGCCTCCAGGTCCCAACGGGGCTACATGGAGGCGTCGAAAGTCTACCCTTCCTACCAGCCGCGATATTCGGTTAATTAGCCCGCCGCCTTCGGACGACGACCGCGCTTTTGACCAGGCTTACGGCCCAAGCCAATCTTCACGGCCAGATCACGGCGCGTTTCAGCGTATTCCGGTGCAACCATCGGGTAGTCAGCGGACAGTCCCCACCGCGCGCGGTATTCTGCCGGGGTCATACCGTGTTCGGTCATCAGGTGACGCTTGAGCATTTTCATCTTCTTGCCGTCTTCAAGGCAAACCAAATGATCCCGTTTCACCGAGGCCCGTAACGAGACAGCTGGCTCCGGCAAGACTTCCGCGGTCTCTACGGGGGTGCCAAGATTGCTGAGCGCCTGGTGTACGGTCGCGATGAGACCGGGGACATCGGTCACCCGAACGTCATTATTACTAACATGTGCCGAAACTATGTCTGCGGTCAGCGTGATGAGCATCTCGTTCGTGTCGTTCCGGTTGTCGTTCATTCTGTTGTCCTTGCGATCGAACTAAGAGCCAGCCAATAATGCATCGTGGCAGAGGCGCAAGTCAGGCTTCCTAATGAATCTTGCGAATCTCGGAGGTTAACCTCGCGGCCGTTCCAAGGCGAAACGAGCAGGAAAGTGCTATTCAGCGGCAACGCGATGCACTTGCCAGCGCTTTCAATCACGCGCGTAACCGCTATGAAGACGGTTAAACGTCATATCTCGCGCAGCTCGACGACCAACGCGCTTTGATAAGTGCTGAACTTGCGCTGACACAGGCGCAATCTGACAAGCTGAACGCGATGGTTGCGCTCTACCAGGCACTAGGCGGCGGGTTGGAACCAGGTTCGACTGTAGCGAGACCGCAGTAAAATTAAGCGCAGTGAGCAGCCTTTTGAAATGACAGCTTTTCGCGAATGCTACCTGAAAGCTGCCAGTCCTAGCGGCCCAATTCCGGTCGCTCAGTCGGGACTCGGGGATCGACCGCTATCGGCGTGCTGCTCCATAGGCTCGAATGTCTGACATCGGGGTGGATTGCAGACATTCGCCGCCAAGGTAAGATGTTGCTGTGAGTGTCGATCCATCAGAGATGGTGCGCAAGCTGCTGATCGAGGGTCAGGGAGTGCCGGAGCGAAAGGTGACACCCGATGCTCGGATACTCCACGACTTGGGCGTCGATGGCGACGACGCCAGCGAGATGTTCGAAGCGTTGCACGAGCGGTTCGGCACGGATTTTTCCGAACTGAACCGCCAGTGGCCCATGTTCTTCAACACCGAGGGGGCAAGCCCACGAGCAATTTTGATCGGTATTTTCGCCGTGCTCGTGTGCGGTGGCGCGGCGGGCATGCTCGCTGCCGCGCTGGATTGGCCTACGGTTGCAGCGTGGGCATTGGCGATAGCGTTGTTGGTGTGCGGCGGGTGGTTGTTCTCGCGGTGGTTTGGTCGAGAACTACAGCCTCTAACCGTCGCGGGACTTGCGGAGATCGTTCAAGCGGGCAGTTGGCCATCTGATCCCGCCGATGTCCGCTAAGGCGTCGGTTGCGGACCGGCGGCTTTCAGAATTTCCGGCCCCTAAGCGGACTGGCAACAACCGACCCCATTGCGGACATTGCGTCGTATAGATAGCGATAGACTTGGTTGATCGCATTGCCTCGCCACGGAGTTGCCGATGCCCCATGAAGCCAGCCACGACATATATAACAGCATTGAGTTATCCGCGATCAGCCGCGCGGTTGTCATTCTGACGGAAGCGCAGGGCAAGCACTACTGCTCGGCAGTCTTGTTCATCACGAACGCGGCAGTCATCCAGATGCATACAGAGCTGGATTGCGTGGGGGGGATCGACTTTTTCGTCCTCACTACCCAGCGCCACGACCCTACCCTTCAGGGACAGATTATCGCTTCGTTTGGTGAAGCCGCGACCAAGCTGGAGGTTTCGTCGCCTATATCGCTTATCGCTTCTTTTGACGGGTTCCGAGGGGAGCGACTGCAAAGCCTTTCGGTAAGTTCCTTTACCATCTCAGGTCGGGACGGACAATCTTACACCTTCCTTCCAGACCCGGACCGCTGGGTCGCCGATCAGATGATGCTCGCGGACTAAAGCAATGTCTGCTTACCACCCCAGATCGGTCGTTCCCCCTTCGTCACATCGGCCCTAAGACCTGCCCCTTGATCCGCGAGACCGCGACCGGGAGCAAGTGGGCCGTAAACCGACGGTCTGTTTTGCAACCTGACCGTCGAATTCCCGACCTTTTCGGGCGCGCAGTTCCATATAGAATGCGCTGACCGAATGCGCACTCTGAGAACAAAAGGCGCTGAAATGCGGCCGGGCCCGCCCTATCTTCCTACGAATAGGAGAGCTGCGTAGTGGGACCATATGGAACGGGTGGGGGTGGATTCCGGTTCGAAGACCGTGTCGCCGCCTATTATCTTGCCTCCATACTGACTGAGACTGCCGCGAGGGGCTTGGCGGGGCAGTTCGCCGTTACAGTTCGGACACAACGTGCCGCTCTCGGCGAGCCGCTGGATGATCTCATAATAGATGGACGCCAAGGCTCGAGTGAAAGCCGCCTCAGCTTGCAGTTAAAATCACAAGTCACCTTTACACGCCTAAGTGCCGAATGGGCTGAGACTGTGCGTCGTGCATGGGATACGGTGTCTGGCGAGGGGTTCGATGCGGGGCTGCATCGCGTCGGGATCGCGATTGCAACCTTCAACGCGAAGGCCGATGCCCATTACCGAACGGTGCTTAATTGGGCTCGGGACAGTGATTCCGGCACGGACTTTATACGCCGTATCAGCCTGCCTGATTTCTCTCATGCGATCCGAACCGCGTTTGTGGAAGATGTTAAGGCGATACTCTCAGAACATCTGGGCCAGGAACCGAGCGAACATCAAATCTGGTCGCTCCTTCGAAGCTTGGTGATTTTGCACTTCGACTTCAACGCAGACTCGAGTTCGGGCGACGAATCTCCCCCTTCGCCCGCTTCTTACCGATCCGGCATTTAAGGTCGAATGCATGGGTCTCGCACGCGATTTGATTGCCTACACAGGGCAGCAGATCCTACCGCCCTTTGCGAAGTCGACACGCGACCATCGCAACAACAAGCCCTTCGAGTGGATATACACTTTCTCGGCGTGGTGCGGGCGACTGATGGCAACGCTCGACGACGAAGCAAGCGCGGTCGCGCTTCTGGATCAGATTGTGGCGTTGCCAGAGGAAGCGCCATCCCATGTGCTTCAGCATGCCATGCGTACCTTCATGCTAGATGCGCTGTTGAAGCCAGCAACTGTCGAGCCGCACCATCGCGCAATCTGGGGACGGATGACCTCATGGGTTTTCGAGAACCCTCAAGCAGAACGGGCTGCGGTCAACAATCACATTGACCGTGAATTTCAGGCTTGTGCCTTTACAACGATGTTTTGCGCCGCGATCGAATTCAGGGGGGTCCTGTGCGGCGCAGAACGCGGATGGGCGAACATCACGCAATTCGAAGACATCATCGCGACCGCCATTGCGCGCTTCGGCACGCATGAAACGTTGTTCCTCGGGGTGGTGAAGCTACTTCAAGCAGGCGGGATCGCCTTCTTCCCCGAACCGGCGCTCGGCTGGCTCCGAACGATCGCGCTGACGCGTCGCTCCGATCAAGCTTTCTGGGGTTCGAACGGCGACGGAATGGTCGAGATATTGCGCGCGGCCATCTCGAATGACCCGAGCCTCGCTCGGTCGCACGGCTCAGCCATCATGTTTATTGCCGACGTGCTCGTCGACAACGCTGTGCGGGGGGCGGGATTTCTGCAGCAAGAGCTGTCGAAGCGGCAGTCCTAGAGCGAGCGTCAAAGCATATCGTCACTACGGTCACTTCGCGAGGGTGCGATCGTGTTCGCTGAACAGCACCTCGCCGCGTAGATGATGAGAGGGCGTCTTTGCTTCCGATTTCCATCTAAAGTTGCCGCGCTGGGCCAGGGCACATCGGTCGAGCGACAGCCTGAACGATCGGCGGCTTAGAAGATCTCCTCAGGCAGTTCTGAGCGGCCGCAATGGGGCGCATTGCGGACATCGAGAATGAACTCGACTTCGTCCGATAACCGAGCATTGCTGCTCCGACGAATTGTGGCCGACGGGACCGGCCGCTGCCCTGACCGGCGCGACCGGCAGGGCCTTGGGTGGTGGGGCGGCGATGGTGCTGCTCCGACTAGGAGAACCACCCGTGAAGAGCACAGCCACCACGAAGCGCCAGCGCCGCATGGCGCGACAACCGAGCAGCAATGCCAATGGAACGCTTGACGCGGGAGGCTCGGATAGCGCTTCGCCCGCCATTCGAGAGCCCTCGGAAACGAAGAAGCCCAACAAGACTGACTTCGCCCTCGCGCTACTGAAGCGCGAGGGAGGCGCGACACTCGACGAACTGGTCGAGGCAACCGGGTGGCTGCCCCACTCCGCCCGCGCGGCACTGACGGCCCTCAGGAAGAAAGGCCACGCGATAGAGCGGACAAAGCTCGACGGCCTCAGCCGCTACGCGATAGTCGGATCGGTGTCGCAGTGAGCCGACTCGAAGCCGAACTCGCGGCTCTGGCGGACCTCTCGCCAGCGCAGCTAAAAGAGAAGTGGATCGGTATGGAGGGGGCATCCCCTCCCTCGGTTCCCACGGCCCTGTTGCGCCGCCTGCTCGCACAGCGCCTGCAGGAGCGCCGCCACGCTGCGCTGCCAGCGCTTGTCGCGCGCGAGCTTGTGCGGGTTACCTCGCAAGGCGGAGCAGCCCCGCCTCCTCCCCCGAAGGTCCAGCTCACACCGGGCACCCGGCTCGTGCGCGAGTGGAACGGGCAGACCGTAACTGTAGAAGTGCTGGAGCAGGGCTTTGCCTTCGCCGACCGCACGTGGCGCTCCTTGAGCGAGATCGCTCGCCACGTCACCGGTGCCCACTGGTCGGGCCCGCGCTTCTTCGGACTGACCGGCAATGGCTGAGAAGGTCCTGCGCTGCGCGGTCTACACCCGCAAATCGACCGAGGACGGACTCGAGCAGGAATTCAACAGCCTTGATGCGCAGTACGAGGCGTGCGCTGCCTACGCTCTGAGTCAGCGCCACGAGGGCTGGGTGCTGGTGGACGATCGCTACGACGACGGCGGGTTTTCGGGCGGCCACATGGAGCGGCCTGGCCTCAAGCGCTTGCTTGCAGACATCGATGCGGGAAAGGTCGATATCATTCTTCTCTACAAGATCGACCGGCTGACCCGCAGCCTCACCGACTTCTCGAAGATCGTCGAGGTGCTCGACCGGGCTGAAGCGAGCTTCGTCAGCATCACCCAGAGCTTCAACACCACGACCAGCATGGGACGCCTCACGCTCAACATGCTGCTCTCGTTCGCCCAGTTCGAGCGCGAGGTCACCGGCGAGCGCATCCGCGACAAGATCGCGGCCTCGAAGAAGAAGGGCCTGTGGATGGGTGGACCGGTCCCGCTCGGATACGAGGTCAGGGATCGCAAGCTGGTCGTGAAGGAAGTTGAGGCCGGGCAGGTCCGGCATATCATGCGCCGGTACCTCGCGTTGAACTCGGTCCCAGCCTTGGCCGAGGAGCTGAACCGCGAGGGCTATCGGACCAAGGTCCAGCACCGGAGCAGCGGGCCGCACCGCGGGGACTGCATCTATCGCCGAGGGACGCTTTATCACCTGCTCACGAACCGTATCTACCGCGGGTTCATCGTGCATAAGGGCACAGCCCATCCCGGCGAACACGAGCAGATCGTCGACGAGCAGCTCTGGGATGAGGTCCAGGCACTGCTCGCTGTCAATGCGTCCGGCTCCGCGCGCCGGCTGCGGCACCGGCATCCCAGCCTTCTCGCTGGTAAGCTGATCGATGGCGAGGGGCGGGCCATGACACCCAGCCATGCCACTAAATCCCGACGGCGTTACCGATACTACGTTACCCGCCCCGACCAGCTCGACGGCACTCGCGCTTGGCGTGTGTCGGCCCATGACCTCGAGCAGCTTGTGGGCTCGGGCATCGCATCGAAGCTGACCGACGGCCAGTTCATCATCGAACTCGCCGGGGCGTCCAGTCCAGTCGCCGAACAGCTCCAGGCAGCATCCAACGAAGCAGATCTCCTCGCAGCAACCTTGCGGAGCGGTCACGGTCACGCGAAAGCCGAATTACTGGCTGTGCTCGTCCGGGAGGTTAGGCTGCGCGAGGACAAGGTCGAGATCGAGCTCAATTCGGACACGATCTGCGAGCGCCTTGGGTTGCAGACCAGACCGAACGATCCCCAGCCCGCTCTCATTACAATACAGGCTGTCCGGGTGCGCAGGGGTCATCAGCTACGCCTCATAGTCCCCGGCCCCGCTGATACAGCCACGAAGCCGCGACGTCGTGATGATAAGCTCGTTGCGCTCATTGCCGAAGCGCATCAGGCAAGGGAACTAGTGCTAGCCAACAGTGAGAAGCCGATCGCGGCGATAGCGCGCGAACAGGGCCGCTGCCGGACACGGCTCGGCAAGCTGATCGCGCTCTCCTGCCTCGCACCCGAAATCGTCATCGCGATCGTCGAGGGTAGTCAGCCCGGCCATCTTACTTCCGCGCGACTGATGAACACGCCTTTGCCGCTGGCTTGGGCTGATCAGCGCCACGAGCTTGGGTTCTCCTGACCTTTTCCATCTGCAGTCAGAATTTTCCGGCCTGAGACGGCAGGCCAGATGCGGCCTGACATTGCCGCTCTTGATTCAGTCTCTGACTGCGCTTGCGCTGACGGATGAGCAGAAAGGCCGCGGAACTGCGCCATTCCTGGCGACAGTACCGCGGCCTTCCAAATCCTTGCGGATCACTCAGGACTGCTTGGTGCGGTCGAGAAGACTCGAACTTCCACGGGCTTTCGCCCACAACGACCTCAACGTTGCGCGTCTACCAATTCCGCCACGACCGCACATCGGATGAAAACGGGCCGCCCAAAGGCGGCCCCGGTAGGCGGCGGCCTCTAGCAACGCCTTGGGCGCGCCGCAAGCGCGATTCAGGCGTCAGTTTGCGGCAGGAACGGAGCGGCCACATCGGCACCGACCCGCACAAGGCGCCCGCTTGTCCGGTCGAGCATCGCCCAGGTGCTGCGGACCGAGACCAGCCGCTTGCCGGCGGCGTTGCGGAATTCGACGCAGCGATCGAACTGCGCCCCGCGCGGCGGATTCGGGATCCAGGTCTCGCCGGTGACGGTTTCGCCCGGGCCGATGTTGCCGCGATAGTCGATCTCGTGCCGGGTCACGACCCACACATAGCGCGTCACATGCTCAGGCGCGGCGACCGCCGACCAGTGCGCGGTGGCGATGTCCTGCACCCATTGCAGCCACACCGTGTTGTTGACGTGGCCGAGCTCGTCGATGTGTTCGGGGAGCGCGGTGAAAGTCCTGGAGTAGCGGTTCACACTTTCGGCCTTTCGGCGATTCCCATCTGCCACAGGATGAAGGCGAACTCCTCGGCTGTCTCGTGCAGGCTCTCGAACCTGCCCGACTTGCCGCCATGCCCCGCGCCCATGTTGGTCTTGAGCAGCAGCACGTTGTCGTCGGTCTTCATCTCGCGCAGGCGGGCGACCCACTTGGCGGGCTCCCAATAGGTAACGCGCGGATCGTTTAGCCCCGCCGTGACCAGCATCGGCGGATAGGCCTGGCGCTTGACGTTGTCGTAGGGGGAATAGCTCGCGATCAGCTCGAAAGCGGCGCGGTCCTCGATCGGGTTGCCCCATTCGGGCCACTCGCCGGGCGTCAACGGCAGCGAGGCATCGAGCATCGTCGCCAGCACATCGACGAACGGGACGTGCGCCACCACCGCGCCCCACAGCTCGGGATCGGAGTTCACCACCGCTCCCATGAGCTCGCCACCCGCCGAGCCGCCCGAGATCGAGATGCGGCCTTCCTCGGTATAACCGCGCTCGACGAGCCCCCGTGCCACGTCCACGAAATCGTTGAAGGCGTTGGTCCGCGCCTCCAGCTTGCCCGCCTTGTACCACGCGCGCCCCAGGTCGTCCCCGCCACGAATATGCGCGATGGCGTAGGCGAAGCCGCGATCGACGAGGCTGAGCCGCGTGGTCGAGAACCCCGGCGGGATCGCGATGCCGTAGGCTCCGTAGCCATAGAGGTGCAGCGGGCCGGCTTTCGCACGGTCCTTGCGGTACATGATCGAAACCGGGATGTCGGTCCCGTCGCGCGCGGCGATGTGCAGCCGTTCGGTCGCGTAAAGCGATGCGTCGTAGCCCGAGGGGATCTCCTGCACCTTGAGCAGCTCGAGCCGCCGCTCGCCCACGTGATAGTCGAAGGTCGAGGCCGGGCTGACCATCGATTCGTAGCCGACCCGAAGCTTGTCCATCGCCCACTCGGGATTGTCGCCGAGGCCTGCGCTGTAGCTCGCCTCGGGGAACGCGATCGGCTCGACCCGTGCCGGATCGTCGTAATACCGCACCTCGATCGTATCGAGCCCGGCCTGCCGCCCCTCGACCACGTAGAAGTCGCGAAACAAGTCGAACCCCGTGAGGTAGAACGCGTCCGAGCCTTCGATCAGCGTCGTCCAATCGCCGGGAGCGGCCAGCGGCGCGGTGGCGAGGCGAAAGTTCTCGTGCGTGTCGTTCGCGAGTACGAAGAGCGTCGGCTCCCGCGCACCGTCGTCATAGACGTCGACTTCGTACTCGATGCCCTTCTGTCGCGCCTTGACCAGCACCGGTTCCTCGAGCGGATCGGCAACGGGCACCAGCCGCACTTCGCTCGTTTCGTGGTCACTTGTGGAGATCACCAGCCAGTTGTCGTTCGCCGACAGACCCGCGCCGACGCGGAAGCCCTCGTCGTCTTCATGGTAAAGCTCGACGTCCTCGGACAGCGGCCGGCCCAGCCAGTGGAGCCGAGCGTTGTCGGTCCGCCACTGCTCGTTCGCGAGAGAATAGACGAGGCCCTTGTCGCCCGCGACCCACACCAGCGACGACAGCGTGCCGGGGATTTCGTCGCCAAGCAGCTCGCCGGTGGCGAGGTCCTTGATCCGGGCGGTGAAGCGTTCCGAACCGTTGTCGTCCACCGAGTAGGCGAGCTTCGACCCGTCTTGGGAAACCGAGATCGCGCCGAGCCGGAAGTACTCGTGCCCCTCGGCCAGCGCGACCTCGTCGAGGATCAGCTCGTCCGGTCCGCCAGCGACGGGTCGGCGCCACCACTTCTTGTACTCGGCGCCTTCCTCGTACTCGATCCAGTAGAGCCAGTTGCCGTCCTTCTGCGGGACCGACTTGTCGGCTTCCTTGATCCGCGCGCGCATCTCCTTGAACAGCGCTTCGATGCGGTCCTTCTGCCCCGCCATGGCGGCTTCGAACCAGGCGTTTTCGGCTTCGAGGTGGGCGATGATCTCCGGATCGTCGACGGTGGGATAGCCCTGGTCGCGCAGCCACGCGTAATCGTCGCTGACGGTGATTCCGTGATGCGTCGCGCTCGACGGCTTCTTGAGGGCAACTGGAGGGTTCAGGGGCGGCTTGACGGTGGCATCGTTCATGGTGCGGCCCTATGTGGGACGCGAAAGGACCGCAACAATGCTCATGCAGACTCACGAAGCTCGACTCTCCGCATTGCGCGAGGAGCTCAAGAAGCGCGGGCTCGACGGGTTCGTCGTGCCGATCTCGGACGAGCACATGAGCGAATACATCGGTGGCTACGCGCAGCGGCTCGCGTGGCTGACCGGCTTTGGCGGCTCGGCGGGCACGGCGGTCGTCCTCGCAGACAAGGCGGCGATCTTTACCGACGGGCGCTACACCGTGCAGGTGCGCGACCAGGTCGACGGCAAGCTGTTCGATTACCAGAGCGTGCCCGCGACCAGCCCCGCGAAGTGGCTGGGCGAGAACGCGCCCGAAGGCGCGAAGATCGGCTACGACGCGTGGCTTCACTCCAAGGGCTGGGCCGAACAGGTCGCCAAGGCGCTCGAGAAGAAGCACGCCGCCCTCGTGCCGGTGGAGGGCAACCCGATCGACGCGGTGTGGGCCGACCGGCCCGAGCCTTCCAACGCGCCCGCGCTGGTGCACGACGACAGCCGCTCGGGCCGCTCGAGCGCCGACAAGCGCGCCGAAGTGGCCGACTGGCTCAAGGCCGAAGGCTACGACGCGGCGGTGGTCAGCGCGCTCGATTCGGTCGCCTGGCTGCTCAACATCCGCGGGCAGGATGTGGAGCGCACCCCGGTCGCGCTGTCCTATGTCATTGCCCACGCCGACGGCACGGCGGAGCTTTTCATCGGCGAGGACAAGGTCACGCCCGAGCTGACCCAGCACCTCGGCAACGCGGTACGCATCCGCCCGCGCGCCGCGTTCGAAGCCGCACTGGGCGAGCTGAAGGACAAGGCGGTCGCGGTCGATCCCAATTACGGCGTGGCGGCGATCTTCCACGCGCTCGAAGGCGCGGGCGCGAAGCCCGTCGCGGTGCGCGACCCGACCATACTGCCGCGTGCGGTCAAGAACCCGGTCGAGCAGCAGGGCCAGCGCGACGCCCAGGCGCGCGACGGCGCGGCCATCGCGCGCTATCTCCACTGGCTGAGCGTCGAAGGGCCGAAGGGGGGACTCGACGAGCTCAGCGCCGCTGCCAAGCTGCGCGAATTCCGCGACGCGAGCGACATCCTCAAGGACCTGTCGTTCGACACCATCAGCGCCGCCGGCCCGCATGCCGCGCTGCCGCACTATCGGGTGGACGAGGATTCCAACATCGCGATCGCGCCCTCGAGCATCTACCTGTGCGATTCGGGCGGCCAGTACCTCGACGGCACGACCGATATCACCCGCACGGTCTGGATCGGACCCGGGGAGCCCTCAGCCGAGCAGAAGGACCGCAACACCCGCGTGCTCAAAGGGCACATCGCGCTCGCGCGCGCGGTCTTCCCACAAGGCACCGTCGGCGGCCAGCTCGATGCCCTCGCCCGCCAGTTCCTGTGGCAAGCGGGCGTCGATTACGCGCACGGCACCGGGCACGGCGTCGGCAGCTTCCTGTCAGTCCACGAAGGGCCGCAGCGGATCGCCAAGATCACCGGCGCCCAAGCCGGCAGCGACCAGGAGCTGCTCCCCGGCATGATCCTGTCGAACGAGCCCGGCTACTACAAGGAAGGTGCCTACGGCATCCGCATCGAGAACCTCGTGCTGGTCGAAAAGCGCGAGATCGATGGGGCGGAGGGCGACTATCTCGGCTTCGAGACGCTGACCTTCGCGCCGCTCGACAAGGCGCTCGTCGAGGTATCGTTGCTGACGCCGGAGGAGCGCGCGTGGTGGAACGACTACCACGCCAAGGTGCGCGAAGTTCTCGCCCCGCAGCTCGAGGGCGAGGTGCTGGCGTGGCTCGAGGAAGCTTGCCGGCCGCTCTGATGTTCGCGTAATGTTCTTGCCACTCGGCGCGTTCGTCGAGTCGGCAGCAGGAGCATTTCGCCATGATCGGATACGTCACCCTCGGCACCAACGACCGCGACAAGGGCGCGAAGTTCTACGATGCGATTTGCGGGGAGCTCGGCGCGGGCCGGATGATGGAGAACGAGCAGTTCATCGCCTGGGGCATCCCCGGCGGCGGCGCGGGGATCGGCCTCACCGCTCCGTTCGATGGCAATCCGGCGACGGTCGGCAACGGCGTGATGGTCGCGCTCGAGGCGAAAGACCAGGCGCAGGTCCGCCGTCTCTACGACATCGCGCTGGCCAACGGCGGGACCGACGAAGGCGCGCCGGGGGATCGCGGCGGCGGTTTCTACGCTGGATACTTCCGCGATCCGGATGGCAACAAGCTCAACGCCTTCGTCATCGATCTTCCCGGGCAATAGGGCCGGACAATGAGGCTTGCGGCCGGGTGAATGCGCGGCCGCAAGCGATACAAGCCGCGACATTTTCCCGCTTATCGGGCATAAACTTGCGACATGGCAGGCCTATATGGATGACATGAGCTGCGGAGCCCGGCTGGTCCCCCCCCTTCTCCCTGCCGGCGTCTCCGCGGCTCGACCCTGTTCCCGACCGAGGATCTTCAAGTCATGCGTAAACTGACCCTTTCGATTGCTGCCGCCACGCTGGCCACCGCCGGGGTGGCGCTCGCCGCGCCCGGCATGACCGGTGCCATGCCCCAGGGCGACATGACCCGCGCGCAGGCGCAGGCGATGGCGACCGAGCATTTTGCCAAGATGGACCTCAACTCGGACGGCAAGATCGACGCCGGCGACCGCGAGGCACGCCGGGCAAAGATGTTCGACCGGCTCGATACCGACAAGAACGGCAGCCTCAGCCGCGACGAGTTCAATGCAGCCCATCGCGGGCGGCGCGGCGGGATGAACCATCAAGGCATGAACCATGAAGGCATGAACCATGGCCAGCCCGCCGGCGATGGCGCGCATCGCATGGGCGGCAAGCGCGGCATGCGCGGCCACATGGGCATGATGACCAGGATGGCGGACGCCAATAACGATGGGGCGATCACCCAGGCCGAATTCACCGCCGCGGTGCTGAAGCATTTCGACAGCGTGGACACGGACCACAGCGGCACCGTCACCGCTGCCGAGCGCCAGGCCGCCCACGCGGCGATGAAGGCCCAGTGGCAGAGCAAGCGCCCGGCGCCGACCTCCAACTGAGGTTGCGAAACTGTCCGGCGGAGCGCGCTTGACCGGCACGCTTCGCACCGGGCACGCGCTTGACCGGACATGGCCGACACTTCCGAGACTCCCCCGGTCAACCTGCTCGTCGTCGATGACGAGGCGACCTTGCGCGAACCCCTGGCCGCCTATCTCACGCGCCAGGGGTTCGTCGTGCGCGAGGCCGCCAGCGCCGCCGCGGCGCGTAGTGCGATGCTGGAACAGGTGCCCGATCTCGTCCTGCTCGACGTGATGATGCCGGGCGAAGACGGCCTTTCGCTGTGCCGTCACCTCGTCGAGAGCAAGAGCGTCCCCACCATCCTCCTCACGGCGAAAGGGGAGCCGACCGACCGCATCGTCGGGTTGGAGATCGGCGCTGACGACTATGTCGTGAAGCCTTTCGAGCCGCGCGAACTGGTCGCCCGCATCCGCTCGGTCCTCCGCCGCTCGCAGCGGCCTCCCGCGCCGGTCGAGGATGACGCGCTCTACCTGTTCGAAGGCTGGTCGCTCGATCCGCTCAAGCGCCGCCTGACCGCGCCCGATGGCGCGACCGTGCCGATCTCGACAGCCGAGTACCGCCTGCTGACCGCCTTCCTCGACCGCCCGCGCCAGGTGATCGACCGCGACCGCCTGCTCGACCTCGTGCAAGGCCGCGAGGCGCACCTGTTCGACCGCGCGGTGGACAACCAGATCAGCCGCCTGCGCCGCAAGATCGAGGAAGACAGCCGCAACCCCCATTTCATCCAGACAGTGCGCGGCGGCGGCTACCGCTTCGCGGCCGACGTGCGGCGGAGTGCGCAACCGTGAGCCGCCTGTGGCCCCGCAGCCTGCTGGGCCAGGTCATGCTCGCGGTGGCGGTCGCGCTCCTGGTGGCGCAGGCGATCTCCGCCGCGCTCCTCTTCCGCGCCAGCGAGGAACGCCGCGAGCAGCACCTCGTCGGAACGCTGGCCGTGCAGGTGACCGCCGCCGCCAACCTCGCCCGGAGCGAACTGCGGGCGCGCGGCACGCCCTCCCCCGCATCACGCTCGATGCGGCGATTCCGGGTCGAAGCGGGCGATGCCCCGCCCTCCTCGCCAGCCGACCGGGCCGAACCGCGGGTTGCCGCCGCGCTGGGCGCCGTCCTTGCCGAGCAGGGCGTCTGGGGCGCCGGGCGGGTCCGCGTCGTCAGTCACCCGGCCCTGCGCGACCCGCATGTGCAGCGGCGCCTCTCGCGCGGCTTGCCGATGAGCCACGATTTCACCGGACCGGACACCCGGATGATGCTGGCAAGCGTGCCGCGCCAGGACGGAACCTGGCTCACCGCCCGCACCCTCGCCCCACCGCGCGATCCGCACGCCTTCCAGGGCCTCGTCATCCAGACCGCGGTCATGTTCGGCGTGCTGCTGCTGGCGATCTGGCTCCTGCTGCGGCGGATCACCCGTCCGCTGGCCGCGATGACCCGGCGGGTCGAGCAGTTCGCCCGCACCTACAACGCCGACGGACAGCTCGAGCCGCAGGGCCCCGACGACATCCGCCGCCTGATCGCCGCGCACAACGCGATGGAGGCGCGGATCGCCGCGATGCTCGACGAGAAGGACGTCATGCTCGGCGCGATCGGGCACGACCTGAAGACCCCGCTCGCCGCGCTTCGGGTGCGCATCGAATCGGTCGAGGACGACGACGAGCGCCGCCGGATGGCCGCCGGGATCGAGGACATCACGGCGACGCTTGACGATATCCTCACCCTCGCCCGCATCGGCCGCGCCAGTGCGCCGCCCGAGCGGACCGATCTTTCCGCGCTCGCCGCCTCGGTGGTCGAGGAGTTCGAGGACATGGGCGAGGACGTAGCGCTGGAGGATGGCCCTCGCCTGGTCGCGCCGGTTCACGTCACCTGGGCCAAGCGGGCCTTGCGCAACCTCATCGCCAATGCGGTGCGCTATGGCGGCGGCGCGGTGAGTGTCGCGGCTCTCCAGGAAGGGAACGAAGCGGTGCTGCGCGTCACCGACAACGGCCCGGGCATCCCCGCTGGCAGCCTTTCAGCGATGACCGAACCGTTCACCCGCGGCGAGGCGAGCCGCAACCGCGGCACCGGCGGTGCGGGCCTCGGCCTCACCCTTGCCCGCGCCATCGCCGAGCAGCACGGGGGCAGCCTGGTACTGGCGAACCGGCCCGAAGGCGGCCTCAGCGCCGAGCTGCGCCTGCCGCTGGCCTAGCGCTCCTTGGTCGCCGAGAAGGCGAGGTCCGGGTTCTTCTCCACCTGGTAGTTCACGTCCCACGGGCTCTTGGCCATGAACACCGGATCTCCGTCGCGGTCCTTGGCGAGATTGGCGCGGTTGAAATCGGCGAAAGTCTTCATCGCCGCGTCGCTGCCCTTGACCCAACGCGCGGTGGCGAACGGCGCCATCTCGAGCGCCGCCTCGACCTTGTATTCGGCCTCCAGGCGGCTGACGAGCACGTCGAGCTGCAATTGCCCGACCACGCCGACGATCCACTGTCCGCCGATCTCCGGATAGAACACCTGGATCACGCCCTCCTCGGACAAGTCGTCGAGCGCCTTCCTGAGCTGCTTCGTCTTGGTCGGGTCCTTCAGCACCACGCGGCGCAGGATCTCGGGCGCGAAGTTGGGCAGGCCGGTGAAGCGGACGTCGTTGCGTTCCGACAGGGTATCGCCCACGCGCAGCGTGCCGTGGTTGGGGATGCCGATGATGTCGCCGGCTTCGGCGGTGTCGGCGATCTCGCGGTCCTGCGCGAAGAACAGGATCGGGGAATGCACCGCGATCGGCTTGCCGAGCCCGCTGGGCGTGAGCTTCATGCCGCGCTTGAAGGTGCCCGACACCATCCGCATGAACGCGATCCGGTCGCGGTGCTGCGGGTCCATGTTGGCCTGGACCTTGAAGACGAAGCCGGTGACTTCATCGAACGAAGGCTCGATCTGCCGTTCGCCGGCGGGCTGCGGACGCGGCGGAGGCGCCCAGCGCGTCAATGCGGCGATCAGTTCCTCGACCCCGAAGTTCTTGAGCGCGCTGCCGAAGAACACCGGGGTCAGGTCGCCGTGGCGATAGGCCTCGAGATCGAACTCGGGATAGCCTTCGCGCACCAGCTCGATTTCCTCGGCAAGGTCGTCCGGCAGTTCGCCCAGCGGCTCGCGGCGCCCAAGGTATTCGCGGCTGTCGCCTTCGGGCTTGGCCACCGTGTCGTTCGAGAAATCGAGCACCCCGGTGAACAGCCCGCCCATCCCGAGCGGCGCGCTCTGCGGGCTGACGTCGAGCGCCAGCGCGTCGGCCACCTCGTCGAGGATCTCGGTCAGCGGCCGCCCCTCACGGTCGACCTTGTTGACGAAGGTGATGATCGGCACGCTGCGCAGGCGGCACACCTCGAACAGCTTGCGCGTCTGCGGCTCGATGCCCTTGGCCGCGTCGATCACCATGATCGCGCTGTCGACCGCGGTGAGCGTGCGGTAGGTGTCTTCGGAGAAGTCCTCGTGCCCCGGCGTGTCGAGCAGGTTGAAGACCGTGCCGTCCTTCTGGAAGGTCATCACGCTGCTGGTCACGGAAATGCCGCGCTGCTGCTCGATCTTCATCCAGTCCGATCGCGCGCGCCGCGCCTGGCCCCGCGCCTTGACCTCGCCGGCAAGGTGGATCGCGCCGCCCTGCAGCAGCAGCTTTTCGGTGAGCGTGGTCTTGCCCGCGTCAGGGTGCGAAATGATCGCGAAGGTGCGGCGGTTGGAGGTCATGGGTCTCTCTTGTCGTCATCCCCGCGAAGGCGGGGATCCAGCGAGGCAGGCGTCAGGCCGCCTGGATTCCCGCCTGCGCGGGAATGACAATGTGCTAATTTTCTCTCGCCACGCGGAAGCCGGCGAAGTCCTGGTTGACCGGCATCAGCTCGATCCGGTTGATGTTGAGGTGCGGCGGCAGCTCCGCGATCCAGCGGATGGTCATCGCGATGTCCTCCGCCGTCATCGGGTTCACGCCTGCATAGAGCTTGTCGGACGCTTCCTGGCTGCCCGTGCGGACCACGGTGAACTCGGTTTCGACCATGCCCGGCTCGATGCTCGTCACGCGCACTCCGGTGCCGTGCAGGTCCGCCCGCAGCGCGAGCGTGAAGTGATTGGCGAACGCCTTGGACCCGGCATAGACGTTGCCGCCGGGGTAGATGTAGCTCCCCGCGACCGATCCGATGGCGATGATCGCGCCCTTGCGCTCGATCAGCCTGGGCAGCAGCAGCCGCGTCACCGTGACCATTGCGGTCACGTTGGTATCGATCATCGTCTGCCAGTTCTTGAGGTCTGCATCCTGCGCGTTGGACAGCCCCTGCGCCAGGCCGGCATTGTTCACCAGGAGGTCGATATCGCGGAAACCTTCCGGCAGCGCGGCGAGCGCTGCTTCGAGCGCTGCGGTGTCGCGCACGTCGAACACCGCGGGGTGGACCTTGTCCGCGCCCAGCTCGTTCACCAGCGCGTCGAGCCGCTCGGCGCGCCGCCCGGTAGCCACGCAGCGCCACCCGCTGGCGACGAGCGCGCGCACGGTGGCCGCGCCGATCCCGGCGGTCGCGCCGGTGACGAATGCAGTCTTCATCCTCTGAGCTCCGCTCCAACCTTGCCCGCGGCGGCGACGATCCGGTCTGCGATCGCCTTGAGGTCCGCTTCGGCGAAGGTCTTTTCCCCCGGCTGCAGCACCACCTCGACCGCAAGCGACTTCCTGCCATCGGGAATGCCGCTCCCGCGGAAATCGTCGAACACCCGCGCGGCGACGATGCTCGTCTTGTCGGCGCTGCGCACCGCGCGCACGAGGTCGCTCGCCGGCAGCGCGGCATCGACCAGGAACGCGAAGTCGCGCGTCACCGCCTGCAGCACCGGGGGAGCGTACGCGGCCCGCGCGAATCCGGCGTTCTTCTTCGGCGGGATCGCGTCGAGATAGATCTCGGCGGCCATCACCGGTCCGTCGATGTCGAACGCCTTGAGCGTGGTGGGATGCAGCGCCCCGAAGCGCGCGAGCACGGTCTTCGGGCCGAGCCGCAGGGTGCCTGACTGACCTGGGTGGAATTGCGGACCCGCCTCTCCCATCACCTGCAGGTTTTGCACCGGCGCCCCGGCGGCTTCGAGCAGGGCAAACGCTTCGGCCTTGGCGTCGTAGGCATCGAACGACTCCGCCTTGCCGTTCGCCCACCCGCGCGGCATCTTCTCGCCGGCCAGCAGCAAGCCGAGCGTCGCGCGCTCGTCGCTCGCACCGGATTCTCCGCGCAAGTAGCGGCGGCCGATTTCGAACAGCCGAGCCGACGCGGAGCCACGATCGGCATTCCGGCGCGCGGCGGCGAGCAGGCCGGGGATGAGCGAGGGGCGCATCGCCTTCAGGTCTTCGCTGATCGGGTTCTCCAGCACCCACAGCCCGCCGTTCCCGTCCGCGAAGTGATCGGCATCGGCGGGCGGGAGGAACGACCAGGTGATCGCCTCGCTCAGCCCGCGAGCGGCGGCCGCACGGCGCACCTTGCGCTCGCGCGCCTGTTCCGGCGTCGCGGTCGGGCGGGCGACACCGTCCGCGCGCGGCAGCGGGGTGCTCGCGACCTTGTCGAGCCCGTGGATGCGGACGACTTCCTCGACCAGGTCGGCCTGGCCTTCGACGTCGTGCCGGCGCAGCGGCACGGTCACCTGCCAGTCGTCGCTGGCGGAAAACTCAAGGCTTTCGAGGATGCGGCGCTGCTCGGCCTCGGCCACCTCGACGCCGCCCAGCCGGCGGGTCAGGCCAGGATCGAAGGCGATCACCTTTGGCTCGCTCGGGGGAGTGCCGGCGCGGACCACCTGGCTTGGCTCCCCGCCGCAGGTGCGCAGCACCACGTTGGTCAAGATATCGAGCCCGGCATCGAGGAACGCCGGATCGACCCCGCGCTCGAAGCGCGTGCGGGCGTCGCTGGCGATGCCGAGCTTGCGCCCCGTCTCGCCGATCAGCGCGGGATCGAAATAGGCGATCTCGAGCAGGACGTCGGTCGTTTCGGGAGTAACGCTCGAATGCTCACCGCCCATGATGCCGCCGATGTCATGGACCTCGCGGTCGTCGGCGATCACCGTCATGCTCTCGTCGAGCGTGTAGGTCTTTTCGTTGAGCGCGAGGATCTGCTCGCCGGCCTTCGCCCGCCGGGCGACCAGCGCGCCGCTGAGCTTGGCCAAATCATAGACGTGGGCCGGCCGCCCGAAAGCGAGGCTGAGATAGTTGGTCACGTCCACCAGCGCGCTGATCGGCCGCTGGCCGGCGGAAATCAGGCGCGCCTGCATCCAGTCGGGCGAGGCGCCGTTCTTCACGCCGCGAATGACGCGCCCATAGAATGCCGGGCAGCCTTCCGGATCGTCGGTGCGGATTTCGACCGGACACGGGAAAGCGCCCTCGACGGGATCCGCCCGCCACGGCTTGAACCGCCCCATTCCCGCCGCGGCGAGATCGCGGGCGATTCCTTCGACGCCCATGCAGTCGGGCCGGTTGGGAGTGATCGCCACGTCGAACACCGGGCTGGTGCCGCGATAGTCGGAGAACGCCGCGCCGACCGGAGCATCGGCGGGCAATTCGATGATGCCCTCGTGCTCGTCGCCCAGCTGCAGCTCGCGCACCGAGCACATCATGCCGTTCGATTCGACGCCGCGAATGGCGCTCTTCTTCAGCTCCATCCCGTTGACGGGCACCACCGCGCCGGGAAGGCCGAGCACGCCCTTCATGCCGGCGCGCGCGTTGGGCGCGCCGCAGACGACCTGCAGCGGCTCGCCGCCATTCACGTCTGGGCCGGTGGAGACGGTCAGCACCTGCAGCTTGTCTGCCTGCGGGTGGCGCGCCGCGGTGAGCACTTCGGCGACGCGGAAACCCGCGAGGCGCTGAGCCGGATCCTCCAGCCCTTCGACCTCGAGGCCGATGGCGTTCATCTTCGCCGCGAGCTCGGCGGCGGTGGCATCGGTATCGAGGAAGGCCTTGAGCCAGTCGAGCGAGAACTTCATGCCCGCGCTCCCACGCCGCCCGAGAGGGTCGGCACATCAAAGGCGTTGAAGCCGTAGTGGGCGAGCCAGCGCGCATCGCCGTCGAAGAAGGCGCGCAGATCGTCCATCCCGTATTTGAGCATCGCCAACCGGTCGACGCCGACTCCGAAGGCGAAGCCCTGCCATTGATCGGGATCGAGCCCGGCGAATTCGATCACCCGCCGGTTGACCATTCCCGAGCCGAGCAGCTCCATCCAGCCGTGTCCCGGCGCGTCCCCGTCCCCGCCGAGAACGCGGCGGCCGTTCTCCAGCGCAAAGCCGACATCGACCTCGACGCTCGGTTCGGTGAACGGGAAGTAGCTCGGGCGCAGGCGCAGGACGATGTCGTCGCGCTCGAAGAACGCCTTGAGGAAGGTCTCCAGGGTCCACTTGAGGTGGCCGAGGTGAATGTCGCGGTCGATCACCAGCCCTTCGACCTGGTGGAACATCGGCGTGTGAGTGGCATCGGAGTCCGAGCGATAGACCCGTCCCGGCGCGATGATCCGCAGCGGCGCGCCGTGCTTGACCATCGAGCGGATCTGGACGGGCGAAGTGTGCGTGCGCAGCAGCATGCGCTTCTGCCGACCTGCCGCTGCGCTGCCTGGGGCCGTTTCGCTGCCGTTCGGCGCCGAATCGAGCGCTTCATTCGCATCCTGCGGGAAGTAGAAAGTGTCGTGCATCGCCCGCGCGGGGTGGCTTTCGGGCATGTTGAGCGCGGTGAAGTTGTGCCAATCGTCCTCGATTTCCGGGCCCGTGGCGACCGAGAAACCCATGTCCGCGAAAATCTCGGCCAGTTCGTCCATCACCTGGCTGACCGGGTGGACCGAACCCTTCGGCATCTCCGGCGCCGGCAGCGTGAGGTCGATCACCTCGGCGGCAAGCCGCTGTTCCAGATCGGCTTTTTCGAGCGCAGCCTTGCGGTTATCGATCGCCTCCCCGACCGCCGCTCGCATGCCCTGGATGCGCGGTCCTTCGGCCTGGCGCTGCTCGGGCGTCATCGCGCCAAGGGTCTTGAGGGCGGCGCTGATCCACCCCTGCTTGCCGAGCGCGGCGATCCGCTGCGCTTCCAGCGCATCCGCATCGCCCGCCTCGCCGATCGCAGCCAGCGCTGCCGCCAGCCGCTCGTCCTGTTGAGTGCTATACATCGCGTGCCGCCACTAGGGGCGCAGGCTGCCCATCGCAATGCCCCGCTGCATCCCGGCGCCGCTAGGCCGGCTCCTTCGGCACGCTACCCATGTGGTGTCCGGGCCGGTCGAGCGTCTGGGCAGGCGAACCCCAAGTCCGCGCGCGCTGCTCCATGAAGGCCGACAGAATCGGGTGCGGCAGGGATGCGTAGTCGCGCGGCCCCATCCCCATGAAGGCGTGAAAGTCGCGGTTGAAGTGCGCCTGATCGGTATAGAGCTCGTCGATCGCGGCGGACCAGCGCCCCATTCCTCCCAACATCCACGCGGCCAGGCTGCGCATGAACCGCTGCCTGCGCAGCAGGAGCTTAGGCGGAAAACCGAAGTGCCGCCGGCAAACCCGCTCGAGCGCACGAACCGAAAGCCCCGCCCGTTCGGCGAATTCGCCCACGCTGGCGAGATCGAGCTCGACCATGGCCGCATGGACGGTGCGGATTCGCTCCGCATCCGCGATCGGCGCATCGAAACGGTGGAGGACCTCCATGATCCGGTTGTATTCGGCCTCGTCGTCGCGCTCGCCGTCGAAGATCTCCGTCAGCGCGGCGAAACGCGAGAATTCGGGGTGACGTTCGGCGTCGGCCAGCAGGTTGGCGTAACGGCTCGCAGGCCGCTGGACGAGGCGCGCCCAGCCGAGCGGCAGCAGCCCCATGCCCCACATCCGCGTTGTGCCCAGCTCAAAGCGGGTCGCCAGCGCGCTCGGCCCGGTGACGGTGAAACGGGCATCCTTTACCTCGCTCCCGCCAGAGACCTGCGCCTTCGGGAGATCGCCCGAAAACACCCGCAGGTTTCCCCATTCGGGCTGCAGCCAGTCGACCACCCGGCCACCGTCCTCGACCGTCAACTCGAGCCGGTAGATGCTTGTGAAGCAGTCGCTGCATTCCGGAGGCGGCGCAAAGAAGCGCACGTCGATGTGGCAACCCTGCGTCATCGAAAGCCCCCGCCACCCCTGTTCGTCCGGCCGCCCAAAGGCCGGGGAAGCTGTTGCAGGTCATGTGCGACGCGAAGGGGTCGAAGCGTCCCGCTTGGCCTTATTCGTGCAAACAGCACTTGTATGAACGCGACACTACCCGGCACCGCGCGGCATGGCAATAGCGTTGGCTGAAAGTGCCCGGAACAACCGGGCCGACAAAAAGGCGCCGCAGGTCGAAACCCGCGGCGCCCATTGAATAGCCGTCCCCGAAAGGGCGCAAGCTCTTTAGTTGATGGCGGCTTTCGCCTGCGCGATGATTGCAGTGAAGGCGGCGCCTTCGTTCATCGCCAGGTCGGCCATGACCTTCCGGTCAAGTTCGATGCCCGAAAGCTTTACGCCGTGCATGAACTGCGAATAGGTAAGACCCTCGGCGCGAACGGCGGCATTGATCCGCTGGATCCACAGCGCGCGGAAGGACCGCTTCTTAACCTTGCGGTCGCGATAGGCGTACTGGCCGGCCTTCTCGACCGCCTGGCGGGCGACGCGGATGGTGTTCTTGCGGCGACCGCGATAGCCCTTGGCCTGATCGAGGA
Source organism: Tsuneonella deserti (assembly GCF_014644315.1). Classification (NCBI taxonomy): domain Bacteria; kingdom Pseudomonadati; phylum Pseudomonadota; class Alphaproteobacteria; order Sphingomonadales; family Erythrobacteraceae; genus Tsuneonella; species Tsuneonella deserti. The sequence continues at coordinate 140,083 of NZ_BMKL01000001.1, read as the reverse complement.
TCCGCTTGTGCTTGGCGCGGGTGGTGGTGCCGCGTTTGATACGTGCCATGTCGAAATACTCCTGTCGTCAGCCGGTGCTCAGCCGAGCCCGTAGGGGGCCCACTTCTTGATCGTCTTCGCATCGGCGTCGGCGATCACGGAAGTTCCCCGGTTCTGGCGGATGTACTTCGCATTGTGGCTGATCAGGCGGTGGCGCTTGCCAACGACGCCGTGCTTGATCTTGCCGGTAGCGGTGAGCTTGAAGCGCTTCTTCACGCCGCTCTTGGTCTTCAGCTTGGGCATTTTCGTCTCCTTTCGGGGACACGCTCGAACCAGCCCTGGCAGCCCTTGATAGCCAGGCCAGCTGTGAATCACGTGTCGGTGAAGCCGGCGCCACTAAGCGAGACCGGCGCAAAAGGCAAGCGGGCCTGCCCGTCACTCGACGTAGATCATCCTCACCGTCATCCCCCCATCGACCACGATGCGCTGGCCGGTCACGAACCCGGCTCCGACGAGCCATTCGATCGCCCCCGCCACATCCTCGGGTCGCCCGACCCGGCCGGCCGGATGCTGCTGGCGGTCGGCGGCCGATTGACGAGGCTCCCGGCGCTCCGCCGCCTTCTGCCACGATCCGGTCTCGATCCAGCCGGGCAGGATCGAATTCACGCGCACCGCGGGCCCAAGGCTAACCGCCAGTGCGTGGGTCAACGCGTCGAGCCCGCCCTTGGCCGCGGCGTAGGCGAATGTCTCCGGCTCGCTCATCAGGCTGCGCGTGCTGGAGATGTTGACCACGCAAGCGCCTTCGGCCCGCCGAAGAAGAGGCAGAGCTTCGCGAGTACACAGGAAGGCGGCGGTCATGCTGGCGTCGATCCAGCGCTGCCAGTCGTCTAGCTCGAGTTTTTCGAGTGGGCCGCAGTAGGGATCGGCGATGCCGGCATTGTTGACGAGACAGGTGAGCGGCATATCCCCGAGCCACCCGGAAATCCGGGCGAAGGCGCGCTTCACCTGGCTTTCACGCCCGACATCGCAAGCCACGGTGAGACAGCGTTCGGCGGGCAATATATCCGACATTTCTTCCAGGGCATCGCGGTCGACATCCAGCACGGCGACGCGCCAGCCCAGGCCGTGAAAGTGCAGCGCGGTCGCGCGGCCGATGCCCGCTCCGCCCCCGGTGATGACGATAGTCCTGTCCATGCCCCAGCTGAACGCCGGTGCGCCCGGTCAGTGCCCGGAGGCTCGCTGCCTGTCGCGCCAGCGTTCGGAACCCCAGCGCGAGACGAGCGCGTCGACCCGCGCACGATCCGCGCCGGCCAGGGCACTGTACCGGACACATCGGTTCCGCTCCACGAAGCATGCTTCCCCGGTGTCCAGACGGAGGCTGGTGAGCTCCTCCCCCGGCCCGGCCAGACCGATCGCGGTCGGCGTATCGAGCGGACCGATATGCATGAACGGGGCTGCCTCCACGCGCGGCGGCCGTGCCGCGCGGATCGCCCCCGAGATGATCGCGCGGTAATCCGCCATGCCGATCGGACCCGGGGGCAGGACGCCGGGTCTGCTTGCGACCAGCAGGGTCTGGAATTGCTCGGGATTGATCACGTGCCCGTGGCCCAGGAAGCCGCCTTCGAACAGCTCCTCGCCGTGATCGCCCGAGACGACCAGGATCGTATCGCCCCACACGCCCTTAGCCTTGAGCCTTGCGACGAGCTCTCCAAGCCAGTGATCCGCGTTGGCGACCGCGTTCCAGTATGTCTCGCGCACGCGCCGCGCATTGGCAGCGCTGATCTCGCCGCGCGGCAGCGGGTCGCCGGTGAGCCGCGCGGCGATGCCCGGGTGGTTGTAGGGAAAATGCGCCGACTGGAAGTTGAAGTAGGCGAAGTGCGACCGCGCCCCCCAGTCCTCGCGCCCCAGCGTCCGGTCGAACGCGGCGAGCAGGTGGCTCTCGTCCACCAGCAAGGATCCCTGGGCGGCGAAATCGAAGGCGCGCTTTTCCCGCAAGGTCTCGGCATCGACGTAGACGTCCGCCGTCTCGCGCTCGCCGACAGTCTCGGAAATGCCGCCGAAGTCCTCCGGCTGGCCCGAGAAGATGCCGATCCGGTATCCGCTCGCCTTGAGATCGCGCAGCAGCGAGGGGTCGCCCTTGCGCGGGGCGAGCTGGCCGGAGAACAGTGACTTGAGGCTTTCGGTGGTGAAGCCGACGTGGCTATAGGCCGGCCGCGCCACGCTGCCTTCGGCGGCCAGCGCCTCGAGATTGGGGGCGACGGGCTTGCCGTTCACCCGCCTTCCCAGCACGTCGCCGCGGGTCGATTCGAAGACCACGACCACCACGTTCGGGCGCCGACCCGTGAACACTTGCGCGCCCAGGGGAGCGGTCAGCGGCACGAGCCGGAGGTCGCCCCCATAGCCGTCCTCGTCCACGCCGTTCCCCGGCACGTCGAGCGCAAGCGGATGGCGCGCGGGATCGAGCGGAGCGTCATCATGCTGGATGCCGAACAGGCCATAGCCGTCGCGGTCGATGTCGGTCGCAAGGTCGAGGAAGCCGGTTATCGCGCCCCAGGCGAGCGTGCGATTGAGCCCGTAAGCCGCGTCGCTTCCGCCCCGGGGAATGGCAAGTGCAAGGGCGCAAAATGCAGCGGCGACCGCCAGCCAGAGGCGCCGGCTCGCACCGCGCGGCCGCGGAAGATCCGGCGGCAGCAACCGCGCGAGCACGTGCCACGCAATCCAGGCAGCGGCCCCGAGCCCGGCGAGGCCGAGCACCGCGACGCCGATCTCGGACAGCCCGAACAGCAGGGCGTCGACGAAGCTGCCCCCGCCAAGCTGCTTGAGCAGCGCGAACCCCACCGCGTCGCTGAAATAGGATGCCAGCTGGTATTGCGCGGCCAGCACGGCGAGGAACAGTGCCCCGTTGAGCGACGTGAACACGAACGCCGGAGTCCAGCCCGGCATCCCCCGGGTCATCCGCCGCGCCAAGGCCCATCCGGCAAGGCCGGCGAGGGCCTGGGCCGCCGCATAGCCGAGTGCGAAAACCCCCAGCTCCGCCGGTGTATCGACCGCACGCGACATGCCGAACCCGCCGCTGAACAGGCCGAACTTGCGATCCGCCAGCAGCAGCTCGATCGCGGAGACCGCGATCACCACGGCGAAAGGCACCAGCGCGAGCAGCCGGTCCCGCCAGACAGGCGCGGTTGCCGCCGAGCGCGGAAGGTTCAGGGCGCTGGTCGCCATGACCTGCGCATTTAGCGTGCGCGGCTTAGGATTTGCCTAACTTCAGTGCCCGCAGGCGAGCGCCTCGACCACGTCCTCGAGCCGGGCCGGATCGCCCAGCGCGATCACGTGGCCTTCGCTCCCGGCATGCAGCGGCTCGCCGTTCCAGTCGGCCATCGTTCCGCCCGCGCCCTCGATCACCGGAACCAGCGCGGCGAAATCGTGCAGCTTGAGGCCCGCCTCGCACACGAGATCGATCTGGCCGCTCGCGACGAGACCGTAGTTGTAGCAATCCCCGCCCCAGATCATCCTACGGTGCGCGGTCTTCCGCGCCAGGGCCATGAAATGCTCGGCGGCGTGATCGTCGAACAGGCCCGGGCTGGTGGTGGCCAGCAGCGCGTCCGACAGCTCGCGGCACGGGCGAGTGCGCACTTCCGCGCCGTTGAACGTGGTTGCCCGCCCCGCGGCGCCGACCCAGCGTTCGCCGAGGATCGGCTGGTCGATGACTCCAAGCACCGGGAAGCCGTCCTCCAGCAGCGCGATCAGCGTGCCGAAGATCGGCCGCCCGGCGACAAAGCTGGTGGTTCCGTCGATCGGGTCGAGCACCCAGCGCCGGCTGGCGCTTTCGCGTTCGACGCCGAACTCCTCGCCCTGAATGCCGTCGCGCGACACTTCGGCGGTGAGGATGCGGCGCATCGCCTCCTCGGCCGCGCGGTCCGCGAACGTGACGGGTGAGGCGTCGCCCTTGGCCTCGAGGCCGATCTCGCCGCGCCAGTAGGGGCGGATCGCCGCCCCCGCCGCCTCGGCCAGCCGGTTGGCCAGCGCGATGTCGGTATCGAGCGACACGGTCAGTCGAACAGCGAGCTGACGCTGCTCTCGTCGGCGATGCGGCGCACCGCCTCGCCGATCAGCGGGGCGATGGTGAGGATGCGGATCCGTTCGGAATCGTTCGCCGCATCGGTCGCGCGGATGGAATCGGTGATCACCAGTTCCTTGAGCGCGGATGCGTTGACCCGCGCCACCGCCCCGCCCGACAGCACGCCGTGGGTGATGTAGGCGGCAACGCTTTTTGCGCCGTTGTCGAGCAGAGCCTGCGCCGCGTTGCACAGCGTGCCGCCTGAATCGACGATGTCGTCGATCAGGATGCAGTGGCGACCGCTCACGTCGCCAATGATGTTCATCACCTCGCTCTCGCCGGGCCGGTCGCGCCGCTTGTCGACGATCGCCAGCGGCGCGTTGTCGAGCCGCTTGGCGAGCGCGCGGGCGCGCACGACGCCGCCCACGTCGGGCGAAACGACCATCAGGTCCTGCGTGCCGTAGCGCGCCTGGATGTCCGCCGCCATCACCGGGGCGGCGTAGAGGTTGTCCGTCGGGATATCGAAGAAGCCCTGGATCTGCCCCGCGTGGAGATCGACCGACAGCACCCGGTCCGCGCCCGCCTCGGTGATGAGGTTGGCGACCAGCTTGGCCGAGATCGGCGTGCGCGGACCCGGTTTGCGGTCCTGCCGGGCGTAGCCGAAATAAGGGACGACCGCGGTGATCCGCCGTGCCGAGGCGCGCCGCAGCGCGTCGATGCAGATCAGCAACTCCATCAGGTTGTCGTTGGCCGGAAAGCCGGTCGACTGGACGATGAACACGTCTTCCCCGCGCACGTTCTCGTGGATCTCGACGAAGATCTCCTCGTCGGCGAAGCGGCGCACGCTGGCGTCAGTCAGCGGCACTTCGAGATATCCCGCGATCGCACGCGCAAGCGGCAGGTTGGCATTGCCGGACATGATCTTCATCGCGCGCTCATCCTCGCTCGGCGGAATCGGTGCGCGCGGCTTAGCGGAGGGTCATGCGATTGCAACATTGCACCGAGGCCGGACGGAGGATTAGGCTCCAGCGATGAACTTCTGGCTCATCGCCGGTTCGATCTTCGCCCTGGCCCTGCTCGCGGGCCTCGCCGCGCCGCGCAAGCCGGCCGCGAAGCGCGATCCCCCGTCTCCTCCGCCGCAAGAGGAGGACCTGTGGACCGCCGACGCACTCGCCCGCCTCGGCACGCCGGAGACGGTCGCAGACCTCGTCGCGCAGGGACGGGAGGAGGAATTGCGCGGGCTCGGGTACGCCGGGGAGCTACCCCCGGAAAGCTGACGCCATAAGCCAACCGGCAGCAAACTAGCCCAGCCCTTACGTCCTCCTGAAAACGAAATAATCTCAATCCAAAAAGACTTGCGTCTACCCGATCTCACATCCCACTGACTGTGAGCGCCTGTTGCAGGCAGCGAATCCATTCATACGCATGCTTGGGATGACCAAGTCGAAGAACACGGCTGTAGCCTTTATGGGGATGGGTGTGGCGCTGGGGCCCGTACTGGGACTCGTCTTCGACAACCTGGCGATCGGCATGGGTCTCGGCGTCGCCCTCGGGGCAGGCATCGCGACAGTATTTCACGCAGCCGCCCGGCTCCAGGATCGGGACTGACGGACTGGACGCTTCCCACCCATTATCGGACATTGGCTAGATTGACCGGCGAACCTACGACCGGACAGGCCGCTCTTGCGATAACCCACCTAAAACCGGACTAGCCGGTCACGACCCCATTGCGGACGTTCGCTTCAAAGCTACTATTCGTTAATAGCGCTGTTGAAGGTTAAACTCGGTGGATGCGTTCCTCGATTTCATACTCGTTACCATGACCTCCGCAGATGCCAAGTGATGATCGGCTTGGGTTTACTCGGTATGACCGTCATCGCGGTCGCTTTGTTCGGTTAGCTGTTGGACCTCGCTCGCCGCCTGTTCGTCTCTGGCCGGTCATTCGTGACAGGAGCCCACATGATCGTGAAGAGCAACCATCGTCGCGAGTATCGAACAGACAGTCTCGTGATTTTCCCAACCGCAATGCTCGTCGCCCATGCGATCGAGGTTTATTTGAAGGCATGGTTGGCAGGATCGGATGCTCGCTACACCGAGCGGGTGCTGAAGTTCGATTTCGGGCACGACCTGCGTAAGCTCTACAACGAGGCAATGGGGCAGGGGATGGTGGAGGCCGATGGTCGCGCGGGACATCGATTCCTCGACCTCATCGAGACTACGAGAAGGAACACGGCGACTACTCGTTTCGGTATTTCCACGAAGGATTGGCGTTCGGGGTGGCGAAGAACGATGTTCTGTTCGCGATCCTCAGGAGGCTCGACCAGACTGTGGCAGGCAAGCTCGGAGATATGGGATTGCACGAGATCGATTGGACAGTCGAACCGGACGAGGATTTCCGCGCGAGCTAACTAAGTGGGGCACGGGTCCGCTTTCCACCCAAAACCGGACGTTCCCGCGCTTAACGAGAACGCCGCGAACCAGCCGTTCGCAAGCCACTGCAAACCCTTTCCTACACCCTGCCGTATGTGGCCTATGCTGCGGATGGCCAAGACCGCTGCTCATCGCCTCCGCCGCCGCCCCGGCTGGTTCTGCCCCGTCCCCCTACGCTCGCGGCGAGATGGATGGAGCGCCGGGCGCCAGTGCGCCTTCCTCGCCCACCTGTACCTGACCGGATCGGTGACCGCCGCGGCGAAGGCCGTGGGGATGAGTCGGGCGAGCGCCTACCGGCTGCGCGAGCGGGTCGGCGCGAAAAGCTTCGCCTTCGCGTGGGACCGGGTGCTGTCGCTGTCCGGCTGGGAGAGCGCAGACCCGGTGCGGGAGGATTTCCGGAAGGTGACAACCGAGACGCTGTTGGCGCGTCTCGAAATCGGCCTGGTGAAGCCGGTCATTTATCGCGGGCGGATGACCGCGATCACTCGAAAGCCCGATAATTCCACGCTTTTTCGCCTTCTGCGCCGCTCCGACGGTGAACAAGTCGGTAACGGCCAGGAAGGCCATGAGCGGTGAGGCGAAAGTTTCTAAATCATCCCCGGTCGGCGGTCCATGCGGCTGCGCGTCTAGCCGATCCGGTGCTCGCACTTGATCCAGCGCGAGTCCTTTTTTCGGGTGCGCAGGACCGTCTCGCCCGGTTTTTCCTTTGGTTCTGTTTAAGACTGTCCCGTCCGGTGCTCGCCCCGGATCCAGCGCACGGTGCCGCTCGATGCGCGCATCACGACGCTCTCGGTCGTCATCCTGCCGCCGCGCAGGCGCTTCACTCCATCCAGCAGAGAGCCGGACGTCACCCCGGTGGCGGCGAAGATGCAGTCGCCCTTGGCGAGGTCTTCCAGCTTGTAGATGCGGTCGAAGTCCTCGATCCCCCACTTGCGCGCGCGGGCTTTCTCGTCCTCGTTGCGGAAGATCAGCCGGCCGTTGAACTGCCCGCCGACGCAGCGCAGCGCAGCCGCGGCCAGCACGCCCTCGGGCGCGCCGCCCGAACCCATGTACATGTCGATCGTGGTGTCGGGATCGGTCGTCGCGATTACGCCGGCCACGTCTCCGTCGCCGATCAGCACGACACCGCAGCCCAGCCCGCGCAGTTCGGCGATCAGTTCGGCATGGCGCGGCCGGTCGAGCACGCAGACGATGATCTCGCTGGGTTCGACGCCCTTGGCCGCCGCTACCGCGCGGACGTTGTCGCTGGGCGACTTCGCGAGGTCGATCACGCCTTCGGGATAGCCGGGGCCCACCGCCAGCTTTTCCATGTAGGTATCGGGCGCGTTGAGCAGGCATCCAGCCTCCGCCGCCGCGAGGACGGCAAGCGCGTTGGGGCCCGCCTTGGCGGTAATGGTCGTGCCTTCCAGCGGATCGAGCGCGATGTCGATCTTTGGCCCGGTGCCGATCGCCCCGCCGACCTTTTCGCCGATGTAGAGCATCGGCGCTTCGTCGCGCTCGCCCTCCCCGATCACCACGGTGCCATCGATCGCCAGTTCGTCGAAAGCGGCGCGCATCGCCTCGACCGCCGCGTGATCGGCCGCCTTCTCGTCGCCCCGGCCGATCAGCTTGCTCGCGGCGATCGCCGCCGCCTCGGTCACGCGGACCATTTCGAGCACCAGCACGCGGTCGAGCACGTGAGAGGCGGTCGGCGAAGAGGCGGAGGTTTCTTTGTTCATCGGAAATTCAATTCCCCGGCTGGAGTCAGGCGCGGCGCTTAGACCACGGAGCAAGCGATTGTCGAGAAGACCGGGGGCCGTTTTGTTGGCCCTGTTCCTGGCGACTCCGGCAGCCGCGCAGGAGACGCGGCCGGTGACGGCCGAGGAAGCCTCGGCGGCCGCCAGGGAAGCCTATGGGCCGGTCGATACCCGCGCCAAGGCCGAATGTCCGGCGCCCAAGCCAGGCGACGAGATCGTGGTTTGCGCCCAGCAACAGGACAACAGCGCGTTTCGCGTCAAGTCGAGCGGCGACCTGGACCCGGCGGGCAAGGGAGCGAAGGACAACGTGCCGCGCGCGCCGGATGTCGGCACGGTCTATCCGGGCGTCGTGGTTGCCTCGGGGTGCTTCATCGGCCCCTGCCCGCCGCCGATGCCGGTATTGATCGATCTGAAAGCGATTCCCGAAGCGCCCCCGGGCTCGGATGCCGAACGGGTTGGCCAGGGCCTCGCCCCGCGCGGAACCGGTGAAGGCGGACCACCACCCGGCCAAGGCACCGCCAGTTCCCTCGAGCCCGCGCTCACGCCTCCAGGATCGGCATCACCAACGGCGGAGCCGTCAGGCTAGGAGACCCGTCGAGCAGCCGCAGCGCTTCGGCCACGCAGCGTTCGGGGCCTTCGTGGGTGACCATGGCGACGAGCACGTCTCCCTTGGCGTCGGGCTCGCCTTGCTGGATGAGGCTTTCGATGGACACTTCCGCATCGCGCATCGCGGCGGTTATCTCGGCCAGCACGCCCGGACGGTCGGCAACGGTGAACCGGATATAGCTGCGGCCCGTGCGGTCACCCGGCTCGGCAGGCTCCATGGCGAGCAGTTCGCCAACCGGCACCGAGAATGCCGGCCCAGCCTCCCGTCCGTCCATCGTCGAGCGGGCGATGTCGATCAGGTCGGCAACGACGGCACTGGCGGTCGGGCCGTCGCCTGCCCCGGCGCCCTGGAACAGCAGCCTCCCGGAGAAGTTGCCCTCGGCCACGACCGCGTTCGTCGGACCATCGACATGGGCAAGCGGATGGGCCTGCGGAACCAGGCACGGACGGACGCGCTGGAGGAGACGCGCCGGGGCGGCGCCTGGCGGGCCGGCATCGACATCCGCCTCGCCGACCAGGCGGATCACGAAGCCGAGGTCGCGTGCCCGGGCGATGTCGGCCGCGCGCACGGCGCCGATCCCTTCGCACGAGACATGCGCAAAATCGAGCCGGGCCCCGAAAGCGATCGCGGCGAGAATGGCCAGCTTGTGACCCGCGTCGATCCCGTCGATGTCGAAACTCGGGTCGGCTTCCGCGAAGCCGAGGGCCTGCGCTTCGGCCAGCACGTCGGCGAAATCCCGTCCGGTATCCTCCATCGTCGAAAGGATGAAATTGCAGGTCCCGTTGAGGATGCCCTGGACCCGGGCGATCGCGTTGGCGGCAGCGCCTTCGCGCAGCCCCTTGATGACCGGAATGCCGCCGGCGACCGCGGCTTCGAACTTGAGCGGAACCCCTCGTTCCTCTGCGGCCCTCGCGAGCTCGAGCCCGTGATGCGCTATCATGGCCTTGTTCGCTGTCACCAACGCCTTGCCCTGGCGGATTGCGGTCTTGGCGAGCGTCAGGGCGGGACCATCGGCTCCCCCGACCATCTCGACCACCGCATCCACATCGTCCCGCGATGCCATCGCCGCCATGTCGTCGCACCAGTCGAAGGCGGACAGGTCGACCCCGCGGTCGCGGACGCGATCGCGCGCGCTTACCGCGACAATGCGAATTTCCCGCCCTGCTCGCGAGCGTACCAGAGCGGCGTTGGCAGCCAGCAAACGGATGACGCCCGCCCCTACCGTGCCCAACCCGGCGAGCGCGATCCGCAGCGGTTCGGCCATCGATGCTACCTCCCTGTCAGCCCTTCTTTCGGGCGCGCCCGCTCCTATGCAAGCCAGCGGGGGGGAGCCAACAAAGAGATACTATCGAGGGCCCAGAACGCGTGGGCACGGCCCGAGCTGCTGCATGACGAACGAATAGTCCTGCGCGGCCTGCGACCGCGAAGCAGGGTCCTGCGACAGGTTGGCACCCGCGGGCAGGCGTGCGGGGAGAAAGCACGCGAGCCGGTACCATGCCAGCGTATCGCGCTCGGGGGGGCGGGCCGCCTGGTCGACGATCTCCGAGTAGGAGACCCCCCACACGGGCTCCATGCCCGGACGCCGGACGACGGTGAGCGAAACCGGATCGCCGCTCTCTGTCGAAAGGAAGATCTGGGTTTCCGATTCGCCGACCAGCGTTCCCGGCACCGCCAGCGCATCGCGAACTCCGGTAACGGGAGGAGCAGCGTCGGCCGCTGCGAGCTCGACGAGGACCGGCCGCAGACGCGCCGCAATGTCCGCGTCGTAAGCCAGCTGGGCGCTCGGGCCGGTCAACTGGAGTTCCCCGGGCCGGCCGGGAACCGGCCTCGCGGACAGCAGGAACTCGCGCTTCTTAAGCTTGGCGGGCTTGCCCCGCTCATCGACCGGGACGTCGACCAGGTAGCGGACTGCGGATCCCAGTGGCGCCCGCCCTGCGAGGAGGCCCTTGGTCCGCGCCTCAATGTAGAGTCGCGTGTAGCCGGGAGCCACGTTCTGCGCGCGCTCCGGCGGCAGGACGATCTGCTTGGTCACCTGGACATGGGCCACCAGATCGGCCGCATCGGCGAAATCGGCCAGATCGGCGTAAGTCGGCTGCGGTGCGCCGCTGGGCGCCGGCGCAGCAGCAACGGCGAGAGTGACAACCGCTCCGAGGATCGTGCTGTGCAGGAAAGAGAATCGTGAAGTCATGACAGCATGCTCGCTAGGCGCATGGATGCGCGTTGGAAACCGTTAGGCACTTGCGCCGTTGCAGCCCCAAGCGAGTGAATCTCGGGTGAACCGGAAAAGGGTTTGCCTGCTATTTGCTTCACGGTTAAGGCTCCCCGTCAACCGGGGTGCAAAGAGAAAAGCCAACCCCCCGGAAGACCCGTGCCGGGTCATCGGGGATCCGGCGGGCCGCAAGGCTGCCGCGTCCCGGTGGGCCTACTGGGTGGAAACATGGAATGGATGCGTCGGCCTGGCGTTGTTGCTGTGCTGGACCGATGCAGGGATGCCGGATTCGTTCCGGCGCCTGACGATGGAGTGATGCGACTGAATGGCCTACGCTGACCAACAGATGAGTGGTAATCGCATTGTTGCGATCATCATCGTTGCGCTGATCCACGTCGCCGTCGGATACGCTCTCGTAACCGGGCTTGCCTACTCGGCAGTCAAGAAGGCGATCGAGCGCGTGACCACGGTCGACATCGAGGAGCCGCCGCCGCCCGAGGAGGAACCGCCGCCGCCTGAGCCGCAGCCGGACACCGCGCCTCCGCCGCCGGTAGCCCCGCCGCCGCCGATGAACATTTCGCCGGCCCCGCCGCCGATCCAGACGCAGCCGACGATCCCGCCGCCGGCACCGATAGCGGTGCGCGTTCCGCCGCCGGCGCCGGTTGTGGCTCCGCCGCCGGCTCCGCCGCCGCCGCCCCGGGTCCAGCCCAAAAGCGCGACTCCCAAGGGCAACCCTGGCAGCTGGGCGAATGCCAACGACTATCCGAGCCGCGCGCTGCGTGAGGAAAAGGAAGGCGTCACGCGCTTTTCGGTCCAGATCGACGCCAACGGACGAGTAACGAACTGCACTGTTACGGGGTCGAGCGGAACGCCCGAACTCGACAGTACCACCTGCTCGCTGATCCAGCGCCGCGCCCGGTTCAATCCTGCGACCGATGGCGAAGGCAAGCCGACGAGCGGCAGCTGGTCCAGCTCGGTCCGCTGGCAGATCCCGCAATAGTCGTTCAATTTAATCGTTTTATCTGAGAGGATACTCGCAAATGTACATCGAACTCCTTGCCGCGGCGGCTGGCGGCAGCGCCGCTCCCGCCAATCGCTTCGGCTTCTGGGAAGCGCTCAACCAGGGCGGCGTGATCGCCTACTCGATCTTCACCGTGCTCGTGATCATGTCGGTCGGCTCGTTCTACATCCTGATCACCAAGTGGCTCGAGCAGCAGAAGATCATGAACCAGTACAAGGGTGTTCGCACCACCTTCTGGCGTGCTCCGACCCTGCGTGAAGGCGCCAACAAGCTCGACAAGAACAGCGCTTGGCGCCAGCTTGTCGACGACGGCCTGAGCGCTGAGGAATCGCACGAGAAGATGACCGATGCCCTCGATGCGCACGATTGGCTCCACGGCTCGCTCGCTCGCTCTGAAGCTTCGATCAACGCGAAGCTTGCCGGCGGCCTGCCGTTCCTGGCGACCGTGGGCGCGACCGCTCCGTTCGTCGGCCTCCTCGGCACCGTGATCGGCATCTATCGCGCGCTGATCAACATCGGCCTGGCCGGTTCGGCTTCGATCGACAAGGTCGCCGGCCCCGTTGGTGAAGCTCTGATCATGACCGCGATCGGCCTGCTCGTCGCGGTGCCCGCGGTGCTTGCCTACAACTGGCTGCAGGCGCGCAACAAGCGCATCGCCGAGCTTCTCTCCGGTTTCTCGACCGACGTGCTGGCGAACATCAACTCGCGCGGCGCCGTGAAGCCTGCGGTGATGACGCAGACCTCGACCCAGCAGGCTGGCAAAGCGGCAACGACCGCCCCGGCCAAGCCGGTCGCGTCGACGACGCCCCGGCCCTGAGGTTGTCCGGGAGGGATGCCGAGTGCGTCCCTCCCTTCAGCCTCAAGAGAATTGAGATAGGATAGGAAGCCCATGGCCATTTCCGCAGGCGGAGTAACCGAAACGCCTATGTCGGACATCAATACCACGCCGCTCGTCGACGTGATGCTGGTGCTCCTCATCATCTTCCTGATCGCGGTCCCGGTTGCCATCCAGACGATCGAGAAGCTCAAGCTGCCGGTCATGGTGTCGCAGGAATCGAAGGACAAGGTCGAGAACCTGCTGCTTACCGTCAGCACGACCGACGATGCCGGCCGCAGTGCGGGTGAGCCTGGCTTTGCCGGCGCTTCGCGCAACGGCCAGTGCCGGGTCTACTTCAACAACCTCACCCCGGTGACCTCGCAGGAACTCTACGACCGCGCCTTCGAGCGCCTCGATGCGATCGTGAAGGCTGCCGGCGGACCCGAAGCCCTGATGCAGAACCCCGAGGATATCCCCCAGGTTCACATCCGGGGTGACGTGAATGCCCCGTGGCGCTGCGTTGCCGGCACCATCTACAACGTCCAGGCGGCCGGTTATCCGACCGTCGGCTTCATCTCCAACCCGGTCGATCCGAACGCCTGATCGGCATTCGACGACCAGGCCCGGCGAAGAATTCAGGAGTAACCCACAATGGCAATGTCAGGCGGCAAGGATGATGGCTCGCCGATGATGGAGATGAACACGACGCCGCTGATCGACGTCATGCTCGTGCTTCTCATCATGTTCATCATCACCATCCCCGTGGCCACCCACTCGGTCGACATCGATCTGCCGGTGCCCAACCCGAACGACACCCCGCCGCCGGTGGACCCGATCAAGAACAAGATCGTTCTCACGCCGGATAACCAGATCCTGTGGAACGGGACCGCGATCAACGAGGGTGAGCTCGTTTCCAACCTGAATGCGTCCAAGGCGTTCGCAGTTGAACCCGAGCTGCAGTTCGAACCTGACCAGCAGGCGAGCTACGATCTCTCGATCCGCGTACTGAACATCATCAAGGCTTCGGGCGTGACCAAGTTCGGTTTCGTCGGCAACGAAAAGTACCGCGAGTTCGGCAAGGCTGCCTGAGGGCAGCTCTTCAACCGCAAAAGCGTTGAGGGGGTGGAGCGATCCGCCCCCTTTTTCGTATCTATTCGAGATCCGCGGGCGCGGTTTCCACCCGCATCGCCTCGGCTCCCAGGCTCTCCGCTTCCAGCAAGAGCTCATCGTCGATCGCCCCTTGCGGCAGCGCCTCGCGTCCGATCATGGTCATCACGGGCACCGCAAGCGGGCTGACCCGGTCAAGTTCCACATGCACAAGCTGCTCGGCCGCGCGGTCCAGCACATTGCCCAAGCGGCCTACGTCGGTCATCCGGGTGCGCGCGTCCGCCCAAGCGGCTTCAAGCAGGACATGATCGGGCTCATATTTGCGCAGCACGTCGTAAATCAGGTCGGTCGAGAAAGTGACCTGCTTGCCGGTCTTGCGTTTGCCCGGGTGCTGCCGCTCCACAAGTCCGGCGATTACCGCGACCTCCCGGAAAGCGCGGCGGAGCAGGTGAGACTCCTGCACCCATTCTACGAACTCGTCGGTCAGGATGTCGGGCGACAACAGCGGCAAGGGATCTATCACCGGCTTCAGCCCCCAAACCGCTAGGCTGTAATCGTTGGCGACGAAGCCGCCCGGCATAAGCCCGCGGTCCTCCATCCGGCGGTTGATCAGCATCCCGAGGCTCTGGTTCGCATTCCACCCTTCGAAGGTATAATAGACCGCGTAGTGCTTCTTCGCGTGCGGGAAGGTCTCGACCAGCAGCTGGCCCGGCCCGGGCATCCGGCTGCGCCAGTCCTGCACCTCGAGCCATTCGCGAACGTCGTCCGGAAAGCGGGCCCAGCTCGCCCGGTCTATCAGCATCTCGCGGACCCGGTCGGCCAAGTGGGTAGTCAGTGGCAGGCGCAGCCCCATGTAGCTGGGGATGGTGGCCGACGTCTTCGCAGCCCGGACCACCAGCTCGAGATCGCGCAGCGATTCGACTTCGAGGTCCATTCCCGCAAAGCGAAAGGTGTCGCCGCTGCGCAGGCTTGCCGCGAACTGCTCCTCCACCTTGCCGAGCGAACGCCCGTTGCGGAAGCGGATCTCGATCATCTCATTGTCGACGATGATGCCCGCGTTCAGGCGGTGGCGGGCGGCGTGTTCCGGATGGGTAAGCCGCCACGTGCCGTTGGCATCGCGCACGATGCGCTTGAACCGGTCGTAGGCTTCGAGCGAATAGCCGCCGGTAGCGACGAAGTGCAGCACGCGCTGCCACACGGCTTCATCGAGCCAGGAGTAGGCAAGCGATGAGCGCACCTCGGCCAGCAGCCCCCCCTCGTCGAACGGCGCCGCGCATGCGCAGGACATCACGTGCTGGGCAAGCACGTCGAGCCCGCCGGGACGAAAGTCTTCTCCGTCGCGCTGGCCTTGGTCGACTGCCTCCTTGGCAGCGGTCGCCTCGAGAAACTCGAACCGGTTGCCCGGCACCAGAATAGCCCGGCTCGGCTGGTCGAGCCGGTGATTGGCCCGTCCGACTCGCTGCAGCAGACGGCTCGAACCCTTGGGCGCGCCCATCTGCACGACGCAGTCGATATCCCCCCAGTCGACCCCGAGGTCGAGGCTGGCGGTCGCGACCAGTGCACGCAGTTCGCCGCGCGCCATCGCGCCCTCCACCTTGCGGCGCGCTTCCTTGCTCAGGGAGCCATGGTGGATGCCGATCGGCAGGGTATCCTCGTTCACATCCCACAGGAGCTGGAAGGTGTATTCGGCAAGAAAGCGCGTATTGGTGAAGATCAGCGTCGTCTTGTTGCGGCGAATCTCCTCGTAGATCTGGGGAATCGCCCAGCGGCCGGCATGGCCGCCCCAGGGGACGCGCTCTTCGATCGGCAGGAGCACCTCGACATGCGGCGGGGCGCCCGGCTCGCCCTCGACAAGCTCTACCGAATCGATGTCGCCCCACGGCGCGAGCCACTCACGGAAAGCCTGCGGATCGGCAACGGTCGCGGACAAGGCGGCGCGCTGCAGCCCAGGCGCGATCGATTGGAGGCGGCTCAGGCAAAGCGCCAGCAGATCTCCGCGCTTGCCGGTCGCGAAAGCGTGGACCTCGTCGATCACGACTCGCTGCAAGCCGGCGAACATCGCAAAACTGTCAGGGTAGCTAAGCAGCAACGAGAGCGATTCGGGCGTGGTCAGCAGCACGTTGGGCGGGCGCACGCGCTGGCGCTTCTTGCGATCGGACGGCGTGTCGCCGCTGCGCGTCTCGACCCGGATGGGTAGATCCATTTCCTCGACCGGGGTGACGAGGTTTCGCTGGACGTCATGCGCAAGGGCCTTGAGCGGGGAGACGTACAACGTGTGGAGCCCGTCGGGAGGCCCTTGCTCGCCGAAGCGCGAGGGACAGAAGGCCGCCAGCGTCGGTAGGAAGCCAGCAAGCGTCTTGCCGGCCCCGGTGTCGGCCACCAGCATCGCATGGCGCCCCGCATCGCTCGCGACCAGCATCTCGCTCTGGTGGCGGCGTACGCGCCAGCCTCGTCCGGCGAACCAATTGGCAATCTCCGGTGGAACGGCGTCCGACATCGTCACGCCTCGACCGCGTGTTCCTCGCGCGCCGCCTCCCACACCTCGCGCGCAGCGTCGAGATTGACCACCGCGATGGCAAGCCCGACCGCAATATCCGGCCAAGGCGAATGCCACGCGAAGGCGGTGACCAGGCCTGCGGCGATGATCGCGACATTGGCGAAGGCATCGTTGCGCGCGGACAGGAACGCGGCGCGGCTGAGGCTCCCCGAGTGCGCGCGGAAACGCGCCAGGATGACCGCACAGGTCAGGTTGATCGCCAGCGCGCCGAGCCCCGCGAGCGTTAGAGGCATCGGCGCCGGCACCGCCGGGTCGCCGAACTTTGCCCACGCGGTCCACAGCGTCGCGATACCGGGGACGAGCAACACTGCGGCAAGCACAATCCCGACGCGGGCTCTCGCGAGGGTACTCCAGCCGAGCGCCAGCAAGATCAGCAGGTTGATCGAGGTGTCCTCAAGGAAGTCGACCGAATCGGCGAACAGCGAAACCGATCCGATCGCGAGCGCGACCGCAAACTCGATATTGAAGTAGGCGAGGTTGAGCGCAGCTACCCAGGCCACTGCCCGGCGGAAGCCGGAGTCGGCAGGGTTAAGCAGAGCGCTCAATGCCCCGCCTGCGCACTCCGCTCGAGGCCGGACAGGGCGAGCTGTTCGTCGATCTGGCCCAGCAGGCGCTGAAGACCGGCTTGGTCGTTGCTCTCCGCACGGGCGACCAGCACGTCTTGGGTGTTCGACGCGCGCAGGAGCCACCAGCCGTCGTCGGTGGTGACTCGCACTCCGTCGGTTCCGTCCACTTTCGCGCCGGTCCCTGCAAGCCTCTGCTTCACTTCCTCGATCGCAGCGAACTTGCGGCTCTCATCCACCTGAAAGCGCAGTTCGGGAGTATTGATCATAGCCGGCATCGCGCCGCGCAATTCGGTCACGCTCCGGCCCAGGCGCGCGGAGGCGGCGATCAACCGGACCGCAGCGTAAAGTGCATCGTCGTACCCGTAATAGGTGTCAGCGAAGAACACGTGGCCGCTCATTTCCCCGGCCAGAGGTGCGCCTGTCTCCTTCATTTTGGACTTAATCAGGCTGTGGCCGGTCTTCCACATAAGCGGCTGGCCGCCCAGCTCGCGCACCCGCTCGAACAGCGCGCGGCTCGCCTTCACATCGGCGATCACCGTCGCTCCCGGCATGCGCGCAAGCAGGTCCTCGGCATAGATCATCAACAGCTGGTCGCCCCAGATAATGCGTCCCTGGTTGTCGATCGCGCCGATCCGGTCGCCGTCACCGTCGAAAGCCACTCCGAAGTCGAGGTTCTTGTCCGCGACAAGCCGCTTGAGGTCCTCAAGATTGGCCGGGTCAGTAGGATCAGGATGATGATTGGGAAACGACCCGTCGACCTCGGTGAACAGCAGGTGGTGCTCCCCCGGCAGGCGGGCGGTGAGCGCCTCGAGCGCGGGGCCGGCGGCGCCGTTGCCCGCGTCCCAACCGATTCGAAGACCGGCCAACGATTCGTGGTCGATCCCCTCCAGCCCGGCGACCAGGCGCTCGATATACTCGCCCAGGACCTCGCGCGACTCGACCGTTCCGGAGCCATCGGCCCATTCACCCGCCTGGGCGCGGCGGCCGATTTCGAGGATGTCCTCCCCGAAGAACGGACGGCCAAGAAATACCATCTTGAAGCCATTGTAATTGGCGGGATTGTGGCTGCCAGTTATCTGAATGCCGCCCTGCACCTCTTCGGCTGACGCCTCGGCATAATAGAGCATCGGGGTCGGCCCCATGCCGATCCGCACCACGTCGCACCCGCTCGAGTTGAGACCCTCGATCAGGGCGTGCTCCAGCATGGGCGAACTCAGCCGCCCGTCGTAGCCGACGGCAACCTTCTTCCCGCCGGCTTCGCGCAGCATAGTCGCGAATCCGCGGCCGATCGCGCGCGCATCGTCCGCGCCCAGGGTTTCGCCGATGACGCCGCGAATGTCGTATTCACGCAAGGTCGTGGGATCGAAGGTATGGCTCAAGCTCTTATCCTCTGTTGGTGCCGGACAGCTCGGACAGAAGCAGGTCGCGCGCCGCATTGGCCGCATGCACCGCTTCGTTCGTGCCGCCCCGATCCGGGTGGACCGCCGCGATCAGCCGCCGATGCGCCTCGACGATTTCGCTACGAGACGCGTCATGCCCAACCGACAGCAGCTGCCGCGCCTTGAGAACGGCCTGGGGGCGGGTCGGTTTCGCGGCGAGATATTCCCACGGCCATTTGCCGAGCACCGACCGGCAAGCGAGCGAGAGGAGGGCGGCGATGAAGAGGAGCTTGATCACCCAGACAGTCCTTTCACCGTTCGCAGCGCGATGCGCCGACACGGGGCGTGGACCACCGAACCGGGTACAAAAAGAAATCCCTGCTCGGCGATTTTGCGCCTTTTACCAGATACTTGCGCGCGATTGCCGTATCGCGACCGTCACCTTCCGCGTATGCTCGTGCGGGATACAAGGATGGGCGGTCCGGGCTCATGTTGTCCTGCATTAGCGGGCCGGCCGCTTGTAGGACAGTTCCGCAGTTCAAATCAGGCGAGCGCCAGTTCCGCGGCTTTCTTCGAGGGCATGGGCAAGTTGAGCGCGGCAACCAATGAGCGCAGTTCCTGCCGCGCGACGAGATGGCTGGTGCCGAGTTCGCCGAGGTGCCCCTTGTCGAGCAGGGTCAGCCCGCTCGGAAAGAGTTCGCGGTAG
This sequence comes from Tsuneonella deserti, assembly GCF_014644315.1. NCBI lineage: Bacteria > Pseudomonadati > Pseudomonadota > Alphaproteobacteria > Sphingomonadales > Erythrobacteraceae > Tsuneonella > Tsuneonella deserti. The sequence continues at coordinate 120,912 of NZ_BMKL01000001.1, read as the reverse complement.
ATCACGCGTTCGGACAGTCCGTGAGAGACGCGGAAGCCCACCCGCTTCGACAATTCGGCCAGCGCCGCCTCGATCCGGACCATGTTGCGCGCCTCGACGTGACCGGTGCGGTTGCGCACCACGATCCAGTCCATTTCGCGCCGCTTCTGTTCGATCGTCGCGCGACTGCGCTTGAGGCGCGCCTCCCAGATGAGCTCGGCATAGAAGGACAGGCGGCGGACCTTGAAGGTCTCGGCATCGACCTGGCCGATGAGATCGAAATCGACGAAGCTGTCATTGAGCGGTGTTACCAGGGTATCGGCCTCGGTCGCCGCGTGGCGGGCCAGCGGATCGTCGCGCCCCGGCGTGTCGAACACGACGAAGTCGCAGCCTTCGGACAGGCTGGCGGTCATCGCCTCCAGTTCCTCGGGGGTGCCGCTCTCGAATACTTCGAACCGCGCGGTCGGCAGATCGATGCCGCGCCGGGCCGCCGTCTCCGCCCGGTTTTCAAAATAGCGATAAAGCGTGCGCTGCCGCGGATCGAGGTCGATCGCCGCCACCTTCGCTCCCTGATACGCGAGCGCCACGGCGACGTGCACCGCGGTGGTCGATTTGCCGGTGCCACCCTTCTCGTTGGCGAAGACGATCCGGTGGGCGGCCTTTCCGGCGGCTGGAGAAGAGGGACGGGCCTCGGTCACGCGTGCATTCCTGTATTGCCCCGGCTAGGGCGTTGAGAGGACAGAATAGTCGAGGGACGGCGAGAGGTGCAAACCGCGACCACGCTGGAAGTGTTGAGAAGCGCCGTGGATCAGCTTCGCGCCGGCGGCAAGCGCCTGGCGCTGGTGCCGACGATGGGCGCGCTTCACGAGGGTCACCTGACCCTGGTGCGTGAGGCGCGGCGCCATGCCGATGCGGTCGCCGTGTCGATCTTCGTCAATCCGAAGCAGTTCGGTCCGAACGAGGATCTCGATGCCTACCCGCGCCGGATGGCCGCCGATTGCGCTTTGCTCGAGGCCGAGGGCGTAGAGTTGCTATGGGCGCCGGGCGTGGAGGAAATGTATCCGGCGGGCTTCTCCACCACTGTCTCCGTCGCCGGCGTGAGCGATGGGCTGTGCGGCGCGGCGCGGCCCGGGCATTTCGATGGCGTGGCCACCGTGGTGCTCAAGCTGTTCAACCAGGTGCGGCCCGATGTCGCGCTGTTCGGCGAGAAGGACTGGCAGCAACTGGCGGTCATCCGCCGCATGGCGCGGGACCTCGATCTGGTTCGCCCCCATGTCGAAGCGATCGTCGGCGTGCCCACCGTTCGCGAGACCGACGGGCTGGCAATGTCAAGCCGCAACCAGTACCTCTCGCCCGCCGCCCGCGCGCAGGCCGCCGCCCTGCCCCAGGCCATGCGCGAAGCGATCGCTGCGCTGGCGGCCGGCAGCGCGGCCGCGCCGACGCTCGCCGCGCTGGAGGCACACCTGCTGCAAGCCGGCTTCGACAGTGTCGATTATGCCGCGCTGGCAGACCCGCTCAGCCTCGCGCCGCTCGATACGCTTGGCGACGCTCCCGCCCGGTTGCTGGTCGCCGCCCGCATCGGCGGCACGCGGCTGATCGACAACATGCATGTCGGCCCGACAGGGAAGCCGGAATGAGCATGCCGCAGCACGACGTGATCGTCATCGGATCGGGCGCGGCGGGCCTGACCGCCGCGCTGGCGCTGGCGCAGACGCGCAAGGTGCTGGTGCTGGCGAAAGGCTCCCTCACCGGAGGCAGCACGGCCTGGGCGCAAGGCGGCATCGCCGCGGTGCTCGATGCCGGCGACACCTTCGAAGAGCACATCCGCGACACGATGGTCGCCGGTGCCGGCCTTAACCGCATCGAGACGGTTGAGTACGTTATCGAGCACGCCCCCGCCGCCATCGACCGGTTGATCGAGCTTGGCGTGCCCTTCAACAAGGAGGAAGGCGCGCTTCACCTGACCCGCGAAGGCGGGCATTCGCAACGCCGCATCGTCCACGTCAACGATGCGACGGGCTGGGCGGTGCAGGAAGCGCTGCTCAACGCGGCCACTGCCAACCCCAACATCACCCTGCTTCCCGGGCGGGCCTGCATCGACCTTATCACCGGCCGCAATGCCGAGCGGTTCTCGGGCTCGGGCCGCGTGTGGGGCGTCTATGCCCTCGACGAGGCGACCGGGACCGTGGAGGCGCATGTCGCCCGCGCCACCATCCTCGCCAGCGGCGGCGCAGGGCGCGTGTACCAGTTCTCGACGGCGCCCCGCGGCGCGACGGGCGACGGTATCGCCATGGCGTGGCGCGCCGGGGCCCGCGTCTCCAACATGGAGATGATGCAGTTCCACCCGACCTGTCTCTACAACCTCGACGTCAAGAACTTCCTGATTACCGAGGCGGTTCGCGGCGAAGGTGGCCTGCTTCTCAACCCCAAGACCGGCCATCGCTACATGCCGGACTACGACCCGCGGGCCGAGCTCGCGCCGCGAGATATCGTAGCGCGCGCGAACGACAGCGAAATCAAGCGCGACGGGCTCGACTTCGTCCACCTCGACATCAGCCACCAGCCGGCCGATTTCGTGACGCACCATTTCCCCACCATTCATGAAAAGCTTCTCGGCCTCGGCATCGACATGACGAAGGAGCCGATCCCGGTCGTGCCCGCGCAGCACTACACCTGCGGGGGGGTGCTGATCGGGCTCGACGCGCGGACCGACCTGCCCGGCCTGTGGGCGGCGGGCGAAGTGACCGAGAGCGGGCTCCACGGGGCCAATCGGCTCGCCTCCAATTCCCTGCTCGAATGCTTCGTGTTCGGGGAAGCCGCCGCGCACGACATCCTGTGCTGCTGGGACGATCTCGACGATCCGCCGCCCATCCGCGAGTGGGACGCGAGCCGGGTGACCGATTCCGACGAAGAGGTGGTCATCAAGCAGAACTGGACCGAAATCCGCCGGTTCATGTGGAATTACGTCGGCATCGTGCGCACCACCAAGCGGCTCGAGCGCGCGGCGCACCGCATCGCCACGCTCGCGCAGGAGATCGAGGACTATTACGGCTCGTTCCGGGTTACCACCGACTTGATCGAGTTGCGCAACCTCCACCAGTGCGCCGACCTGATCGTTCGCAGCGCGCTGAAGCGCCACGAAAGCCGAGGCTTGCACTTCATCCTCGATTACCCGGAGACATTGCCCGAAGCGCGCGATACCGTGCTGGTACCTTGAGGGAGGGATAACATGGCGCAGGTCCAGGCCAACGGCATTGCGATCGAATATGACGAGCACGGCGATCCCGCCGCGCCGCCGGTCCTGCTGGTGATGGGCCTCGGTGCCCAGATGACGCTGTGGCCGCAGGAACTGGTCGATGCCCTGGTGGAACGCGGCTTTCGCGTGATCCGCTACGACAATCGCGACATCGGCCTCAGCCACAAGTTCGAAGGGGCAAAGGCACCAGGCATCGTCAAGCTGATGCTGCTGAGCAAGTTCGGCATCAAGCCGAAGGTTCCCTACACCCTCGCCGACATGGCCGAGGACGGGATCGGCCTGCTCGACGCGCTCGGCATCGACAAGGCGCATATCGGCGGCGCGAGCATGGGCGGAATGATCGCCCAGCACATGGCGTTTTCCCACCCCGAGCGCGTGCTTACCCTCACCTCGATCATGTCCACCACGGGCCACCGCAAGCTGCCCGCCGGCACGCGCGAGGCGATGTCGGCGCTAACCCAGCGTCCCGCCTCGATGGACGAGGACACGCTGGTGGAGCACGGGGTCAAGGTCTCGCAGGCGATCGGCAGCCCTGGCTATCGCTCGGACCCGGACAAAGTGCGCGAACGCAGCCGCGCGCTCATCCGCCGCAGCTTCTACCCGGCGGGAATGCCTCGCCAGCTCGCCGCCATCATCGCCGACGGCGACCGGCGCGAACGGTTGCAAAGCGTGAAGGCGCCGACGCTCGTCATCCACGGCGAGGCGGATCCGCTGGTCCCGCTGGCCGGCGGACACGACACCGCCGCGCACATCAAGGGGTCGAAGCTGAAGACCGTTCCCGGGATGGGTCACGACCTGCCGCTCGAACTGGTGGACGAGATCGCCGACGCCATCGCAGACCACGCCAAGGCGGAGAGCGTTCCCGCTTAAAGCTTGAGAACCTCGGCCACGAGACCAAGCTCGCAGGCTTCGTCCGCAGGCACATACCAGTTGTAGAGCGCCTTCTCGAGCAGGTCCTCCATCTCGACGTTCGATCCTTCGATGAGACGCTTGAAGTTCGCTTCTTCGAGCTCGACGCCCGTTTCGAGCTGATGAATCATCGCCCGGAGCATGGGGATGCTCGTGCGGATCGGCCCTTCGAGCTGCATCGTCTGGCTCAATTGACGGCAGTGGATGAGCAGCGTGGCGTCGCTGTTCAGATAGCGGTCCTCGCGCGGGAAGGCGGCTATGAAGGTGACGCCTGCGGAATAGACGACCGTCTTGCCGAGGAACACGATGCGGCGGCGCTTGAGCCGTTCGCGCGCCGCATCGACCTCCACAATCATTCTTCGGGCCATTTCGGGATCGCCGCCCAGCGTCGTCATGTCGATGACGATCGGCGTGTCGGTATCCTCCGCGTCGGCCAACCCGTCGCGCAGCTTGCACGCCATCGCCTCATCCACCGTGCCCACCAGGGAAATGTCTGCGGGGGCGGTCAGTGCCGGGGCCACCTGTTTTCGATCGTCTCGTGCCATTTTCTTACCCACCTGCGCGGCGAAGACCGGCATAGCTCTTCAATCGTCCGTTCCTGTTTCCGTTCCGGTGGAGCGCGGGCCTATTAAATGTTAACTGACTGGCCCTAAACTGTTTTTCACTAAGCCGCCCGGCGAACCGAGGGTGTTGAAATACCGCGATAAGCCCGAGCGCGGCCCGGCCTGGTAACGCCGAATTTTGAAAAACCTTCCGCCGGGTGCCCCGCCTACTTTTTTGGAAGGGCGAGGCAAATTCCTCCCTACCGCAGCATAGGATCGGTGGACAAAAAAATTTCCGCTCAAGCCGTTTTGGCCCTTGCACACCACGCGACCCTAGGAACTCCCGCGCGTCGCGGCGTTGCAATCGCATAACACACCATCAGGTCGCATGGTAAATTTGCCCTTCATGCTCTTGCGCAGCGGGGACGCTTGATTCACAATCCCTAGCTGCGGACCAAAGGGGGACCCACAAGACCTAGTTTTTCGGAGCGGCGATGACCATATCGCCGCGACGCCGGAAGCTTCGCCTTGCGGGTACCTTGAGGGCCCAATCGGGGACAAGTCGGGGAAAAGTTTCTCCCCCTTGGACCAGGTGGAAATGGTAGTCGGGCAGGACTCGCCCGAATCGAACACATGCGGAACATCGGCAACTTGCCGAAGCTCCGGACCAAACGCAGCGGCGGGGACACGATGGATTTCAGGACTGGTAACGAGGCGGCGATGGGGCTTGACGAAGCGATTGTGGAAACGGCGGAAAATGCCGCCGGCGCCGCGCCCTCGGACCAGTCGGCCGGACAAACGGTGATGAGCATGGACAAGCACGACAAGGGCAGCGAGGCGCTGGTGGCCGACATGGCGGCGGGCGCGATGGTGGAGGCTGTGAAGGCCGCGGCTAAGCCCGCCGAGGACAGCAAGAAGATCGCCGATCGCCGTTTCTCGATCGTGACCGACGCGAGCCGCGATGCGCTGCTGAACGATTTCGGCAAGGAAACGCTCGACGACCGTTACCTGCTGCCGGGTGAGACCTACCAGGATCTGTTCGCCCGCGTGGCCGATGCCTATGCCGACGATCAGGATCACGCGCAGCGGCTCTACGACTATATCTCGAAGCTGTGGTTCATGCCGGCGACCCCGGTGCTGTCGAACGGCGGCACCAACCGCGGATTGCCGATTTCCTGCTATCTTAACTCGGTGTCCGACAGCCTTGAAGGCATCGTGAACACCTGGAACGAGAACGTCTGGCTCGCCTCGCGCGGCGGCGGCATCGGCACCTATTGGGGCAATGTGCGCGGAATCGGTGAGCCGGTCGGCCTCAACGGCAAGACCAGCGGAATCATCCCGTTCGTGCGCGTGATGGACAGCCTGACGCTGGCGATCAGCCAGGGCTCGCTGCGGCGCGGTTCGGCGGCGTGCTACCTCGACATTTCGCACCCCGAGATCGAGGAGTTCCTGGAGATCCGCAAGCCTTCGGGCGACTTCAACCGCAAGGCGCTCAACCTGCACCACGGGGTGCTCGTCAGCGACGCGTTCATGGAAGCGGTGCGCGCGGGCGAGAAGTGGGACCTCACCAGCCCCAAGACGGGCGAAGTGCGCGCCACCGTCGATGCGCGCTCGCTGTTCCAGAAGCTGGTCGAAACCCGCCTCGCCACTGGTGAGCCCTACATCGTGTTCTCCGACACGGTGAACCGCGCCATGCCGCGCCACCACCGCGAGTTGGGTCTCAAGGTCTCGACCTCGAACCTGTGTTCGGAAATCACACTGCCGACCGGCGTCGACCACCTCGGCAACGATCGCACCGCGGTATGCTGCCTGTCATCGCTGAACCTGGAAACATGGGAACAGTGGGAAGGCGACAAGGCCTTCATCGAGGACGTCATGCGCTTCCTCGACAACGTGCTGCAGGACTATATCGACCGTGCGCCTGACGAGATGGCCCGCGCGAAGTACTCGGCCGCGCGCGAGCGCAGCGTAGGCATGGGCGTGATGGGCTTCCACTCGTTCCTCCAGGCCAAGGGCATCGGCTTCGAAAGCCCGATGGCCAAGGTGTGGAACCTGAAAATGTTCAAGCACATTGCCGCCAAGGCGGAAGAGGCGAGCATGGTGCTGGCCGAAGAGCGTGGTCCCTGCCCCGACGCTGCCGACGCCGGGGCGATGGAGCGCTTCAGCTGCAAGATGGCGATCGCGCCGACCGCGTCGATTTCGATCATCTGCGGCGGCACCAGCGCCTGCATCGAGCCGATCCCGGCCAACATCTACACGCACAAGACGCTGTCGGGCAGCTTCATCGTGAAGAACCCGTACCTGGAAAAGCTGCTCGAGAAGAAGTCGAAGAATTCGACCAACGTGTGGAACTCGATCCTCGAGCGGGGCGGCTCGGTCCAGCACCTCGACTTCCTGACACCGGAGGAAAAGGCGGTCTACAAGACCAGCTTCGAGATCGACCAGCGCTGGCTGCTCGAATTCGCGGCCGACCGCACGCCGTTCATCGACCAGGCGCAGAGCCTCAACCTCTTCATCCCGGCCGACGTCGACAAGTGGGACCTGGCGATGCTCCACTTCCAGGCGTGGGAGAAGGGCATCAAGAGCCTCTATTACCTGCGCTCGAAATCGGTCCAGCGGGCCGGGTTCGCCGGCGGGGTGGAGGCGGACAACACGCCCGAGGCCGCCAAGTACGAGCTACCGACGACCGACTACGACGAGTGCCTCGCCTGCCAGTGAGGCACGTAGGCAGGCTCAGTTACCAGCCGATACGATCAAACACTTGCCGCGCGCGGCTGGCCATGCCAATCCCGCGATTGCGAACTATTCGCAACAAGAGGATCTTCCGTGCGCAAGTGGCATCGTTGGCTGTCTGTATTCTTTGCCGTGTTCATGCTGTGGATCGCGGTCACCGGGCTTCTTGGGCACCTCGCCGCTTGGTCGGGTGAGGCCGCTTCGGCGGGCGCTGCCGAGGTCGCCCCGCCAGCCGGCTTCGTCTGTCCGGAGGGCTGGCGGTGCATGCCGCCAAAGCCGGAACAGACCGGCCTCGCTTCGCTGACCGGCTTCTTCCACCACATTCATTCGGGCAGCGAATTCGGCAAGGCGGGCGAAGCGATCTCGTTCCTGTCCGGGCTCGCCCTGTTGTTCTTCTCGCTCTCCGGCGTGTGGATGTACGTGCGCATGTGGCGCGAACGGGCGCGGCGCGGCGCCAGGGACCGCTGGTTCTGGAAATAGGACCGGCTCTCCGGATCGAACCGGAGAGCCGCCCCGGTTACTTCCCTTCGGGCACGTAGTCCTCGGCGCTGTCTTCAGCCTTCTCGCTCCAGCGGTCGCTTTCCTGGGCTTCGGCCTGTTCGACCTGGGCCTCGCTCTCGGTCGCCGCTGCACCGCTGAAGCGATCGGGGTGCCTGGGCGAATCGCCTTCGGTCGCGCGGTCGAAGGGCTGGCCGGGGCTCTTTCCGCCCTGCTCGGCCTGCGCACGCGCCTCGCCTTCGCGCGGGCCGGTGCGCGGCGGCTCTCCGGGTGCGCAGTTCTGGCTCTGGGTCACGTCGCGCGAATCGTCGGGTTCGTATTCGGACATGGTGGGTTCCTTTCCTTGTCCGTCGAACGCGCCGCGCCCAAGGCGGGTTCCGCCGCCCGCCCGAGCCGAGGTTATCCCCGCAACAATATCGAGATTTGCCTTCGAATCGGCGACCGAAACGCCTACGTTGGAACCCTCCCAGAACAACCTTCCAGAAAGCCCGGAGCCACAACATGTCGTTGCTCGAAGCCCGCAAGACCTACAAGCCCTTCGAATACCCGTGGGCCTACGATTTCTGGAAACGCCAGCAGCAGGTTCACTGGCTGCCCGAAGAAGTGCCGCTGGGCGAGGACTGCCGCGACTGGGCGCAGAAGCTGTCGGATCATGAACGCAACCTGCTCACGCAGATATTCCGGTTCTTCACACAGGCCGATATCGACGTGCAGGATTGCTACCACGAGAAATACGGCCGGGTGTTCAAGCCGACCGAGATCAAGATGATGCTCGCCGCTTTCTCCAACATGGAGACGGTCCACATCGCCGCCTATTCGCACCTGCTCGACACGATCGGCATGCCTGAAAGCGAATACGGCATGTTCCTCGAATACGAGGAGATGAAGGCCAAGCACGATTACCTGCAGCAGTTCGGCGTCGATTCGGACGAGGATATCGCCCGCACGCTGGCGATGTTCGGCGGCTTCACCGAAGGGCTGCAGCTGTTCGCCAGCTTCGCGATGCTGATGAACTTCCCGCGCTTCAACAAGATGAAGGGCATGGGGCAGATCATCAGCTGGTCGGTGCGCGACGAGAGCCTGCACTGCGAAGGCATCACCCGCCTGTTCCACGCCTTCGTGGCCGAGCGCCAGTGCCTCACCAAGGCGGTGAAGGAAGACATCATCGACGCCTGCCAGAAGACGGTGCGGCTGGAAGACGCCTTCATCGACCTCGCGTTCGAGCAGGGGCCGGTCCCGGGCATGAGCGCCAAGGAGATCAAGCGCTACATCCGCTACATCGCCGACTGGCGCCTGGGGCAGCTCGGCTTCCAGCCGATCTACATGGTCGAGGACCACCCCCTCCCCTGGCTCGCCCCGCTGCTCAACGGCGTCGAGCACGCCAACTTCTTCGAAACCCGCGCGACCGAGTACTCCAAGGCCGCCACCCGCGGAAACTGGAACGACGTGTGGTCGAGCTTCGATAGCCGCCAGAAGGCCAAGGCCGGCGACGGCGCGAACGACGTCGCCGACGCGAGCGAGCCGGGGTTGTTCGGGGATGATGCCGGGGCTGTGGCGGCGGAGTAATGAGCCAAACCGAGACTGTCTTTATCGTAGGAGCGGGAGCTTCCTTCGACTTTGGATTTCCGGTCGGCAAAAAGCTGCAAATCGAAATTGGCGACCTGATACGCCCAAGTCGTTCGCACACGGACGGATTACATCCGCTCATTATGTTTAATTTGGAGGGCCTCAGATCAAGGGGCATCCAGTATGGAGACCCCCTGTTCCGCCACTGCGAGTGGATGGCTGAGACAATTCCCCTCTCGCCCTCGATCGACACGTTCCTCGATCGAAATTCAGAACACGGCGATGCGACTTCATTTCTCGGTAAACTAGCCATCTCTCATATAATCGCGAGCAGGGAAGCTACGAGTTCCCTTTCGCAGAATGCCAAGAAAACCGTAGATTGGAAAAGCCTCTCTGATACTTGGATCGGTCGGATCTGGGCGCTCGGAAATGTAGGCGGAGCTACGAAAAAAGTCGACAATCCACTTCCTAAAACTTCTTTTGTTACTTTCAACTATGATCGATGTATTGAGCAATTCCTTACATTGGCGATCTCTCAATCCTATCGCATAAATTACCGGGACGCAGCCTTGATTGCTTCCAATGTTCCTTGCGAACATGTGTATGGCTCAATTGGAAGCTTGACCTCGGCCGACGCATTTTGCGGCTACGGCAGCGCGCCCTTTCCAGCCAGCGCTGGTGTTCTTGCTGACCGCATAAAGACATTTACCGAGCAAGTGGACAGCGCTACTTCTCACCGGATCTATAGCCTGCTGCAGGCAGCGACGAGAATTGTCTTTGTCGGCTTTTCCTTCGGAGCGATTAATCTGAGGTTCCTCGAACAAGCTCAAGAACCTGAAGGAGCAATAAAGCAGATATTTGGGACATCTTATCAGATGTCTCGTGAAGATAGTGGTCGCGCCGAGAACTGGGCAGATTACACCTTTAGGCGAGGACACTCGGGCTCCGTTTTCCAAGATCTCAAGGCAGCAGAATTTTTCGATCGAAACTACATGATCTTTCAATAGCATTTACAGTTTTGAAATGGTGATTGGTGCAGTGGATTGACCGTGAAAGCGGGTTTTATCCTTTCCTTTGCAGGCCTCGCTGGGGCAGCGGGCGGAACACTCTGGGCGATCCTACCGATGCTTCCCGCAGCGATGGAAGAGAACGTGGAGAAGCGCGCCGCCGTAGAGGCCAGCGTGCACTATGCCGGGTGCGATGAGGTTCGGTTGCTGGGCAAAGCTCCGCTCTACTCCGGACAGCCGGGCTACAGGATCGACATGGACGGGGATGGCGATGGCATCGCCTGTGAGCCGTATCGGTAGTGACGCGCCAAGCAAACTGCGGGAAACCGTCTTCACCGACCGCGGATTGCGGCTCCCGCCGCTCATCCGAGCGAGGCCGGAGCGCTGGCCGTGGATCGTGCTATTGGCCTCACCAGTTGTGGGCCTTGCAGTTGCGGGCGTCTGCCACTTCGCACTTCCTGCCTAGCACCATCCACCCCTAAACCCGCCGTCATACCCCCGCGCGCCGCCGTGGGCTTGCATCCAGTCGGCCAGCCGTTCCTCGCTGCCGTCCGCCTTCACCCGCTTTACGATGGCAAGGGTGCGGCCGTAGCGGTCGGTCGGCTCGTCGAGCCGGGTGGTGATCTGGAACGCGCCCTTGCTGAGCCAGCCTTGGAGCGCGCTGGTCGAGGCTTCGGCCTGGGCTGCCTCGGCGGGGCAGCGGGCCTTGACCTCGGCGGTGTCGATGCCAGTGACGCGGTACTTCGTCTCGCCGATCTTGAAGGTATCGCCGTCGATCACGCACATCGCCCCGCGCCCTGGCCCGCAGCGGGTGAAGCCGCCCTCCACGCGGGTGGGATCGCCCTGCAGCCAGCCGGGCGGCTCATAGAACGCCGGGGTCTGGTAGATCACCGACAGCGTGACAATCGCGATGAGGAAGATCCACGGGCGCGTCTCGAACCACGCCTGCCGCCATGTCAGGCGCGGGCGGCGAAAGCGCGCAGGCTTCACGCCATAAGCCGCGGGCCGGGTCCAGCGGCTGCGCTTTCGGAATTTGACGACGTTGTAGCCTGTCTTCGGCCAGGGGTTGCGCAGGCGGCGGGGCATTCCGTCATTCTATGGCCACTCGGACCACTGCCCGCAAAGGCAATCCTCGACCGGCCTCCCTCCGAGGGAAACGCGATCGCGGCGCAGGCCCGGCCAAACCGTTTCCCGCGCGCCCGCTTGCGTGGCATACCCTCCCCCGGGTCGCGCGGACAGGAGGGGCTGGGATGACCGCAGGGCTTGGCCGGCGCGCGCGCAGCGTCGAGGAATTCGGCGCCAACGTCGCCGCGATCATGGCGGAACCGCTGCACCACTTCCGCCCGCTCGAAAACGAGCCGGGTGATGTCTTCATCGCCTGCTGGGCCAAGAGCGGCACGACGATGATGCAGCAGATGTTCCACCAGATCCGCATGATCGCCGCCACCGGATCCAGCGACATGGATTTCGACGACATCAGCCGGGTGGTTCCGTGGGAAGACAGCGCCCCGCTGATCGATCACGACATCAACGGCCCCCAGCGCGCCACCCCGCGAGGGTTCAAGTCGCACCGGGAGTACGAGCGGCTGCCGGCGGGAATGCGCTATGTGGTGACGCTGCGCGATCCGAAGGAGACTTACTGCTCGTTCCACCGCTTCTTCGATGGCTGGCACCTGGAACGTGGCGCGGTCGGGCTCGAGGAATTCTTTCCCCTATGGCTCGGCGGCGGGCCCAACGGGTGCGATTATTTCACTCACCTGTTGAGCTGGTATGCGCGGGCAGGCGAAAGCGACACCCTGCTCACGACCTATCGCTGGGCGGCGCGCAACCGGCCCGCGATGATCCGGCGGCTGGCAGGGTTCATCGGGATCGAGACGACCGACGCGCTGGTGGCCGAGGTCGATCGGATGACCAGCCGCGATTTCATGTACGCGCACAAAAACCGCTTCGACGACGCGATGGTCAGCGCCGCGCTGGAGCGGCGCGTGGGCATTCCGGCCGACAGCGATTCCACCAAGGTCCAGGCGACCGCCAGTGATGCCAAGGAGCTTCCGCCTTCGATCGCGGCGCGGATCGATGAAATGTGGGCCGAGCGGGTCCTGCCGGTTACCGGCCACCGCGATTGGGCCGCGATGGCCCGGGGGGTGGAAGAGCGGTTCGGCGCCTGAGGGGCCCGAGCGGGCGGGAAATCAGCCCTTGAGGCGCTGCGCTGCCTGGTCGAGGACCTCGCGGCTGTTGCCGTGGCGGTCGATCAGTTCCTGCGCCTGCTCCATGCTGATGCCGTGCTTCTCGGCGAAATAGCGGACTTCGTACCCCTCGCCGCCTGCTACCCGCGCGCGGTCCTGAGCGCCGCGATTATTGGTGTCGTCGGACATGGTAAACTCTCCTTCATTCGCTCCAACAGCCCGAGTCGCGATTGGTTTCCGGCGGCTTTTCCGGCGGCAGGCCAGACGGGACGGATGATCATGCACCTCAACCCGATGGAGCCATCGGCCAGCAGGCATCCGCGCCGCGCGGCACGCTCCCGCATCCCTCGTGGATCGGGAAAGCGCAGGTCGAACGCGCGAAAGCCGTCCCCCTCTACTCTTGACTATCGCTGCCGCGGGCTCTGGTGTGCTGCGATGAACGAAGCGCCCACATCCTCCGCACACGACCTGCTGCAGACGCTCGGTTTCCGCCGGATTGCGTCCATCGGCGGCGGGCGCGCGGCGATCGAGTTCGATGCCGGGATGCACATGTGCCACTCGGGCGGAGTGGTGCAGGGCGGTTTTGTGAGCGGGTGGATAGATTCCGCTATGGCCCATGCGGTCATCGACTTGCACGCGCAGCGCGGAAATAGGGACGTCACCCCAGTTTCTCTCGAGCTCAAGATCAGTTTCTTCGCGCCCGCGCGCCCGGGACCGGTGACGGCAGAGGCGTGGGTCGAGCTCGATGGCCGCTCGACCTGTTTTGCCGAAGGCCGGCTGCTCGATGCCCAGGGCATGGTGCTGGCCAAGGGCAGCTCCACCATACGCCTGCTGTCCCGTTCGCGGATCGAGGCTGCTTCGCAGGTCGCATTGGCAGGGTCGTAGGCCGCCTTCCGATCAACCCCGGCGGTTCCGGCAAACGGGAAAGCGGCCATGCGTTCATCCGGCACGGCACAAAGGACATGTTACTTTCCCCCGGTGGCCGACCTAACCAGGGATCCTCACGAACAATTGCTGAGGACCGACATGTTCAGACTGACTACCGCCGTTGCCCTCACGCTCGGCCTCACACCTCTCGGGGTTTCCGCCGCGGCGCTGGCTGGCGAAACTGCGGCGGACAGTGCTCCGATGGTCGGCGGCGCCGCCATGTACCCCTCGCGCAACATCGTCGAAAACGCGGTGAATTCGAAGGACCACACGACGCTGGTCGCCGCAGTCAAGGCGGCCGGCCTGGTCGACACGCTGGCAAGTCCGGGACCCTTCACGGTGTTCGCCCCCACCAACGCCGCCTTTGCCAAGCTTCCGGCGGGGACCGTCGAGACGCTCCTCAAGCCGGAGAACGTCGAAACCTTGCGCTCCGTGCTGACCTACCACGTGGTTCCCGGCCGGGTCACGGCAGCTGACCTGGTCGAGAAGATCCGCGCGGGCGGAGGCCAGGCACGCCTGACGACCGTGCAGGGCGGGACGCTCACCGCCACCCTGATGGGCGACACGGTGATGCTGACCGACGGCAAGGGCGGCACCGCCCACGTGACCCAGGCAGACGTGATGCAGTCCAATGGCGTCATCCACGTAACAGACGCGGTTTCCCTTCCCGGCTGAGCGTGGACATGAGCGGGGAGAGGCTGCTTCCCCCCTCCGGCGGCCTCTCCCTTAGCTCAATAACCGGCCTCGATGGCCAGGCGGATTGCATCCGCGCTGGTCCTGACGCCGAGAGCCGCGAAGACCGCAGCCCGGTGCATCTTAACCGTGCGCTCGCTGAGGCCCAGTTCGAATGCGATCTGCTTGTTGAGCTTGCCCCCTGCCATGTGGAGCAGCACTTCGCGCTGGCGGCGACTGAGGGCCGCGATACGCGCATGTGCGGCCTGGCGGCGGCTGTCGTTGGCCCTCGCCACGTCCTCCGCAATCTCGACCTGTGAGCCAAGGAAGTATTCCAGCTCTCCCTGCGCATCGAAGATCGGGGCAACCATGACGGCGTTGCGAAACGGCGTCCCGTCCTTCTTGTAGTTCAGGATCTCGACCATCACGGGTTGCCTGCGGCGAATGCCGTTGCGCAGCATCTCGGTAAGCCATGGCTCCGTACCTGCACCGGACAGGAAACGGCAGTTGTGGCCGATGATCTCGCCTGAGGTGTAGCCGGTCAGGCTGACGAAAGCTTCGTTGCACTCGATGATGGGGTTGTCGGGCAAGCGGGGGTTGCTGACCACCGCAGCTATTGGGCTCGACCCGATCATCGCTGAAACCGACATAATCACCCGCAAACTAGGCGATTGCCGGCTCTTCGAAAAGTGCCCCTTCGGACATGTTTGATGGGCTGCTCCCGCGTGTCAGACCGAAGAGGTCGCCGGGCTTTAGCTTGCGCCGCGGTTCAACTCGCAGGGGAAAGGCAAGCTGCTCCCTCGCCTTTGTTGTTATTGGAAACTTTCGATGAATTCGATGTCCGGCCACTTCCAGTTCGACGAGGCTGGAAAGGTTCTCGTGCCCGAGGAGGTGGAAGAATCCATCCGCACCCTGATCCGGTGGGCGGGGGACGATCCTTCCCGCGAAGGCCTGCAGGACACGCCGGCGCGCGTCGCACGCGCGTGGCGGGAATACTGCCGCGGGTACGAGGATGATCCCGCAGTCCACCTGTCCCGCACTTTCGAGGAAGTGGGAGGATATGACGAGATCGTGCTGCTGCGCGACATTCCCTTCCAATCCCACTGCGAACACCACCTTGCGCCGATCACCGGTAGCGCATCGGTGGCCTACCTTCCCGGGGAGCGAGTCGTCGGCATTTCCAAGCTTGCGCGGGTCCTGCACGGCTATGCGGAGCGGTTGCAGGTGCAGGAACGCCTTACCGCCCAAGTGGCCCAGGCAATCTGGGACAACCTGCAGCCGCGAGGAGTCGCCGTCGTGATCACGGCACGCCATGGCTGCATGACGGGGCGAGGGGTTCGGACTCCCGGAGTGAGCATGGTCACGAGCCGGATGCTCGGCTGCTTCCTGACCGACCGCGACAGCCGCCAGGAAGTGCTGTCTCTCATTCGCGGGGCCTGAGAGGGCGACCGATGCACATTGCGATCATCGGGGCAGGTATCGCCGGGCTGGCCTGCGCGGATGGCTTGACGGCGGCAGGGCACTCCGTTGCCCTGTTCGACAAGGCACGCGGAGCGGGCGGGCGCATGTCCACCAGGCGTCTGCAAACCCCGGCAGGGGAAGTCGCCGTCGATCACGGGGCGCAATATTTCACCGTTCGCGACACAGAATTCAGCCGGCAGGTTGCCGTATGGGCGAATCTCGGACTGGCAGAGCCATGGCCGATCGCGGGGCCAGATGCCTGGGTTGGTGTCCCGCGAATGAACTCAGTGGTCGGCGAAATGGCTCGCCGGCACGACGTCACATGGAATTGCGTGGTGCAGGGACTGGTTCGCGACCAGGGTCGGTTCCACCTTGCTTGCCAAACCGGTCAACGCGGCCCCTTCGACGCCGCCGTGTTGGCGATTCCGGCCGAGCAGGCGGCTGTCATCCTGTCGTTGCACGACCTGGAGATGACCCGCCTCGCTCTCGGCGCACGGTCACAGCCGTGCTGGGCCGCGATGTTCGCGTTCGAACCGCCACTTGCCGATCTCCCCGGTGCCCTGCGCAGCAGCGGCGCCATCGCATGGGCTGCAGGCAACAAGTCCCGGCCCGGGCGCACCGGCCCCGAGGCGTGGGTCGTCCAGGCGAGCCCTGGCTGGTCGCGGGAGCGCCTGGACTGGCGGGCCGAGCACGTAGCGCAGGTATTGCTCGAGGAATTCTCCCTCATCACCGGGAGCGACAATCTCCATCCGATCGCTGGCCAGGCCCACCTCTGGCGCTACGCCCTGTCAGCCGGCACCGGAGACGGGGCCTTGTGGAATCCGGCGCTCAGACTGGGTGTTTGCGGAGACTGGCTGCTGGGTCCCCGCGTCGAATGCGCCTGGATGTCAGGACGGCTGCTCGCCGGGAAAATGAGCGCCCGCCCGGAGGAGGCGCGGCAATCGGTGAGCCTGACGAGCGTGACTTGCGACCAGTGATGACGCGCATCACCCATTGAGGAAAAGAGCGCATGCCTGACGAGCCGGCAGCGCGCCCCTTCTCAATCTCCCTCAAGTGCACTCCGCCTGCCGGGAGAGCTGTGACACTCGTACCCAACAGGCGTTGCGCGGTATTCGATCAGTGCGAGGCCAGCCAGGCGAGCAATTCTTGCTGAACTCGCGGCGTACGCTCGATCCGGTACTGCAGGGAGGTCAGGGCCTGGTCGACCGGCCTCCGCTCGTTGGCCGGCAGGCTTGCCCGGAGCGCCTGCAACTTGGCGATCATGGCGGGGTCCTCGGAACGCCCGGCCAGCCCCGCGATAAAGCGCGTACGCGCAGAAGCATCGACCAGGGGATCCACCTTGGCGCGGTTGGCGATCACGAAGTCGTACGCAAGTTCGGGATGGAGCCGGGACACGGCCGAGATGATCGGGGAGCTGTTGGTGGCGCCGGGGCGGTCGGTCAGAGCCAGTTTGAGCGCCGCGCGCGCCAACGCTTCGTCCTTGGTCGCGCCTGCGAGCGTCCAGTAAGTGCTGCGCTCGACCGAACTGCCCGAGCTTTCGGCAAGCCGGACGAACTGCTCCCAATCCGCCCGCGAGGCATTACGGGCGGCAATCCCGAGCCACGTCGTCTTGAGCGGGCCGTCGAGGGCTTTGGGATCCGACCTGAGCCCGGCAAAGCGGCGGCGCGCTTCGGCCACGACCGCCGGATCGCCCATCTCCGCGAACGCGCCCAGCAGGGCAATTCGCAGGTTGGCTTCCGCAACCGGCTCGTTTGCGCGCGGCTCATACCCCAGCGCCTGAAGCCGGCTTCCGAAGCGATCCTTGGCGATCGCCAGCAGACGCGAGCGCGCTCCGCTTGCGTCGGTGGCGGTTTCCAGCATCTGGTAAATGCCCGCCAACCGGCCGATCGCGTCGGTCGCGACGAGCGGATTGGCATCGCGCGGTACCGCGGCGAGAAGATCCAGCGCCGGAGCCATCGATTGATAACCGGCGTTGGACAGCGCCATGTTGTCGGCCAGCAACCCGAGCTGGTCGATCGGCTGGAGCTTCGGCAACGCCTTCGTCAGTTCGGCCAGCATCGGCGCGGTGTAGAGCGTTCGGAAGTAACCAAGCTGTCCGCCGTTGACGATCAGCGGACCGCATCCTGCAACGGTATAGGTGCCCTGGCCCTGCAAGATCTGGCGTTGCCCTGCCCCCGATCCGTGGGAAAGCAGAAGCGGCACCCGCCATTGTTGCGGATTTGCAGCCGCCTCTTTCATCCGGTCGCGACTGAATTCGCTCTGTGACAGAGTCACCTGCGTGCCTCCTCCCGTACAGCTGGCGCTATCGACCCGCACCAGCGGTATGCCCGGCTTGAGGGTGAAATCATGTGCGATCGAGGTCAGCCCCGGGGCACCTGCCGCCTCGATCGCGTTCCACAAGTCGTCGCTCTGCGTGTTGGAATACGCATGATCGCGCATGTAGCGGCGAAGTCCTTCGCGCCAGACATCTTCCCCGGCATAAGCCTCGAGCATCGAAATGACCGCCTCGCCCTTTTGATAGGTGATGGCATCGAAGGCCTGGTTGGTTTCCGCGACGCTGCGGATCTTCTGCACCACGGGGTGCGTTGTTGCGAAGGAATCGAGGCCCATCGCCGCTTCGCGGCCGCCCACGCGGGTCAGCAGCGGGTACCAATCGGGATGGAAGTGGGCAGTCGTCTTGGTCTGCATCCAGCTGGCGAAGCCTTCATTCAGCCAGAGGTCGTCCCACCAGGCCATCGTCACCAGGTCGCCGAACCACTGGTGCGCGGTTTCATGCGCCTGGACCTCGGAAATAGCCTGGCGGGTGCCCGGCGAGGTGATCGCCGGATCGTCGAGCAGGATTCGCTCGAAAGTGAAGATCGCCCCCCAGTTCTCCATTGCGCCGAAAAACTGCGAGCTACCCGGCCCTGCGATGTTGTCGAGCTTGGGCAAGGGAAAACGCACTCCGAAGTAATCGCCGAAGTACGGGGGCAACTTGGCCAGCTCATCGAGCGCGAAACGGCCCTGCTCGCCGCTTCCGGCAGGCTGCACGATGCCGACTTCGGTTCCATCGCTAGCCATCTTTGTCAGCCGCTCGAAATCGCCGAGCCCGAAGAACAGCAGATACGACGACATCTTGGGGGTCGTGCGGAAGACGACGCGCTTGCGGCCATCGCCGAGCGGGGTCTCAGAGGCGAAAGGCATGTTGCTGACCGCCATCTGGTCCTGCGGAACGATCGCGGTGAGGTCGAAGGTGGCCTTGTAGCTTGGCTCGTCGAAGGTGGGTGCAAACCGGCGGGCATCGGGCGCCTCGAACTGCGTGAACAGCGCGCGGACCGATTTGCCGGTCCGTTTGTCCGGATAGTCGAGAGCGAACAGCCCGTTGGCCTGGGTGCCGATGGGACCGGTGTAGTTGGTTTCAAGACGATACCGCCCCGGAGCGAGCGCAGCCGGAGCGGCGAAAGTGGCGGTTTGAGCTTCGGGGTCGGTCGTCACGTTCATCGCGATCGGGTCGCCGCCAGTCGCCGGAACCAGCCGCGCGTCAGTGATCCGCAGCCCGTTCGCACTCAGGGTCACCTTGTCGCTGGGCTCGAACAGTTCGAAGTCCACCGCGCTCGACGCTGCGAAACGCAAGTTCGCCGCATCGGGAGTGACCGTGATCGCATAGTGCGAAGGCCGGGCTATACGCGGCAGGTCGCTGGGGATGTTTGCGGGCAGCGGCGACAAGGTCGCACTCTGCGGCGCGACGGGCGCCTCTGAAGACATGCTGGCGCAACCTGCCAGAAGCAGGGCGGCGACGGTCGGTGCAAAGGCAAGGCGCATGGATGTTGGCTCTCTCTCGTAAGACTGGTCCAGGCGCCATAATTCGCATTTTTCCCGAAGCCGAATCAAAAACATGGACAAATGCTTGACCCGCGCCGCTCCGCTCCGCACTCATCGCCCGCACATCGAAAGAGGATTTGACCTTTGCTCCATTTGAAGCATCTGCTGATGGCCTTTGGCCTGGTTTCCGTTGTTGCAAATGCGCAGGACACGGTGCCGGGCGGCGATCGCCTGACGCCGGAGCGCGTGTTCGCCGATCCGGACCTTTCGGGACCAAGCGCGCGCGGGGTGAGACTCTCCCCCGATGGCACGGTGGTCACCTACCTGAAGGCCAAACCGGATAACCAGCGGATGACCGATCTCTGGGCCGCTGACGTCAAGGGTGGCGCCCCCCGCCTGCTGGTCGATGGACGAGCCCTGATCCCGGTGGGCCGCGAACTTTCCGAGGCGGAGAAAAGCCGCCGCGAGCGCCAGGGTATCCAGTCGAACGGGGTGGTCGACTACTCCTGGGACGATCAGGGCCGCTTCATCGTGGTGCCCGTGCAAGGCGACATCTGGCTGTTCGAGCGGGCCGCCTCCAAGGTCCGCCAGCTGACTGACACGGCGGAAGACGAGATCGACGCCAAGGTCAGTCCCAAGGGTCGATATGTCTCCTTCGTTCGCGGCGACAACCTGTTCATCGTTCCCTCCGCGGGAGGCGATCCGCGCGCCATTACGACCGGCGGCACGCCCGACAAGAGCTGGGCAACCGCTGAATTCATCGCGCAGGAGGAGCTCGACCGCGACACCGGATACTGGTGGGCGCCCGGAGAGGACAGGATCGCGCTCGCTTACGTCGACCAGACCGGCGTCGACATCGTGCCCCGGCCCGATATCGGAGCCGAAGGCGCAACCATCGTGCAGCAGCGCTATCCGCGGGTCGGCAGGCCGAACGCGAAAGTGGATCTGTACATCGCGTCGGTGGCAGACGGAGCCCGGATCAAGGTAGACCTTGGGCCGGATCCGGACATCTATCTCGCGAGGGTCGATTGGTCCGCCGATGGGCGTACCCTCTATGTCCAGCGCCTGAGCCGCGATCAGAAGACGCTGGACCTGCTCGGTGTCGACCCGTCAACCGGGTCGTCCAGGGTGCTGCTGTCGCAGACCAGCCCGCACTGGGTCGAACTCACGCATGATTTCAAGCCGCTCAAGGGCGGTGACTTCCTGTGGAGTTCGGAAGCATCGGGCAACCGCCACCTGTATCGTTACGCCGCGGACGGTCGCCAGCTGCTGCAGCTAACATCCGGCAACTGGCCGGTGGGCGATCTGCTTGGCGTGGACGAAGCGAAGCAGCGTGCATTCTTCCTCGCCAGCAAGGACAGCCCGATTGAGCAGCAGCTCTACTCGGTATCGTACACCAAATCGGAAAGCCCTATCCAGCTGACGCAGGGCGACGGGTGGTGGTCCGCCCAGCTTTCCAAGACCGGCGGCGCATTTGCCGGCACGTTCTCCAATCCGACCACTCCGCCACAGACCGCGCTATACCGCGCTGACGGAAGCCGCATCCGCTGGATCGAAGAAAATCGTCTCGACGCGTCGCATCCTTACTGGCCCTATCGCGAGCGCCTGCGCACGCCGGAATTCGGCACCATCGACGCCGATGATGGCCAGAAGCTCTGGTGGTCGATGCGGACGCCGCCGGGCTTCGATCCGGCAAAGAAATATCCGGTCGTCGTCCAGGTCTACGGTGGCCCGGCGGGCGCGCTGGTCAACAACGGGTGGATGAGCCCTCGCGATCAGCTCTGGCTCGAGGCCGGCTATATTCTCTTTACGCTTGATAACCGCGGCACACCCAACCGTTCGGTCGCCTTCAAGACGGCCATCGACCGGCGCATGGGCGAGCTGGAGGTAGCCGATCAGTTGTCCGGGGTCGCCCACCTCAAGACGCTACCCTTCGTTGATGGCGACCGGATCGGCGTCACCGGATGGTCGAATGGCGGCTACATGACGCTCATGCTGCTGACGGTGCCGGACAGCCCCTACGCGGCCGGTATTGCCGGAGCTCCTCCCACCGACTGGACGCTGTACGATACGGCCTACACGGAACGATACCTTGGCACGCCGGCATCGGACGGCAAAGCTTATGAAAATTCGGAAGTTACCGCGCGGCTGGACAACATGGAGCCTGGCTCACTGCTTCTCATCCACGGGATGGCGGACGACAACGTCACGTTCGACAACTCCACCCGACTGATGGCGGCCCTGCAGGCCCGCTCGATTCCGTTCGAGATGCAGCTCTATCCAGGGCTTCGTCACCGGGCCGGATGGTCACAGGCGACACTCCTGCATCGCACGCTGGCCTCGCTCGATTTCTTCGCGCGCAAGCTGAAGCCCGTTCCGGCTCCGTAACCGTCGGTCGATCACCGGCGAAGGCCTTGCACCAATCGGGCATCACCTTCGCCGCACCTTTTTCAACCGTTCAGGTCAGCGCGAGCGCTGACACTTGATACGTCAGCAATTGCCAGGCCGGCCGTCGGCACAATCGCCGACAGATTCGACGTCATTGGCAGCGCCGCGAACGGTGTTGCAAGCCGACAGGAGCAACCCGCTTGTCAGCGCGAGGGCGATCAGAGCTTTTTTCATTTCACATTCTCCCAGCATTGCCCTTGGTGCAGCCTGTGCCCACGAGCTTGGTTTGAAAGAAGCTGCCTACGCCCTTTCGGGTTCCCGAAATCGTCTCGCCAAACTTGAGACTTGTGTGCGGCAGGATGGCGCTCCCACGGCGAGCTGTGAACGCTGTCGTGCGGAATAAACCCAGCCTGGCGGAGCGGTCTTTGGTTTCGCGAGCCGATTGGGGCCATGGGCGGTCATCTGTGCGCTCATCGAGCGAGGCAGAATGTCAGGATGACCTGAAGACGCTGGGCTACGCCATCGGCGTCGCCACGTTGAGCCGCGGTATCGCTACCGAGCGACGGCCCGCCAAGTCTGTCCGGACGACCACGAGGTCGCTTCGCTCAAGATGTTCAAGCATGCGCCGGGCACGACCGACCGACCTGGTGCCATAAAGCACCGCCAAGGTCTCGTCGTCAGGGCAAGGCTTGCCTCCAAGGGCCGCCTTCCCGATCGCCAGGAAGGGTGTGAGCAACTCTTCCGGAATTGCATTGGCCAATCCCAGAAGCTGCTCCTCATGCTCGTCCGGCGCATGGGGATCGAGACCTGCCACGGCCTGCGCGAAACTCCTGCGAAACTGGGCCGCATCGAGGCCGTGGTTCTTCAGGCCGCGCATCCGGCACCGGACCGTAAAATCCTGAAACAGGGTAGCTGAGGGAAGGAACGTGCATCCTTCCTCCCCGGACATTTCGCACAGTACGTCGCGCGCGACCGCGTCCGCCTCTTCTTGCGACAATTCCACCTCAGCAGGAATGTTTGCGGGGGCTGCCTGCCGTTCGATACGGTCCTGGAGCGAAGCGGCCGTCACACGCGCGGGCTGCGCCATGCTCCACAAGTCGGGCTGGGCCGGCGGCTCTTCCGGCGGCGCATGGAGAAGCGCAGCCATGTCCTGCCCGCTGGCTGCGGGTGGAGGGGGCAGGCCCGCCACGGTCGACTTGGCGCGGGTCTCTACGCTCCCGATCCGGACTGCCACGGGACGGCGGCTGATCGCTGGACCGAGGCCGAGAAAATGTCCCCGTTCGAGATCCCGAATCTGCTCCGCCTGGCGTCGCTCCATTCCGAGCAGATCGGCAGCGCGGACCATGTCGATATCGAGAAAAGTCCGGCCCATCAGGAAATTGGACGCTTCGGCGGCCACGTTCTTCGCCAGTTTCGCCAATCTCTGAGTCGCGATCACTCCGGCGAGACCGCGCTTGCGACCGCGGCACATGAGGTTCGTCATCGCGGCGAGAGAGGTTCGGCGAGCTTCGTCGCTGACTTCCCCTGCCGCGGAGGGCGCGAAGAGCTGCGCTTCGTCCACGATGACGAGAGCGGGATACCAATGCTTGTCCGGAGCTTCGAACAGGGCGTCGAGGAACAGCGCTGCGCAGCGCATCTGGTTTTCGATTTCCAGCCCGTCGAGCGCCAGCACGATGGAGGCGCGGTGTTCGCGCGCCCGCGCAGCGAGCCGGACGATTTCGGTATCGGGGTAGGCGGCTCCGTCGATCACCACGTGACCAAACGCCTCGGCCAGGCTTACGAAGTCCCCTTCGGGATCGATCACGATCTGCTGAACGATGCCAGCGCTCTTCTCCAGCAGCCGGCGGAGCAGGTGGGATTTGCCCGAACCGCTGTTCCCCTGCACCAGCAACCGCGTGGCGAGCAGTTCCTCTACGTCGAGGTAGACAGGCGCACCGGCGCTGTCGGAGCCAAGATCGATCTGATTCTGCACCCTGCCCCCGTAGCAACCTGACCGATGCACTCACGCTGAATCCGAGGGTTTTCCGCAGCTTTAGCCTGACCGCGGTCCGGGTCGGTGGGGCTTCTGGCGTGATTCATCGCCACGGTGGGCAATCGAGACTTTAGCCGTGGGCCCCGAACAGGTTGGCGATCGCAACTCCGATACGCAGGTTCAACTGGTGAGCCCAGTCGATGCGGTCGATGTAATCGCGGTGGATGGCGCCAAAGCCTTCAGTCCCCCGATCCGGATAATCGCCAGGTTCCTCGATGTCGAAATCATCCGCCCGCGCGGCCTGGGCCGGGTAGGCACGGCGAAGCTGTGCCAGGGCTTCGTCGATACGTAGCGTGAGGACCATCTCGATAACGTCCGTGCGGCTGATATCGTTGGCGCGGGCGAACGCGGGAATGCTGACGGCCTTGAGGAACATGTGCTGAAGCAACGCAAGACGCAGTGATTGAAGCACGCCGATCTCGCGCCGCACCTGCTCGCGCGCGGCGAACGTGTCATCCTCCGGGATCAGCGCGAGCAGTCGGTGAAGCTTGAGCGCGTCGACCCGCAGGCGCGAGGCAAGACGTCGGAAAACACCGTTCCGGTCGTCCTGCGTAAGATATTCGGCCAAGGCGGTGCAGGCCGGCGCAAGGTGCTGTTCCATTCCGCGATAGGTACGGCTGGCCCAGTAGGCCGAATTGAACAGCTCGCCGTACGCCGCCACCGTCTTGATGCTCGCGAGCCGGTTGGCCGCGCGCACGAGGCGGACCATCTGCCGGCCCCGCGCACTCGAGGCAAGCAGGCTGGCGATCTCGTCATAGACGCCTTCGGCAGCCGTCCCGAACCCGGCTATCACGTTTACCGGGTACCCGAGTTGCTGGAGGACGGCGTTGTGCGGGATGGCGCGGATCTGCCGCAGCGACAAGTCGCGATCGCCCGCAAGATCAGACTGGCGGCGCGATTTCCGGCTCCCCGTTTCGACCAGCATTCCGAGGCCGAACGCTGTGATCGCCCGGGCATAGGTCTTGCTCTCGAGATGCTGGTGCTGGTGCTCCTTGATCGCGCGATAGAAATCGAGGCTGAGGTCGGTCTGGCCATAGAACGGATCCCGAGCGGCATCGGCTTGCGCTTCGTTCGGCCGCAGAGAAGCGATGCGGGTCAGCGTCGCCAGTGCCAGCTCGGGCTTGGCGAACAGCAGGTATCCGTCGCCGCCCTGGAAGCTCGCCTCGGGTTCGAGCCGGATGGCCGCCTCGGCAAACCTTTGTCGCGCCCAGGGGCTGAGCGGCCATTCCAGCCGGTCGGAGAAGTTCGACGGGTGCGCGCCGCGTCCCATGCTCTCGCCATGCGTATTGAATACAAGCGCGGCGACATCGGTCAGGCCGTTCGATGCCATCGCCGCCGCCATGCGGCCCTGCAGGCGCTCGATCGCGAGGCTGGCCGGGATCTGCCCGACGAAACGTCCCGCATCTGAGAAGCCGGTCTGTATCGCGACCCGCCCGCGGCGACGGGCATAGTCGCGGTATGCCGGCTCGGCGAGCAGGGCGTCGAGCAGGCGACCACCGTGCTCCAGAGCGCTCTCGGTCTCCAGCAGGGGCGAGACGTCGACTTTATCCTCGATCCCGAACAGGCGCGCGAAATAGAGCGCGGCGAGCACCGTCGCGGGCTGCTCGCACTCCGCGATGAGCATTCGGATCGGCGCGTCCGCATCGACATGTTGAAGGATTTGCGCCATCGCCAGGAATTGTCGGATCGCCGTCGAACTTTCGATCGCCAGCGCAGCGAAATTGGATCGCAGCGGCTCTGCTTCCGCGAGCATCTCCCGCAGGGTTACGATGGCACCGCGGCTGCCGAGATCGATCTCCTCGTCGTTCGGCAGCCGCCGGCGGATGGCATTGTGAAGCTGGCTGGCGTTCACCCGGAAATGAATCCAGCCCATGCCGAGCCCGTCGGCGCGCATGGCTGCAGCAAGCGTCCGCAGCGCGGCGGCGCGCGCCGCATCGACGTCGGCGGCCTCGTCCTCCAGCTGTCCGATTATCGGTCCAAGTGACAACAGCTTGTCCGGATGGTCCGCAGTCAACCGATTGGCGGCGGCTGACACGGCGGGCGGATCGGTCAATTCGGCGGTGAAATCAGCCGCCCGCTGCTCGCTGTAATCAGCGGCGCGGCGGAGATGCCCGAGCAGCGGGTGCGCAGGATCGATCGCAGCAAGCGAGGTTGCATAACGCGCCAGCCGGGCAGCCTTCTCGGCCAGCCGGTAAGCCACCGAGGTGTGCCACTTGATATCGGTCCGGCCGTCCATGTCGTAGCCGACCCACGTCGCGAACCGGAACGGCATCGGCGAGAATTCGCGCCAGCGATCCGGCCATTCCCGGCTTGCGCGAACGAGCAGCCGGCCGACAATCAGGTCGCGCGCATCCTGGGCGCGGCCGAGCGCGTCCATCGCCTGCCGATGCTCGCTGTCGAGGGTGATCGGTGGACGTTCGGCGCGCACGGCGCAGACCGCATCGGAGTCGCCCTCAGGCTCGCTGGCGGCGCGGGCTACCGCGTCGGCCTGTGCAGGCGAGAGCAGAAAGGTCGGATGGGCAGTGAACACCGCGTGCAGCACGGGACGCGACCAGCGTGAGGCGAACTCGTCAAACGTCGCCTCCTGGGCGACCAGTCCCTCGAGAGAGTCCTCTGCGCCGGCCGGATCGACCAGGCAACGCAGGCGGTCGGCCCGGCTCTTGAGGGCGGTGCATTCCAGCTCACCAACCATTGCCTCGACTTGGTCGAGCGAAAGCTGCCCGCTCTCGATTTCACGCGAAAGATCGAGGGAGAGCTGGAACAGGGGGTTGAACAGCGGCGTCTCCGCGGTTCGCAGGTGGAGCGCCTGGAGCCGCTCGACCAGATCGGCAACCGTCTTCACCGACCCAAGGCTGCGGCTTGCCGGGCTAGCCGCTCCACTTCTTCGCGCTGCGGGGCGCCTTTCGGCGAAACCCAGCTTCCGCCCACGCACAACACCGGATCCAGCGCCAGCCATTCCGGCGCGCTGGCGAGGGTGATGCCGCCCGTTGGGCAAAAACGGACCTCGCCGAAGGGTGCGGCCAATGCCTTGAGCGCGGGCAGCCCGCCCGCGGCAGTGGCGGGGAAGAACTTGAAGTGCTTGAGGCCCAGATCGAGCCCTCGCATGATGTCTCCCGCAGTGGCGATGCCAGGGAGGAAAGGCACACCCGCCATCTTGGCCGCCCGGCCGAGCGGCTCGGTCAATCCCGGTGAGACGATGAATTCGCTGCCCGCCTCCAGCGCCTCGTCCAGCTGCGCGGCGTTGGTCACCGTTCCCGCGCCCACGATGGCACCGGCCACGTTCTTCATCGCGCGGATCGCAGGAAGCGCGGCAGGCGTGCGCATGGTCACCTCGAGCACCGGCAGGCCGCCAGCGACGAGCGCCTCGGCAAGCGGCACGGCATGAGCGGGATCCTCGATCACGATCACCGGGATGACCGGCGCGGTGCGCATGATCTGTTCGATGGCGTTCATGCGTGCTCCGATGCAAAGGCCGCCGCCGCGCCGAACAGGCCGGGCTGCGGATGGACGATCAGCTTGACCGGGATCGACGCCATCAGTTCGGCAAACCGTCCCTTCGCACGGAAGCGCTGGGCGAACCCCGATTGCAGCAGCGTGTCGCGAATGCGGTAGCCCAGGCCCCCGGCGATGACGACCCCGGCGAACCCGCCCTGGACCAGCGCCACGTCGCCGGCAACGCTTCCCAGCGACAGGCAGAACCGATCGACCGCGGCGGCGGCAAGGCTGTCTTCGCCGCTGGTGCCGCGGGTCCAGATCGAGACGTCGTCTTCATCGAGGACCGCGCGTCCCTCCATCGCGGCAAGCGTCTGGTAGATGTCGACGATCGCAGGTCCGGAGACGACCCTTTCGGTGGAAACCCGGTTGTGCCGCTTGCGCAGCCGAGTGAGCAAAGCGTCCTCGATGGCGTCCAGTGGTGCAAAATCGACGTGTCCGCCCTCAGTCGCCTGGACGCGATAAGTACCATCTCCCTCGCGTCTCAAGTGCGCGACGCCCAGGCCCGTGCCCGGGCCCAGCACGCTGATCGTGCCGGTCGGCGCGAGCGGGCGATCGGGCCCGGCAAGATGGAGAAAATGGTCATCGGGCGCCCGCGCCACTGCGTGCGCAACCGCCGCGAAATCATTGACGATCGTGAACCGTTCGACTCCCAGTTTTGGCTTCACGAGCGCGGGCCGGATGATCCACGGGTTGTTGGTGAAGCGGATCACTTCACCGCCTACCGGACCGGCGATCGCCATGCTCACCGCATCCGGCAGGGTTCCGCCGTTGCGCGCACGAAAATCCTCCCACGCCGTCTGAAAGCTCGCGTGATCTTCGGTGTGCAGTGTAACCGGTTCGGCGAGGGCGATCGTGCCATCGTCGGCCACCGTTGCGATCGCGAACCGCGCATGGGTCCCGCCGATGTCGACGGAGACCAACTCCATCACAGCCCCGCCGCAGCCAGCATCGCGCTCGCGCCATGCTCGGCCGAGTCGGCGCCTGCGCGGAACATCGCAAACAGCTCGCGGCTGGTGCCGTGCTGGCTTTCGCCCATCGAGGCAGGCTCGCGGCCTGCGAAATCCGCGCTTGTCGAGAGATTGCCGCTCTCCGCGCACAACCTGACGATATCGCCGTTGCGCAAGTACGCGAGAGGTCCTCCGCCGAGTGCTTCGGGCGTGCAGTGGATCGCCGCCGGTACCTTGCCGCTGGCGCCGCTCATTCTTCCGTCGGTGACGAGCGCGACACGGTAGCCGCGGTCCTGCAGCACACCGAGCACGGGGGTGAGCTTGTGCAATTCGGGCATGCCGTTGGCGCGTGGCCCCTGGAACCGAACCACCACTATCACGTCGCGGTCCAGCTCTCCGCGCGCGAAAGCCTCGGCGACATCGTGCTGGTCATCGAACACTGCGCAGGGCGCCTCGACCGTCCAGTGATCCTCGCTGACAGCACTGGTCTTGAAGCACGCCCGGCCGAGATTGCCTTCCACCAGCCGCATGCCGCCTTCGGGCGCAAACGGGTTCGCGGCCCCGCGCAGGATCGTCTCGTCACCGCTGGGACCCGGATCGCGCCAGGACAGCGTTTCCCCGTCGAGCCAGGGCTCGAGTGCGTAAGCGGCAAGATTCTCGCCGTGGACGGTCGTGATGTCGTGGTGAATGAGGCCGGCATCGAGCAGCTCGCGCACCACGAAGCCCAGACCGCCGGCAGCCTGGAAATGGTTTACGTCATCCGCGCCGTTCGGATAGACGCGCGCCAGCATCGGCACCACGCGGCTGAGTTCGGCCATGTCGCTCCAGTCGATGTGCACCCCTGCGGCCCGGGCAAACGCCGGAATATGGATCGCGTGATTGGTCGAGCCACCCGTTGCGAGCAGTCCGACGGTGGCGTTGACGATCGACTTTTCGTCAACGCACCGGGCGAGTGGGCGGTAATCGTTGCCCGACCGGGTGATCGCGGCGAGCCTGTGCACCGAGGCGCGGGTAAGCGCCTGCCGCAGCGGCGTGCCGGGGTTGATGAAAGCCGCTCCCGGGAGCGACAGCCCCATCAGATCGAGCATCATCTGATTGGAATTGGCGGTTCCATAGAACGTGCAGACGCCGGGCGAATGATAGCTCGCCGCCTCGCTCTCCAGCAGTTGGGCGCGGGTCGCCTTGCCCTCCGCATATAGCTGGCGGACGCGCTGCTTTTCCTTGTTGGAGATTCCGGTCGGCATGGCTCCGGCCGAAAAGAACATGGTCGGGAGGTAGCCGAAGCGCAGCCCGCCGATAAGCAGGCCCGGCACGATCTTGTCGCACATGCCGAGCATGGCCACAGCGTCGTACATCGAGTGGCTGAGACTGACCGCGGTCGCCATCGCGATCACGTCGCGGCTGAACAGGCTCAGCTCCATCCCGTCGGTGCCTTGGGTGACCCCGTCGCACATCGCCGGGGTGGCGCCGGCGACCTGACAGGTGGCCCCCACCTCACGCGCCCAGACCTTCATCTGGGGCGGATAGGCGCCGAACGGCTGATGAGCGGAAATGGTATCGTTGTAGGCTGTGACGATCCCGATGTTGGGACCGGCGCGGGCGGCGATCGATGGCTTGTCCTCGCCGGTGGCGGCAAAACCGTGGGCCAGATTGGAACATGCCAGCGCCACGTTGCGGTCCGCATGGCGGTCGCCTTCCCGCTCCATAAGGTCGAGATAGCTGCGCCGGCTATCGGCGGACCGCTCGGTGATGCGCTTCGTCACCCGGTGGACGGTGTCGTGCAGTTCACTCATGCCAGGTTACCCCGTCGCGTTCCGCGAGCGCGATGGCCGCACTGGGCCCCCAGTTGCCAGCCGGGTAGCTCTTGGGCTCGACCCCGGTCCGGTTCCACAGGTCACGGATGGCATCGACCCACTCCCATTGTGCTTCCACCTCGTCGCGCCGGACGAAGAGCGTTTGCTCCCCTTCGATCAGATCGAGAAGCAGCCGCTCGTAGGCGATGCGATGAACCGCCCCCGCCAGCGCATCGGGCATCGAGATGTCGAGCGGCACCGGGCGCAGGCGCAACCCGTCACGGTCGAGTCCGGGAACCTTGGCCATGAGCGAGAGATGGATGTTCTCTTCCGGCTGGATTCCGATCACCAGCCGGTTTGGCTGGGTCTTCGCGCCGCGGCCTTCGAAGATCGAAAACGGCACGCAGCGGAACTGGATGACGATCTCGGTCACCCGCTCCGGCAGGCGCTTGCCAGTACGCAGGTAAAAGGGGACACCCTTCCACCGCCAGTTGTCGACGTGCGCCTTGATCGCAACGAAGGTTTCGGTTGCGCTGCCCTTGCCAAGTTCGTCGTCGTAGCCGGGCACTGCCTGTCCGGAGATGGCGCCGGCGCGATACTGGCCGATGACGCTCTCTCCTTCCCCCACCTTGCGCAGAGAGCGCAAGACCTTGACCTTCTCGTCGCGCACAGCGGTCGCATCGAAGCTGGTCGGTGGTTCCATCGCCACGAGCGCGAGTAGCTGCAGCATGTGGTTCTGCACCATGTCGCGCAGCGCGCCGCTGTCGTCGTAATATGCGACACGGCTTTCCAGACCCACCGTTTCGGCCACGGTGATCTGAACGTGGTCGATGTAGTTGGCGTTCCAGATCGGTTCGAACAGCAGGTTGGCAAAGCGCAGGGCAAGGAGGTTCTGGACCGTTTCCTTGCCGAGGTAGTGGTCGATCCGGAAGATCCGGTCCTCGCTGAACGCAGCGGCCACCGCGTCGTTGATTTCGCGGCTGGTCTCGAGGCTCGTGCCCAGCGGCTTTTCCAGCCCGATCCGCACGTTGGCGCCAGTCAGCCCGGCGGACTTCAGCCCGGCGATGGTCGGCTCGAACAGGCTGGGCGCGGTCGAGAGGAATATCGCCAGCCCCTGGCCGGGCGTGCCGACCTTTCTTGCCAAGTCATCGAAGCCTTCCAGCGTGGAGGCATCGAGCGCCTGGTACGACAAGCGGTTGAGAAATTCCGCCAGCCCGCCGCGGCGCCCGGCTGGAAGATGCCTCTCCAGCGCTTCGCGGGCGAAATTGCGAAACCGGGCGTCGTTCATCTCCGACCGCGCCGTGCCGACGATCTTGAGTTCCGGCGCCAGCAGCCCGTCATGCGCCAGAGCGCACAGCGAGGGGAGCAACATCCGCTGCGACAAGTCCCCCGTCGCGCCGAACAGCAACAGGCGGTCGGCAGAGAAATTCATGCGGGAGAACCTATGCAGCGGGTGATGGAAAGCGTCTTCACCAGTAAAAACTACTCTCGGGCGTCGGGATTACCCTGCTTGTAGACCCGCACCCAGTCCACCTCCATCGCCAATTCGCCCATACGTATGCGTTCAACGGTTTCGGCCGGAACCCCCTTGTACGGCCGTTCGATCCCGTTGGTCTTGAACGGATATATCCCGCCGACTGCGAAATTCAGGATGACGTGCTGCGGCGTGTCGAAACGCCACTTGTCGTAGAATTCGACCATCTTGCGGGTAACGCGGTAGATCGGGCGCCCGTCGATTTTGAACACCACGCGATCGGGACCCCAGTCCGCCTCGTATTCGTGCCAGTCGGTTACATCGGTGCCGGGTGCGAAGAAATGCTTGTTCACCAGCGGCGTCTCGCCCGAATAGCCGGTGCCGTGCATGGCGACGCCCACCCAGTCACGCTCGCCGACGTACTCCATGATGTCGATCTCGCCGGTCTCGGGCCATTTGCCGTTACCAAGCAGCCAGAAGGCTGGCCACACACCGGTCGCGGCCGGCATCCGGATGCGCGCGACCGCCCGGCCATAAGTGAAGTCGAACTTGCCTTGCGTGTTGATGCGACCCGAAACGAAGTCAGCCTTGCGGCCCGACGGGGTTTCGAATCCCTGGCGGAAGCGTGGCCGCAACACCAGCACCCCGCTCGAAGCGCCCTCGACCGTTCCCGCAGGCAGAAAACCGATGGTCTCGGGACTGTCGAGGTAAGCCTGCTCTTCCTGGTTCACCCAGAAGTCGGGACCGACCACGTTCCACTTCGACCTGTCGAGCGCGCCGCTGTCGAATTCGTCAGCGAACACCAGGTGTTCCGAAGCACCTGGTTCCCCGGCCACCGATGCCGGCGGCGGTGTAACGCACCCCCCGACTAACGTGAGGGATGCGGCGGCAGCCAAACGAAGCATGCGGGACATGCGAACCGCCCCAGTTCGGGTTGAAGACAGCCGGCAACGCATAATCAGGCAGGCCTGCGCGCAAAGATGCCGAAGCCGGCGATCACCGCGTAGCAAACCGCCGGCAGTGTGAGCGCAACCGCCAGGCTGCCGGTAGCGTCGGCGATTGCGCCGAATGCGAGCGGAACGACGGCACCTCCGGCGATGGCTACGTTGATGATGCCCGATCCGTCGGCCGCACGCGCACCCAGCCTCTCGGAAGCCAGCGAGAAGATCGTCGGGAACATGATCGCGTTCATCAGGCCGACTGATAGCAAGCTGTAGCCCGCGATCGTGCCACTGCTATTGGCCGAGATCGTAACCAGCACGATCGCGCCGGCGGCGACCGTCGCGAGCAACAGGCCCGGACTGACCATGCGCAGAACCGCCGAACCGATGAACCGGCCTACCAGCGCACCGCCCCAGTAAAGCGGAATCAGTTTGCCCGCCTCCTGCTCCGCCAGGCCCATGACTTCGACCTGCATGAGGTAGCTCACGATGATCGAACCGATCGCCACCTCGGCGCCGACGTATAGGAAAATACACAGCGCTCCATAACCGAAGCGTGGCCGTTTCAGCAGGTCAAACCCGCCGAGCGCGGCAGCGGCTTCGTGCCGCTCCCCCTGCAAACGGTTGCGGAATGCGAAGACCACCGCCGCCACGACCGCGAGCGCGGCCGCAAGGCCGATGTAGCCGTGAACGATCGCCTGGCTTTCAGCGGTGCGGTAGGCATCGAGTTCCGGTCCGGAAAGCTGGTCGGCCGAGACGGTCGCCAGACTGCCCAGGATGAGGATCGCGCCGAAATAGGGGAAGATCGTGGTGCCGAGCGAATTGAATGCCTGCGCGAACGTCAGCCGACTGTGCGTGGTCCTGACCGGGCCCAACAGGCTGATCAGCGGGTTGGCGACGACCTGGACGATGACCACCCCGCTCGCGAGGACGAAGAGGGCAAACAGGAACAGGCCATAGACCGCGTATTGGCTTGCAGGGACGAACAGCAGGCACCCCGCCATCATCGTGAGCAGGCCGGCTACGGCGCCTCGCATGTAACCGAGGCGCTTGACCAGCTGGGCGCCCGGAATGCCCACGACTGCGTAAGCCGCGAAGAAGCAGAACTGGACCAGCATCGCCTGCGTGTAGTTGAGCGTGAACAGTTCCTTCAGCTTGGGAATGATCACATCGTTGAGCGAGGTGATTCCGCCGAAGATGAAGAACAGACCGAACACGAAGAACTGGAGGCCCGGAGCATCGATGTGCGTGCCATCATCGACAACGGCGTTCGGATCGGTGCTGGATGTCGTGTCGATTGCCAGTGCCATGTAATCTCCTCCCCCGCGCGGCCCTAAAACGGTCCGCGGCAATTCCCGTCGTTATCCTGCTGGATTATGCGCAGGTCCTGCAATCTCATCCTGAAGCCCGCCACGGCGGCGACTTCCAGCCCTTCCAACCTATCCGTGTCTAGGCATTGCAAGGGAATCCTGGCTTCGCGCCACCCCTTCCCTTCTGCGAGGGCAAATGTCGATGTGAGATCCACCGACGGACTGCATCCGTCGCACAGCGGCGAAATCGTAATCTTGCCGGCAGGTCGCTGATCGATGGAGAAACGAAGCCGCAGCGCGCTGGCGCGCCCGAAGGCTTTCGACGGCCAGCGCAGTTGTAGCTTGGCGGGGGCGAGCCACGTCAACTCACGTGCATCTTCCTGCGCCGCGGCGTCGAACGCCGTCGCGGTGAAACTCCCCTCACCACTGCGACCGCCCAGGTTCGGTAGCGCGCTGCCCGATACCGATGCGCTGACGCCTTGGACAAGGCCCTTGGCAAAGATCGCAAATCCTTCGGCGGAGCCGGCGTCGGTCACACAGGAAGTATCGAGGGTCGCCCCGGACGGGGGGCGGGCATAGCTGCCGCCAAAGCCAAGCGGAAACAGGATCGTCCTTCCATCCCCGCAATCGGCTGGCCACGCGAATGGCAGCGTGCCGGTGAAATCTCGCCTTGGCTTGCCGTCATTTTGAGCGACCAGGACATCTGCGATGCCCGAGCCTTGCGTGCCTGGCAGCCAGCCCGCCACGAACGCGTCC
This sequence comes from Tsuneonella deserti, assembly GCF_014644315.1. Taxonomy (NCBI): domain Bacteria; kingdom Pseudomonadati; phylum Pseudomonadota; class Alphaproteobacteria; order Sphingomonadales; family Erythrobacteraceae; genus Tsuneonella; species Tsuneonella deserti. Next base: position 86,239 of record NZ_BMKL01000001.1, on the reverse strand, counting down.
GAGGCTTCGAGTTCGGGGCTGGTGTAAAGCGGCCTGCCCGACAGGAACAGCGAAACTGTCGGGATGCCTCGCCCTTTCAATTCTTGCAACAGCACAAGGGGCTTGTCCCCCTGGGCGACGAAATCGACGTTCGGCCGGTCACCCTGGAATTCCGCATAGGGCGTCTCGCCATATACGACGATCGCCACATCGAACTGGCCCGCTGGCGCATCTCCGGGCGCCAGGACAACCGTCCCACCCGCCTCCCGCACGGCCTTTGCCAGTGCTTCCCAGACCGTTTGGCCGTTGGGAAAGTCCTTGCGTGTGACGTCAGTACCCTGCCAGCTGACAGTCCATCCACCCGTCTGAATGGCTATGTCGTCAGCAGCCGGCCCGACCACCAGAACTCGGGCACCTGGGCGTATCGGCAGGACCGAGCCCTTGTTCTTTAGCAGCACCAGCGATTTTGCGACTGCTTCGCGAGCGAGTGCCAGATGGGCAGGTGCGCCCACCGCCGAGGTATCTCCCCGCTTCACATCGCCTGCGAACAAATCCAGCTTGAATTTCACGCGCAGGATGCGCCTAACCGCATCGTCAATCCGGGCGAGCGGGATTTCGCCCTTCTTGGCGCTTGCCAGCGTACTGTCGAAAAGCCCCTTCCAGCTATCGGGTGCCATGAACATGTCGAGGCCGGCGAGTATTGCCTCCGGACAATCGACGGGTGTGCAACCCGGCACCTGGCCATGGCCGTTCCAGTCACCGACCACGAAGCCTTCGAAGCCCATGCGCTGCTTGAGCACCCCGGTCAGGAGGCTTTCGTTCCCGTGATTCTTGACGCCGTTCCAGCTCGAGAAGCTGGCCATGACAGTCAGCGCTCCGGCATCAATGGCGGCCGGGTAGCCTTGCGCATGCCGATCGATAAGCTCTGCCTCGGAAATCGCCGCATCGCCCTGGTCCGTGCCATTGCGGGTGCCCCCATCGGCAAGAAAATGCTTGGCCGTCGCCGCGACATGTTCAGGCGCCAGCGGGCGACCCGAGACAAGATGCCCTTGCAAGCCCGCGACCATCGCCGCGCCGTAGCGGGCGACGAGTTGCGGATCGGAGGAATATCCTTCGTAAGTGCGGCCCCAGCGCGTGTCTTGCGGGACCGCGAGAGTGGGCGCGAAAGTCCATTCGATACCGGTCCCGGCAACCTCCGCGGCGGTGGCTTCCCCGATCCGCCGGACCAGATCGGGATCGCGCGCCGCGCCCAGGCCGATGTTGTGCGGGAAGATCGTGGCTCCGGGAATGTTGTTGTGGCCGTGCACCGCGTCGACCCCGAAGATGATCGGAACGGCGATCCCATTGGCAGCGGGACGAAGAGAAGCGGCGCGAAAATCCCCGACCAGCCGCGCCCATTGTTCGGCGGATGCGCGTTCGTTTCCGTTGGGACCGCTGTTGCCGCCTGCCAGGATGCTGCCAAGGGGGTAATGCTCAAGATCATCGGGACTGATCGACCCGATGTCGGCCTGGATCAACTGGCCGACCTTTTGCTCCAGGGTCATGGTCTGGAGCAGGCGACCGATTTCTGCTTCGGTTGCCTGATCGCTGAATTCGACCGGACTATGCGCGGCAGGCCAGAGCGATGGGTTTGCGACCGCCTCCTGCACCTGGCCCGAAACCGAAACAGGCGCTGATGCCGTGCTCGACTGGACGCCGGCGCAGCCTGTCAGCGTGAGCGCTGCAAACGCCGGGATCCCCAGCCCGCGCAACCACCGTGCAACCACGCAGAATTCTCCCCTCACGTCCCTATGGGAACGTTATCATTAAGCGCTGTGGTGACAGTTTCGGCGCAGTAAGGCAAGCGCGTAAGATGGACCGCCGCCGTTGGCTTTCCGATGCACTCGGCGGGTCAGCCAGTCGGACGTGCTGGGCCCGTGGATTCACGCGGAACAAGATGGCCGGGGACGACTTCCGGCCCATGTGATGGCTCTCCTCGCGCCGCGGCAATCAGGAGCTCAACAGCTTTCGCAACGGTTTCCGCAATGGGCTGATCCACCGCGGTCAGAGGGGGCTGAATGAAGCGGACCACCGGGGTATTGTCGAAGCTGACGAGAGACAGGCTGCCGGGGACATCCAGCTTCATATTGCGCGCAGCTTCGAGTGCTGCGAGCGCCATCTGGTCGTTACTGGCGATGATGGCGGTAGGCCGAGGATGGAGCGCGAGCAGCCGGTTAGTGGCTTCGATACCAGACTGATAACCGAAATCACCTTGGACAAGCAGATCCTCACAAGGGAGACCCGCATCGGCCATCGCAGCCCTCCAGCCATCAACCCGCCAGGCGCTGAGGCTATATTCGGGCAAGCCGGCGATGAAGCCGATCCGCCGGTGACCAAGCCCGATAAGGTGCTCGGTCGCCTCGCGGGCCGATCCGGCATCGTCCATCGTGACCGAGAAACCGGGCCCGTCGCCGGCGGCGCCGATTCGGACAAAGGGAATGCCGTGCGATTCCAGCAGCTGGCAAATCTGGGCGTTTTCCGAATGGGGAGGCGTAAGGATCACTCCATCCGGCTGGAGTGCGCCGATGGTGGTTGCGAGTTCACGCTCGATCTGGTCGCTGTGCGTATCGACGAGTTCGAGAATCAATCGATAGCCGTGCTCTGATGCCTTGAGCATTCCCCCAAGCAGCATCTGGTTGACCCAGTCACCGCCCTGCCGCGCCTTCCAGTCGGCGATCGTGCGATCGCGGTCATTAAGAACGAGGATCAGATAGGATCGCCGCCCGCTGAGCCGCTGGGCCGCGATCAGCGGCACGTAGCCAAGCTTGTCGATCGAAGCCTGTACCCGGGAACGAGTCTCCGGGCGCACGTTGGGCTCATTGTTGATGACCCGGCTGACGGTCTGCAGCGAGACTTTCGCATCTGCTGCGACGTGCTTGATCGTGACCCCCGCCCGCCGCCGGCTCATCGTTGAATTCCCTCGAATGCCCCTGCCCTCGAAGACAATGGTGTAGCTCTGTCGCCGGCGATTAAAACCCTGAAATCCTTGCCGGCGACCGACCGGTGTAGGGGGCTGCTGCGGCGGACCAATTCAGGAAATGCGGTAATCGTCACATGCGCCTGCCTGAGCAGCCCGCGTTGCCCTGTTGCCGCGAACATCGTCCGCCAATGCGCCAGGCCGCAAACAACATGGGCCCCCGCGTTGGCAGGGGCCCATTGGTTTATAAAATGGGACCTGGTGATCCTCAGAATTCGAAGCGTGCCAGGAAAGTATAGCGTCGGTCGTTCCGGAATGCCGATCTGGTGACCCGGGTGCCGTCGAAGTCGATCACCTGGCTGGTGCGGGTGACCTCATCGAGAAGATTTACCCCCTGTACCCCGACTTTGATGTGCGGGGTTACGTCGTAGAACAGCGATGCGTCGAGTTGCCCGGTTGCCTCGCCGTAGATTGGCGAGAACGGGAAGATCACATCGCGCGGGGTTTGCAGGAACTTTGAGCGCCAGTTGTATGCTGCGCGCGCCGAGAACCCGTATTTCTCGTAGAACAGGACCGCGTTGACCGTCTGCTTGGAAATGCCGACCAGCGGCAGACCGCCCGCAAACGGACTTTGCTGCGCGCCCAGCGTAGAGTTGCCGAGGTCGGAATCGACGTAGGTATAGGTGAACTGGCCACCCAGACCGGAAAGCGGACCAGGCAGGAAGTCCCACGTCTGCTGATAGGCGAGTTCAACTCCCTTGATCTTGCCTTCGTCGACATTGACGGGCCCGTTTACGGCCACCTCGGTGGTGACGCCGCTCGGGCTGGTGAAGGTGCGAACCTGCTGCCCGAAGTTAACCAGGCTCTTGAGATCCTTGTAGAAACCCGCGACCGTGATCGAACCAACGCGGTCGAAATACCACTCGACCGAAAGGTCATAGTTCCATGACTGGATCGGTCGCAGGAGCCGGTTGCCCGTGAATACCTGGAACAGCGGGCCTGTGGCGAGCGTACCCCCGGCCAGCAGGTTTCCGGTGTTTTCGAAGATTTGTCCGCCGGTCGCGAAGGCGTTCATGTCGGGACGGGAGATGGCCTTGGACGCCGCTACCCGGAACAGCAGTCCATTCCCGACATCAAGCTTCGCGTTGAAGCTTGGCAGCCAGTTATGGAACGTGATGTTGGAATTGTCGGGCACGACCTCGCCGGTGAACACCTCTGCGAACTCGGCCTGGCGCGCGGGCGACAAGCTGCAGTAGCCCGGTGCCGCCTGCCCAGGCTGAACTGTTGCGCACGATGCGGCGATTTCCTCCTGGGTGACGGTCCCGTTGTTGTCCTTGTCGAAGAAAGTGGGATCCGGATAGGCGATCTGGCCGCCGGTCTTGTACTCGGTCTCGGCATAGCGCAGCCCGATGTTGCCGCTAAGTTCCATCCCGTTGCCGAATTCGCTGCCGAAATCGACCTTCAGATAGGCGGCATTTGTGCTTTCGCGCACCTGGTTGATCTCACCCGGTGTCCAAGGCAGGCCAGGCACCACGTTGCCGCGATCGGAAATCTGGTGCCATGCATTGGGAGTCAGGGTGAACGCAGTGATCTCGTCGGCCTGCTGTTGCGTGAGGCCGCTGAGGTACTCGGCAACCTGGTCGTCGCCGCCGAAGAAGAACGCAGAACCGTTACCAAGGGGAACTGGCACCGCGCCACGCTGGAAATCGTTTCCGAACGGGTTCTGGACCTGCGCATAGTTCGGGAAATCGGCGACGTAGGCGCCGCCGCAACCGAAGGCCTGGAAGTCTGCACAGTTCCAGTTGCCGCCACGCCCGGTCCATGGCGCACCGAGGTTGCCCCAATTGGAGAAATTGGCATTGCGCGTGACCCGGTTCCGATCGCCCCAGCGCGCACCGAAACTTACCGAGCGGAGGAATCCCGTGTCGGACAGGTCGTAGTGCCCGTCGGCCCGAACCGTCAGGAGGTCCCCTTCGTTGTGCACCTGGTTGTCGATCAGGAACCAGTAAAACGTCTTGCTGGGATCGTTGAAGTAGCCTGCCGGAGAATCCGTGGTCGACGGCTGCAGGAACTGTACGATGGGGGTGTTGCCCGAAGCATCGATCTTGACGTCGGTATAGGTTTGCATGGCCGAGATCAGGCCCTGCTCGGTCCGGTCAGAGTCGATGTACTGGACCTCGGCATTGAAGTGCAGCCGGTCGGTCGGTGAGAGCTCGATCCGCAGCGACATGTCCTGCGTCCACGCGGCGTCTTCGCGCTGGAAGCGGAGGATTTCGGTAGGGATGCCGCGGCCGCCGTTGAACGGCTGCGCCTGCGTCAGGGTGCCGGTCTGGAAAATTCCGTTGTCGTCGAAGGTCCAGGTGTCCGCGGGAATAGGGAACAGCCCGTCGTCGTTGACGAGCGCGAGGATCGCGTGCTCGTTCAGCCGCGCGTCGGTCTCCGCGCGCAAATATTCGGCGGTGACCTTCGCGCTGCCGTCGAGGCTCTCCCACTGAAGGACACCCGAATAGGCCTTCCGGTCACGCTCGAGATCGGTCGTGCGCACGCCGGCGCCCTTGGGGACAATGACCGATCCGGCCGGCGGGAAATTATCCGGATCGAAATTGAAGTCGCCCGAAATCCCGCCAGAGCCGACCGGCTGGATGCGCAGGCACGGCCCATCAAGGGACGGCTGGCGATAGCACGGATCGGTAATCTGCGAGGCATCGGTTCGGGTGCGCAGTTCCGATTGCGCATAGGCCAGCTGGATACCGAACGTGCCGATCGAAGTGTCGAAGGTGTTTGAAGCGAGCACCGAGAAGCCCGGCGACCACTTCCTGGCAAGATCGCCGTAGTTGGCTTCCGCCGTGCCCGCGATATGCAGACCGCGCCTGTCGAGCGGCTTGCGGGTGACCAGGTTGACCGTACCGGAAATGCCGCCTTCGATCATGTCGGCGGTGACGTTCTTGAACACCTCGATGCGGCCGAGCAACTCGGGCGACACGTCATTGAACGACAACTCGCGTCCGCCGTTCGCCGAGAAGATGTCGCGCCCGTTCAGCTCAGAGCGGACGAAGGGCAAGCCCCGGATGATGACTCCCGAACCCTCGACCGAGAACCGGTCGGGGTCGTCGCGCTGCTCGAAACGGCTGACGTTCACGCCAGGCACGCGCTGGAGCGCCTCGGCGACCGAGCGATCAGGAAGAGCGCCGATGTCCTCGGCCGTGATCACGTCGACTACGGTGTCGGCGTCTCTCTTGATGCCCTGCGCGGATTCGAGCGAGGCGCGGAAGCCGGAGACGACTATCTCGCCATCGTCTCCATTGTCCGTCTCGTTTGTGCTGGCCTCAACCGTCCCCGTGGTTGACTGCTTTGCCTGGTTAGGGTCATCGACCTGGTCGGCTTCCTGCGCCATGACGGGGCCGCCGAGTACCGCAGCCATTGCAATGGCAGACGCGGCGCTCAATACCCGGATGCGCCGTGAACCAACGACGAAACTCGCGCTGCGTACCGCCAATCTACCCTCCCCTGATGACTGGTGGCGGATTTAGCTTTTCGCCCCAGATTGCCCCCGACATATCCGCTCTTGTTAGCGTTCACAAGCGAGAATATGATCGTTCACATAGGCGGCCGACAGTAGTCATGGCGCGCCCGAACATGCAGGGTCCTGACCATGGCTATTAGACGCATTGTGATCGTCGGCGGCGGTACGGCGGGGTGGATGGCAGCCGCCGCACTATCGCGACTGAAGGCGGGGCACGACCTCTCCATCGAGCTGATCGAATCGGAGCAGATCGGCACGATCGGCGTGGGCGAAGCGACCATCCCGCCGTTTGTCCAGTTCAACAAGCTCCTGGAAATCGACGAGCGCGAGATGCTCGCGGCGTCCAAGGGCACTTTCAAGCTCGGCATTCAGTTCGTGAACTGGGGCAAGCAGGGCCATAACTACTTTCATCCGTTCGGTGCGTACGGCTACGAAATCGACGGCATCTCCTTCCACCACGTGTGGCACAAGCTGCGGAGCGAGGGCGATCCGCGTCCGATCCAGGTGTTCAATGCCGAAACAATGGCGGCAATGTTCCAGCGGTTCGCCCGCACGGCCGACGATCACCCGGCCGATCTTCCGCCGATCAACTATGCCTATCACATCGACGCCGGACGCTATGCCGCACTCCTGCGCAAATATGCGGAGGTGCGCGGTGTCGTGCGGCGCGAAGGAATGGTCGTGGACGTGGCGCTCGACGGCGAGAGCGGGTTCGTGCGTTCAGTGACGATGAACGACGGCCAACACATCGATGGCGACCTGTTCGTGGACTGCTCGGGATTTCGCGGCCTGCTCATCGAGCAGGCGCTCGAGACGGGATATGAGGATTGGAGCCACTGGCTCCCCTGCAATCGCGCCGTGGCGATCCCGTGCAACCGCGACGATGGCAGCCCGCCGGCGCCGTACACTCGCTCGACCGCCTGGAGCGCGGGCTGGCAGTGGCAGGTCCCGCTCCAGCACCGCAACGGCAACGGCCACGTCTATTGTGCCGAGTTCATGGAGAACCAGGAAGCGCTCGACATCCTGCTGGCGAACCTCGCAGGAAAGCCGTTGGCGGATCCGAATTTCCTGCGTTTCGTCAGTGGACGGCGCAAAAAGTTCTGGAACCGCAACGTTGTGGCCATTGGCCTTGCGGCCGGATTCATGGAGCCGCTGGAATCGACCTCCATCCACCTGGTCAATACCGCCATCACCAAGCTCGTCTCGGTCTTGTCGCTGGATGGAATCACGCCGACGCAGGAGAATGCGTTCAATCGCCTGAGCGGGCGAGAGTATGACCGGATCAGGGACTTCATCATCCTGCATTACAAGGCGACATCGCGTGACGATTCGCCGTTCTGGGATTACTGTCGCAACATGAGCATTCCGGACACCCTCGAGGAAAAAATCGAACTGTTCCGTCAGACAGGGCAGGTGTTCCGTGAGGAAGACGAGCTATTCACCGAAACCAGTTGGGCGGCCGTGATGATGGGCCAGGGGATCGCGATGGAGGGGCACAACCCGATGACTGACCGGTTGGGTGGCAGCGACCTCAAGCGCGAGATCGACGGTATCGAGCAGTCGATCCGCTACATGGTCAACGCAATGCCCGCCCACGAACAGTTCGTGAAGGCCTATTGCCCCGCGGACGTCTGATTTCACGCAGCTCCATCCGCCCTGGCGACCCGGCGCCGGCACCACGTTCATGAGCGGGCGGGGCGCGCAGGGGCGCTCGCGGGAGGCCTGGACGTTTCCACTCGCCTATCTTGGCACTCACATTGCCTTCATGCCGCTGCTGGTGTTCCTGCTGCCACGGAGGGTGGAAGCGATTGCGGGTCCCCAGTCGGCTATCGTGCTGAGCTGGCTGCTCCTCGGCGGGGCCATCGTGGCCAGCGTGGCGCACGTGGCCGGCGGATACCTGGGCGACCGTTGGTTCGCCGCCTACGGGGATCGTCGGGGAATAATCGCGTTCGGGGTCATGGCTCTTTTCGCCAGCTTCGTCATTCTTGGGCTGGCCGACACAGTTCCCCGGCTCGCCGGCGCACTGGTGTTCTTTCAATTCGCGCTCAACCTCACGTTCGCTCCACTGGGAACGCTGCTGGCCGATTATACCCCGGATGCATCGAAGGGCACCGTCGCAGGAATGCTGAATGCAGCCCTGCCGCTGTCGTCCGCGGCGACCGCGTTGTTGGCATGGCAGTTTCCGCAGGCTCCGCCATCGGCGTTCATCGCCAACGGCATCCTGGCCGCCGCCAGCATCGCACCATTGCTGCTCTTGTGGAACTTTCGCCCCGCCCCGGGAGAATCCTCGGATCTGCCCTGCCCGACCGGCGGATCGGCGCTTTCCATCGGCCGCGACTTTGCGTTGGCGTGGATGGCGCGCTTCCTCGTTCAGCTGGGTTCGGCGTTCGTGATCGGGTTCCTGTTCCTGTTGATTTCCCACAACGTCCAGAGCGATGGGAACTGGGCGGGCGGGCGCAGCGCGAGCGGGGCGATCGCCGTGCTCTCGCTCGCAGCGAGTGCCGTGGCGATCGTCGGCGCCGTAGCAGCTGGGCGCTTATCCGACCGGATCGGCGCCCGTCGCTGGCCGCTAGCGGTGGCTGCAGCCGGGGTGGCAACCTGCCTTGCGCTGTTGGGCGCCGGGACGGCTTGGCCGGTTTTCCTGGGGGCCTATGCGCTGTTTCAACTCGCCCTGTCCGGTTTCCTCGCCATCGACCTGGCGCTGGTAGCGCAGCTCATCGGCCCAAGCTCGAGGCGGGGAGCCCTGCTCGGATTGATGAACCTGGCCAACACGATCCCGGCGGTAGTCGCCCCGGCGATCGCGCTCGCTTCGCTGCGGATGGATATGACAGGTAGCCGTATCGAGCTGTTCTTTTCGGGTTCGGCCGTGGCCGCGCTGCTTTCCGCAGGGCTTATCCTCGCAATCCGGCGCGTAAGATGACCCCGAGGCCAGAGCCCGGCTTATTCCGCTTCGAGCTCTCGTAAGCTCCGGCCGCGGGTTTCCCGTCCCGCCCAAGCAATCATTCCCGCAGAGACGGCCGCCGGCACAATCAATACGGCAGCGGCTCCAACCAGAGTGGGGATGAAGCCGGCAAGGGCCGCCAATTGGACTCCGACGCCGCCGAACTTGCTGCTGCCCGCCACCAGTCCAGTCGCGCGACCGCGCATGCCCAGCGGATAGTTCTCCGCAGTATAAGGGAGCAGTACCGCGATCGTCCCGTTGGTGCCGACGATCAGGACCGCGATGACCGCTACAAGGACAGGTTCCTGCGACAGCCACGGGGCCGGCAGCAACGCGCCCACCAATCCCGCCGCCGTCAAGACGATCATCGCAACAAGGGTCCACTTGCTGCTGACCTGCGCATACAGCCAAGCGGCAAGTGCAATCGTGGGCAAGGCCAGGAGCGACGATCGGGCAAGAATGCCACTCGCTACCTCGACGCTATAACCGCGCGTGGCAAGATCCGTCGGAAGCCATAGTAGCAGACCGAAATTGACGAGGCTCCAGCAAAGCGCCGCTATCACGAGCGCAGTGATCAAATAGCGGTGTCCCGGCTCATGGGAAGCGCCCGTGTGCGCCTCCGCCACGGGGCGGGGAACTGGCTGGAGACCGAACTTGCGCTCGAGATCCGCAAGCTCCTCCAGGCGCCCCTCCTCGTCCAGGAAACGAGGCGATTCGGGGATCATGCGGCTAAGCGCAAGCAAGAGCAGCGCCGTCGGAAAACCCTGGAGCCACAACGCCCGCCATCCGAATATCGGTTCGATCAGGAGTGCCGCGCCACTTGCCGCGAGGTAGCCGCCAATCAAGCCGGTGCCGCCGACGAGAACGAGCACCCATGAGCGGTGCCGGGGCGGCATGATCTCGGCAAGCAAAGCGTATACCACCGGCAACATTCCGCCCGCGGACGCGCCCATCAGGAAGCACATCACAAGATTCCAGCCGAACGCCGGCATCGCGCCGCAGATCGCGGTCGCGGCGAACAGGATGGTGGACAGCATGATCGCCACCCGCCGTCCGAAGGCATCGGCGATCCAGCCCCAGAGGAAAGAGCCGATCGTCGTGCCCAATAGCGCGACGGTCGGCAACCATGCGGCCTGGCTTTGCGAGATGCCATATTCGGCAGTCAGGCCAGGCAGCACGAACCCGAGTGTGGCCGGCTTCATCACGTCGATGACCAGGCCCAGTATCAGCACTGCAACCGTGGCCGCGTGCCATCGATTGAGAGGCGTCCTATCGGGCGCTTCGAAGCTCGTGCGCGCAAGGTCGCCGTGAATGGGCCTGCGAGCGGGCAGCGCGCCATAGGTTGCCAGCACCGCGCCCACGGCGATCAAGCCCATGCCTGCGAGCATTCCGCCGTCCATGGCCATTCCGACGAGGTGATTGCCCATGCGGTGCGCCATCGCCAACATTGGCAGGTGCAGAAGCACACCCAGCGAAATGGCCGCCGATCCGCCCCAAAACGCTGCCGTCCGCTTCCGCACTCCGCGGGCCTGTTCTGATAACGCTATCATCCAAAATCTGTATGCGCGCCTCGAGCCCTCGACAAGCCCATGGCAGCCCGCGCCAGCCAGCGACCCAGACGGCAATCTGGTGGATCGCCCCGCAGGCGGTCATCGCCAGAGCCAGGCGAGCATTTCGGGCAAGCGCTGGTTCCAGTAAATCTCGTCGTGCTCGGCGCCAGGGTAGGTTCGCGCTGTAAAATCGCGGCCTTCGATCCAGCCAAGGTCGGTCAGATCCTGCGCGATCGCGTCCTGCCACGGGCCGTAATAGGCATCCAGCGTCGCGGTGCCATGGTCAAGCCAGATCCGGCGCCCCTGCGGCTGGCCGAGATCGCGGGCGAGCCAGGTTCGCCACGTGGCGAGGATCTCGGTGCGATGCTTCTCGGCGAGATCCGGATCGGCGACCGGCCAGTGAGCGCTCACGCAGCCGGCGCGTCCGAATATGTCGGGCCGGGCGACGATCGCGTAGCAGGCCATCACGCCGCCCATGCTGGAGCCGATGATGGTGGTGTCGCGGGCAGCCGTACGGGTGCGAAAGGCGGCATCGACGCGCGGCTTGAGGACGTCGGCAACCCACTCCAGTTCCTGGGCCGAGGCTACCGGGCCGCCTGCCATGCGCGCGACATCGGCAGCCACCTCGCCAGCTGCCCCGGCGGCGGCCGGTTGCGGCAAATAGTGCCGGTAGCGGTCGAGGCCCACCGGCGACCATATGCCGACGACGATGTGCGGTTTGGCCCTACCCTTCGCCACCATGTCGGTGAGCACACGGTCGACCATCCAGGCCTTGCCGTATTGCGTCTTGGCGGGGTCGAACAGGTTCTGCCCGTCCCACATGTAGAGCACGGGGTAAGGGCCGCCGCTGGCGTCGTAACCCGGGGGAAGCCAGACCGTCACGTGGTGCTCGGGCAGGCCCGGCGCTTGGAGCTGCTCCCACTCGACCGTGCGCGCGGGAGCAGCGGGCGCGGGCGGCAGGGTCGCACAGCCGCACGTGGCAAGGAGCAGGGCCAGCGCGATCAGGCGCACGATCATTTGCCGGGCTTCAGCTCGACCGCGTAGCCGCCGGCCGGGGCCATCCAGGTCGTAAGCACATCACCCTTGCGCATCGTGCGCGTCTCGATCGCGATGCGGTGCTTGAGGTCCTGCGCACCCAGCCCATCGGCGCCATCGCCATCGCGGTAGATCGTGGCGGTGTACGGGCGGCCGGGTTCGAGGAAGGAGAGCGTCACACTCGAAGTCCGCGCGGTCGCGTCGTTGATCCCGCCGACATACCAATTGGCTGAGTTCCGGTCCTTTCGCGCGAAGATCGCATACTCTCCCACGGTTCCGTCGACCAGGTGACTCTCCGCCCAGTCGGCGGGCACGCGGCTGATGAAATCGAGTTCCCGCGGGTACAGCGCCAGCTTCTCCGGGAAGTCGGCGACCATCTGGATCGGCGAATAGATCGCCAGGTACAAGCCAAGCTGCTTACCGAGCGTGGAGGCAAGCTCATTGCCGTTCGATCCTTCGAGGCTCAACACGCCAGGTGTGTAGTCCATCGGCCCCGACAGCAGGCGGGTGTAGACCAGCGTCGGCTCATGGCTCGGCCCGTTGCCGAACTTTGCCCACGCGTTGTATTCCATTCCGCGCGCGCCTTCGCGATCGATCCAGTTGGGATATGTGCGCCGGAGCCCGGTGTCCTTGACCGGTTCGTGCGCGTTGATTGCGATGTGGTATTTCGCCGCGGTCTCCACCACCTTCAGGTGATGCTGGACGCTGCGCTGGCCGTCGTGCCATTCCATGCGCATGGAGCCGGGCGTGTCGCCGGGCGCGATGATGCCGCCCGCGTCGGCAACGTAGCCGGTCTTGACCGAGTTCATCCCTAGCGACTGGTAAAGCCGGAAGGCGTCTTCCAGCTGCGCTTCGTAATTGGCGATGTTGCCGCCGGTCTCGTTGTGACCGATCAGCTGGATGTTCTTCTTCTTGGCGTACCCGGCCACCGCGGCGAGGTCGAAATCGGGGGTCGCCTCGGTGAAACTGAAGTCCTGTCCGTGGCCGAACCAGTTGCCGTTCCAGCCCTTGTCCCAGCCTTCGATCAGCACTCCGCCGAAGCCGTGCCTGGCGGCGAAGTCGATCGTCTCCCGGGCGCGCGCGGTGGTGGCGCCGTGCTCGGGCCCTTCGGCCCAGCTCCACTTGCCGGAGATCATGCCCCACCAGATGCCGACGTACTTGATCGGCTTGAACCAAGACACATCGCCCAGTTTATTGGGCTCGTTCAGGTTGAGCTCGAGATCGCTTTCGACGAGCCCGGCTGCATTGTCGGAGATGCGGATAGTGCGCCAGGGGGTGTTGAAAGGCAGCTTGCGGCTGACGCGCGGCCCTTCGGCGGCGGGGGAAAGCGTGGTGCGGAACAGGCCGCCGCTCGCGCGCTTGAGCCAGTAGCCGGAGTAATCGACCAGAGCCGCCTCGTGAAAGGAGAGGTGCGTCCCGTCGTCGAGCCTCATGGTGATCGGCGTATGCGCTGTCGAAACCGCGTCGATCGGCGTCTTCTGGTAGACCTGCTCGTAGCGGTTCCACTCGCCCGCCGGAATCCACCAGGCGGTGCCGCGCGGGACGAGGTCGAACTCGGTCAACTCGTCAGCGATGTTCATCGTCGACAGGCTGGCTTGCTGGGGGATTTCGTAGCGGAAGCCGATCCCGTCGTCGAACAGGCGGAAGGTGACGTCCATCAGGTGCCCGCCCCAGTCCGCCGATTGACGGAAATGAACCGTCACGGCGTTGTGACGGTCGCGCACGAAGCGGCGCTCGCCCCAGGGCTGCTCCCAGCGGCTGTCGGCCGCGGCCGTTTCAGAGCCGGCGATCGCGAACCCGCGCTGGAACGGCATTGCATCAGCCAGCAGGAAGCCGAGTTTCGAAGGGGCGATCAGCAGCCTGCCCTTGCGGCTGAGCGACCAGGTCGGCCGCCCATCGTTGTCGGTCGAGACGCTGAGCGCGATGCTTCCGTCGGGCGAGGTGGCGGCGACAACCGCAGGGGTGGTCTGCGCCATCGCCGGCACGGCAAGAATCGCGGCGGCGGCGGCGACAGCGGCGAACAGCTTCACGTGGCAATCTCCAGCACGAGCGCGCCGAACGGCGGCAGGCGTTTGGCAGTGGCGCCATTCACCGCGGCGAGCACGCGACCGTCGTTGCCTCCATCGAGCACAATCGTCCCGGCGCCTAAGTTGAACAGGCAGCGCACGGTTTCACCATCGGCGACGCGTTCGAGCGTGAGACCGTCGCCTTCCGCCGTGCATAGAGAGACCGTGCCGTGGTGCAGCGCCGGGTGTGCTTTGCGCAGGCGAAGCACCTTGCGGGTGTGCGAAAGCAGTGAATTCTGGTCGGCGTTCTGCCGATCGACCGCGCGCGCCGCGTTCTCTGCACCGAGAGGGAGCCACGGCTCGGTTGAGCCGAAGCCGAAATCGGCCGCGTCCGCGGTCCACGGCATGGGGGTGCGCGCGCCGTCGCGGCTCAAAGTAAGCGGCCAGTTGGCGATCGCCTCGGGATCATGGAGCTGTTCGAACGGGATGTCGACTTGGGTGAGGCCGAGCTCCTCGCCTTGGTAGATGATGACATTGCCGCGCAGGCACATCAGCAGCAGCATCTTCATCCGCGCGGCACGCTCGCGCTGCTCGGCACTCCACCAGCGGCTGAGCGCGCGCGGGGCATCGTGGTTCTCGAACGCCCAGCTCGGCCAGCCCATGCCCGGCGCATCGGGCCACTCGGCGAGTGCTGCGCAGACTAGGCCAGGGGTGAGGCGCTCGGCGTAGAGGAAGTTGAAACTGTACGCCGAATTGAGGCGAGCTTGGCCTTGCGTAAATGCCTTCATTTCGGCCTCGGCCTCTTCACCGCCGACTTCGGCTACGGTGAAGATCGCGTCGTATTCGTTGGTCAGCGCGCGAATGCGCTCGACGAACTGCGGTATGTCAGGGTGTGACTGGTTGTGGATTCGGCGCTGGAAATCGAACGGTCGCGTGCGCCGGCGGTCGGTGGGCGGGGCGGGTGGATTGTCGCGCAGTTGTGGGTCGTGCATCGCAAAGTTGAGCGCGTCGATCCGGAACCCATCAACTCCGCGATCGAGCCAGAAACGGGCCACTTTCAGCACCGCGTCCTGCACGGCGGCGTTGTGCACGTTGAGTTGCGGTTGGCTCCCGAGGAAGTTGTGCAGGTAATATTGTCCGCGCCGGGCGTCCCACGTCCACGCGGGACCCCCGAACACGGATTGCCAATTGGACGGCGGCGACCCGTCGGGCTTGGCTTCCGCCCAGACATACCAGTCGTTCTTCGGATTGGTTCTGTCCGAGCGGCTCTCTGCAAACCACGGATGTTCGTCCGAGGTGTGCGAATAAACCTGGTCGATGAGGACCTTCAGCCCGAGCGCATGCGCCCGCGCGACCAGTGCATCGAAGTCGGCCAGCGTGCCGAAGATCGGATCGACATCGCAATAATCCGCCACGTCGTAGCCGAAGTCCCGCATCGGGCTGGTGAAGAAGGGGCTGAGCCAGATCGCATCGACCCCGAGAGATGCCACGTGATCGAGGCGGCTGGTGATGCCCGGCAGATCGCCGACGCCGTCGCCGTTCGAATCCATGAAGCTGCGCGGATAGATCTGGTAGACCGCCGCGCCTCGCCACCACCGTCCCGGATCGGTTGTTGCCGCCGCGTTCACGAGGGTCTGCTCGTTCACTGCGCGGCTTCCTCCAGGCGGCATACGGCGTAGCCGAAAGCCGGCAGGGCGACTGCAACACTGCCGGGTGCCCTTACCGAGGCCGGGCACTCGCCCGCCAGAGCCGTAAGGCCGCGCGTGGTGTAATCGATCGCCACGTTGGCCCGGTGCGGGTCGGCGGCGGTGTTGAATACGAGAAGGATGCTTTGACCGCTGGCTGAATCGGTGCGGGTCACCGCGAAGATTCCGGGCCCCTGCTCGTAGTGGCGGATGATCTGAAGGCCGCTGGTCAGTGCCGGGTTCTCCCGGCGGACGCGCGCCAGCTCGGCGATGAGGAGGAACAAGGGATTGGCCTGACCGAAGCTGGGCCCTCCAGCAGGCTTGCTTGTCCCGATCAGTGCGTTGTCGTTGTAGGAAGCGACCTGCGACGGGAACATGTCCTCGCGCGCTGCCTGGTCGCCGCCGTCGCCAACAAAGCCCTGCTCGTCCCCATAATAGATTACCGGCGCACCGCGTAGCGTCAGCAGCATCGCATGGCCGAGCATCACCCGCTGCAGCAGTTCGTCCTGCGCGATGTCGGGCTTGTCAGCCTTGAGCAGGGTGGACAAACGCCCCATGTCGTGGTTGCCGAGGAATGTCGGCAGGTTCAACGCGGCCGGCTCGCCGCCTTCGTACAGGACATCGCCAGCGAACAGTTCGGCGAGCACATTGGTGCCCTTGCCACGCCCGAGCACATCGCGCATCGCCGCCTGGAACGCGAAATCTAAAACCGCCGGCAATCCATCGCGCCGGGTGTACTGTGCGATGTAACCGTTGTCAGGCACGTCGCGGTAAATCTCGCCGAACAGCGTGAAGTTGGAAATGCCCCGCTTGTTCGCACGATCGAGGATCGCGGGGACGAAGGCTTGCCAAAAGCCGGGATCGACATGGCGCGCGGTATCGATACGGAAGCCGTCGATCCCGTACTCGTCGATCCAGCGACCGTAGATGTCGATCATGCCCTGCCGCACCCGGGGATGTTCGGTGAACAGATCGTCGAGACCGGCGAAATCGCCGAACCGGCTGCTCTCGCCGGTGAACGTGCTGTCCCCGCGGTTGTGATAGTACGCGGGGTCGTTGAGCCAGGCGGGAACCTTGGCGGTCCGTTCCGCGCGCGGGATCACCGGGGTGTAGGCGTAGGCAGGATCCACGAGACGGGCGAAGTTGGACGGCCTCGAATCCTCGTCGCCGAGGAACCCGGGGTTGATCGGCCTGCCCGAGACGCCGCCCGAACGCGAATAGGGGTAATCGCCCTTCGAGCGATACTTGTAGCCGTTGGCGTCGCCCTCCGCGTACTTAATGACGTCCGCGGTGTGATTGGTGATGATGTCCATGTAGACCTTCATCCCCCGCGCGTGCGCGGCATCCACGAAGGTCTTGAACTCGGCCGCGGTGCCGAAATGCGGATCGGGCCGGGTAAAGTCGGTCACCCAGTAGCCGTGATATCCCGCGCTCTCATCATCCTTCGGGCCCTGAACCGGCTTGTTCTTGAAGATCGGCGCGAACCAGATGGCGGTCACGCCCAAGTCCTGCAGATAATCGAGCTTGCCGGTCAGGCCCTTCAGATCGCCGCCGTGATAGAAGCCGGTGGCGGTTGGATCGTAACCGGTGGCGAGGCGATCGCCCTTGAGGTGCCCCCGGTCGTTGGTCGGATCGCCGTTGGCGAACCGGTCGGGCAGCACGAAGTAGATTACCTCGTCCGATGGCGCGCGCTCACGGTAGTTCCCGGTGTCGGAGGCTGGCGCGGGCGCTTTCTGGGCGTTGGCGACGGTGGGGACGGAGAGCGCGAACAGCGCTGCGGACAGGATCGTCTTCATCATGAGAGTTCCGCCGACGCGCCCGCCAGCCGCGCGATCGCCTGGCGATGGGCGGGCAACGCGCTCGCCTTGGTGCGGCAGGCCTTGGCCAAGCTATGCAAAAAGGGACCGATGTCCTCGGCGGGTACGTTGTCGGCCAGCGGGGACCAGGTACGCGGCATTATGCCCTGGCCCAGCATTACCTGCGCCCAGCTATCGTCGAGGAACAGCTCGTCTTCCTCGCGCACGAACAGGCCGGCCTCTTCGAACAGGGCGATCTTTTCCTTTAACGTGTCGGGCACGTCCATCCGGCGGCAGTGGTCCCAGAACGGCTCTCCTTCGCGCCCGTTGGCCACATAGTGCAGCACGATGAAGTCGCGGATCCGCCGCCATTCGCTGTTCGATAGGCGGTTGAACGTGGCGCGGGCGTGGGAAAGCTCGCCCGGGCCGCGCGGCAACAGGCTGAGCAGTCGCGACAGTCCCGACTGGACGAGATGTATGCTCGTCGATTCAAGCGGCTCCATGAACCCCGCCGCAAGACCCAGAGCGATGCAATTGTGCGACCAAAACTCCCGCCGGTGACCTGAGGTAAAGCGGAGTGGCCGGGGGTCAGCCAGCGGTGCGGTTTCAAGCGAATCGAGCAGCAGCTCGCGCGCCCGCTCGACGTCCATGAACTGCGAGCAAAAGACGTGCCCATTGCCGGTGCGGTGCTGCAGCGGGATGCGCCACTGCCAACCGGCGGGCCGGGCCATCGACTGGGTATACGGCCGGATCGCCTCGGCCGGCGCGCTCGGGACCGCGAGCGCGGTGTCGCACGGAAGCCACTGCGTCCAGTCGACATAAGGGACACCGAGCGAATCGCCGAGCAGCAGGCTGCGAAAGCCCGTGCAGTCGATGAACAGCTTGCCGGGGACGCGCCGCTCGCCGTTGAGAACAAGGGCGCGGATGTCGCCGCTTGTCGGATCGCGCTCTACAGCCTCGATCTTGCCTTCGACCCGACGCACCCCGCGCTCTTCGGCGTAGCGACGCAGAAGGGGCGCGAATTGAGCAGCGTCAAAATGGTATGCGTACGAGAGTTCGGCGCCGGGCTCGTTAAGAGCGAACGTCCCCGCGTGCGCGGCGGCGGCATTGAGGCTGTAGTCGCCATAATCGCCGGATACGCCCAGCGAGCGGCCGCGGAGCCAGAGCTGGCGAAAGGGGATCAGTCCAGCTCCCCGTCCGACCGTTCCGAAGCTGTGGATGTAAGTGTCGCCCGGCTTGGTCCAGCCGGCGAATTCGATGCCCAGCTTGAAGCTGGCGTCCGTCTTGCGGACGAACTCGGCCTGATCGAGCCCGAGCGAGATGAGCAGGTTGTGGATCTGCGGAATCGTCGCCTCGCCGACTCCGACGATGCCGATCTCGTCCGATTCGACGAGGGTGATCGTCGCGTGGTTACCAAGGAAGCGGGATAGCACCGCCGCGGCCATCCAGCCGGCCGTCCCTCCACCGGCGATCACGATGTCGAGCGGGCCGGATCGGATAGGATCGAAAGTGTTCACGCGACCTCGGGTCATGGCGGTGCGGGCCCGGCCGGTCAAACCAGCCGCGCCCGCTTCAGCCGCATCAGAACTTGTAGGTGAACCCGGCGACGAACCGGCGACCGTAAGCCTGGTACTTGAGCCAGGCACCGGGGAAGGCGCCACCGTTAACGTCGGCCACGGTGGCCGAGCGTTCGTCAGTCAGGTTCTGACCCTGGATGTAGAGCGAAAGCCCCTGCAGCGCGCTGCCGTCCTGGAAGTCGTAGCCGATCTGGGCGTCGTAGATGGTCTCTGCGAGCACCTGCTGGCGATCGAGCCCGCCACTGAACAGCGCGAAATCGCCCAGGAAGCCCGAACGGTAACGCATGCTGCCGCGCAAGTTGAACCCGTACTTCTCGTAGAACGCGGTCAGGCTGGCGACGTACTTCGAATAGCCCGGAATGGCGGTCGAATCGCCCTTGTAGTCAGTCGCCTTGGTCCAGGTGATGCCAAGGCCGCCCGTCAGGCCGAAGCCGTCGAGCGAGGGGCTGATGACCTCGAACGGCAGGGTCCCGGCAAATTCGGTGCCCATGATGTAGCCGCCCTTGGTGTTCACCGGCCCGTTGAACACGCCGATCGGCGTGGCGGGCACCTGGCCCGGCGGCACGGGGTAGGGAGAGTAATCGTAGGCGAAATCGATGCCGCTCGGGTCGATATACTTGTCCAGGTGCTTCCAGAAGAGCTGCACGGCGACGTAGCCGGTGCCACCAAAGTATTTCTCGACGTTCAGGTCGAGCGCCTTGGCCTTGTAGGGCCGCAGCAGCGGATTGCCGCCGCTGCCGATATAGGTCTTGAGCTGCTGGTCATATCCGAACGAGACGATGTTGTTCATCTGGTTCATGCGTGGGCGCATCATCTGTTCGGACGCGGCGAAGCGGATGACCATGTCGAACGGGGTGCGCAGCGCGAGGTTCACGCTGGGCAGGATCATCCAGTACCCATCCTTGACCGTCGGGTTGACTGCACCTTGAGACGTCAAGCTGGTGTGCACCGCCTGGACGCCGAAGTTGCCGGTCAGAACGTTCTCGCCGAGCTGGGCGTCGATCTTGCCCATGACGTACGGGGTCCAGACGTTCTCCGTAATATCGAACGCTTGCGAGGCGCCATACGGGTTGGCGACGAAGTTAAGCACGCCGTTCTCGACAAGCGTGCGCGGGTCGTAGGCCAGGATCGGGCCCAGACCGCGGTCGAGATTGATCGGCGTGAGAAGCAGTTCGGAGGGGATCACCGCGCCATCTGCCCCGCCCGGCGGGATCAGGAATGCCTCGTCCTGCGTCAGCGACTTCGTGCGATAGGTGTGGTCGACACCGACGGTGACCGACTTGAGGAACCCGCCAATGTCCTGTTCCACTTCGGCGCGGATCGCCTTCAGATCGTCGGTGCTGCGGCGGACCTTGTCGTACCCGGCCTGGTTGGTGGCACCCGACCAGCCTTCGACGTCGGTCAGCACCAGCGCCGAACTGGCGCCGTCGTAGTTGCTGACGAATTCCGGCCCGTGGTTGGTAAGCGAGTAGGAAACGGTGGCCGTCGGGGGGTAGATGAACTTGCCGTCAGCCCCGTTGCGGCCGCGCCGCAGACCGGCAGTCGTTTCCAGCCGGTCGTCGGTGCGCTTGGTGCGCGACCAGTTGACGTCGAGCATGGCGCGCAGACCGGTGTCGTTGTCCCAGGCGATATTGCCGCCGAACGAGTAGCTGTCCGCCACCCGGTCGCTGGCGTAGTTCTCGATTACCGGGGTGCCCTGGATCGTCGCGGAAGTGACGAGGCCGCGCTCATCCGCCGTATAGCTGACAATGCGATCGGCGCCGCAATACCCGCCGCAGTTGAACGGCATCTCGAAACCGCGCTGGTCGATCCGGTCGACGAAATGCGAGTAGAACCCGTCGAGGGTCACGATAAGTGCATCGGATGCCCTGAGCTGGACCGTGCCGTTCAGGCCGAGGCGCTTCAGGCTGTCCGATTCCGACCAGGTCTTGATACCATTCATGCCGTAGACGTCGGGGCCGTAACCACCGTAGCCCCAGGCATTCCAATCGCGCGTCTGGTAAGGTTCGTCGGAATAGGCTGCCGCGAGTGCGACCCCGATCGTGTCGTTGACGAACTGGTCGACGAACGTGCCATAGACCCGGTAGCCCTTGTCGGTCGAATCCGGCTGCAGCTTCTGATCGACATATGTCCCGCGCGCACCGACGGCGAAGACGCGCTTGCCGTAATCGAGCGGGCGAATGGTCCGCAGGTTGATGCTGCCGACCAAGCCCCCCGCCGTGTGGTTCGCTTGCGACGATTTATACACATCGACCCCGGCGAGAATTTCGGACGGGAACTGGTCGAATTCGACGGCGCGGCTGTCGTTGGTGGTCGTCTGCTCGCGGCCGTTGAGCGTGGTGGTCGAGAAGTCGGGGCCGAAACCGCGGATCGAGATGATATTGGCGCGTCCGGCGTTGCGCTGCGCGGAAATGCCGGGAAGCCGGGCAATCGATTCCCCGATGCCGTTGTCGGGAAGCTTGCCGATATCTTCCGACGACACCGATTCTACAACCGCGTCCGCTTTCTTCTTCGTGCTCACGGCGCTCGCCAGGGAGGCGCGGAAGCCGGTGACGACGATCGCCCCGTCATCGGTCTCGCTTGCGTTGGCGTCGGCCGCGGTAGTGTCGGCCGAGTCCTGCGCCAACGCGATCTGCGGCGTCAGCGACAATGCCAATGCCGTGCCGCTGATGCCGGCAGCAAGAAGTTTGCGGTAAGCCACAGATTATTCTCCCAGTCCCCAGCCGTGCCCGACGGCTCGTTTTTCTCATTTACGCGCGCAAAGGCTGTGCCCTTTCGCGAACTTGGCGCCCGCAATACGGGTGGCAGGGGGCCGGGCGAAACCCGGCATACGTATGTTGTTGCAGCGCAGCATACTCTGGTGTGGCCCGGTTGCATCAAAGGCCCCCGGGCCCGCCCGCTCGCCCAGGCGTTTGCCAACCCGGATGCGTGCGCCTAGGCTTGGCAAAGGAGGGCAAATGGGTCGTACGCCGACCGGGAAACCGACGAGCTTCGACATCGCCTTTATGGCGGGCGTCTCGCAGCCAACGGTCAGCCGTGCGCTGCGCGGAGACCGTTCGGTCAGCGCCGCCACGCGCGCCCGCATCGAGCAGATTGCCCGGGACCTCAACTACACTGTCGACAAGAACGCCAGTTCGCTGCGCTCGCAGAGGGCAAATACCATCGCATTGCTCCTGTTCGAGGATCCCACCCCCGACGAGAGCATGATCAACCCGTTCTTCCTTGCGATGCTCGGGTCGATCACGCGGGCCTGCGCCAATCGCGGACTTGACTTGCTGGTTTCGTTCCAGCGGATGGAGGACAATTGGCATGTCCGGTATCAGGACAGCCATCGTGCCGACGGGCTGATCCTGCTCGGCTACGGCGACTACACCCTGTACGAACAGCGGCTCGAGCAGCTGCACCGGCAGAACACGCATTTCGCCCGCTGGGGTTCGGTCTCGAGCGATCTCACCGGCACGACCGTGGGGTCCGACAACGTCGGCGCCGGCCGCCTCGCAGGCGAGCACCTGCTCGCCAACGGGCGTCGGCGGATTGCATTCCTCGGCCATGCCGACGGGCACTACCCCGAATTCGCGGACCGCTATGCTGGGCTGTGCGCGGCGCTCACCGATGCCGGAATTGCTTCGGAAGCGGCACTTCAGCACGATGCCATCACGACCGAGGAAGCCGGTTTCGAGGCAGCCCGGCGACTGCTGGCGTGCGGAGCGGAGTTCGACGCCATTTTCGCCGCGAGCGACCTGATCGCGATCGGCGCGATGCGGGCTCTGGCGACGGCTGGACGGACCGTACCGGACGATGTCGCGGTGGTGGGCTTTGATGACATTCCTGCGGCCAGCCTCGCGAACCCGCCCCTCACCACGGTCATGCAGGACGTGCGCGGCGCGGGCGAGCGGCTTCTCGACACCCTCCTCGCGCAAGTGGAAGGCCACCGCCGGCCGCCGGCCACCCTTCCGACCCAGCTGGTCATTCGAAACAGCAGCGGCGGCTGATCACATTCGTATGCGTGTTGTGTTCAGCCCCCTATTCTGCGAGCCGTGAGCCCGTCCAGGCGCCGTGAGTGCGCCGGGCTGCATGGGATAAGGATCGCTGAATGGACAAGCCGCGCCTCGGGTTTGCGCACCTGTGCAACATCAGCTTCGGCTTTTTCGGCATCCAGATCGGCTTCGCGCTACAGAATTCGAACATGAGCCGGGTGTTCCAGACGCTCGGCTCCTCGATAGACGACTTGCCCGCACTGTGGGTCGCCGCGCCGCTGACGGGGCTGATCGTCCAGCCCATTATCGGCCACCTTTCGGACCGCACCTGGAACCGGCTGGGCCGGCGGCGTCCGTATTTTCTCACCGGCGCGGTGCTCTCCGCGATGGCGCTTTTCCTGATGCCGCTGGCGCCTTCC
The DNA here is from genome assembly GCF_014644315.1 of Tsuneonella deserti. Lineage (NCBI taxonomy): Bacteria > Pseudomonadati > Pseudomonadota > Alphaproteobacteria > Sphingomonadales > Erythrobacteraceae > Tsuneonella > Tsuneonella deserti. The sequence continues at coordinate 62,795 of NZ_BMKL01000001.1, read as the reverse complement.
GTGGCTGCGCCGTTGATTTTCGCTGCGACCCTGCTGTGGCTGCTGGATGCCTCGCTGAACATCTCGATGGAACCCTTCCGGGCGTTTGTGGGTGACATGCTGGGCACTGATCAGCATGCCGCCGGATACGCGGTACAGACCGCCTTCATTGGCGCGGGCGCGGTGGTGGGTTCCATCTTCCCGTTCGTGCTGGAACACCTAGGCGTCGCCAATGTCGCGCCCACGGGATCACTGCCTGCAACGGTGCGCTGGAGCTTCTGGGTTGGGGGGGTAGCACTGCTCGCGGCAGTGCTGTGGACCGTTCTCACCACAAAGGAATACAGCCCCGAGGAATTGGCAGCTTTCGACGGTGAGGCGAGGCCAGACACGGTCCAGCCGCTGCGCGCGCTCGCCGCCAAGGGCTACGCGAGCAGCTTCCTGTGGGTCGTCGCCGGGCTCGCGGTTGCCCTTTCGGTCGATGCGCTCGGCCTGCAGAAAGAGATCTATTTGCTCGGGGGTCTTCTCGCGCTCTACGGGCTTCTCAGCGCAGTCGCGATCTCGATGGCCAAGCAGGGGCGCGCGGCGAACATGCTGTCGAGTATCGTCGGCGACTTTTCCGGGATGCCGCCGGTGATGAAGCGGCTCGCAGTCGTCCAGTTCTTCAGCTGGAGCGCATTGTTCATCATGTGGATCAACACCACGCCGGTGGTGACGCAATACGTCTTCGGCAGCACCGACCCTTCGAGCGCCGCCTACAACGCGGGTGCCAACTGGGTGAATGTGCTGTTCACGGTCTACAACGGCGTTGCCGCGGTTGCCGCGCTTGCGCTGCTGCCTTGGATGAGCCGCCGGTTCGGGCCGGTAACCACTCACTCGGCCTGTCTGGTGCTCGGCGCTGCGGGCTACGCCATCTTCTTCTTCGTGCGCGACGCCCAGGCGCTGCTGGTGGCCGAAATCGGCATCGGCATCGCCTGGGCAAGCATCCTGGCGATGCCGTATGCGATCCTCGCTTCAAGCCTGCCGCAAGCCAAGCTCGGCATCTACATGGGGCTTTTCAACGTCTTCATCGTGATCCCGCAGCTCCTCGTGGCGACGGTGATGGGGTCGATCATGCTCGCATTCTTCCCGGGAGAGCCGGTGTGGACGATGCTGTTCGCTGCCGCTTCCTGGCTGGTCGCTGCGACGGCCATGCTGCGGGTGCGCGCCGCGCTCCCGGGGGGAGCGGCTTGTGTTTAAGGCGCTCGTATTCGCCGCGTTGCTGGGTTGCGCGACGAGCGCCTCGGCCATGCCCGGCGATCCTTGGCGGCCGGTCGACAAGGTCACACTGAGCCACCCCGAATGGTCCCGGCAGGCCGTGCTCTACCAGATCAACACCCGCCAGTTCACGCCCGAAGGGACATTCCGGGCGGCGCAGGCACAGTTGCCGCGGCTGAAGGCACTGGGAGTCGACATCCTGTGGCTCATGCCGATCCATCCGATCGGCATGGAGAACCGCAAGGGAGCTCTCGGCAGTCCATACTCGGTGCAGGACTATTACGCGGTCAATCCCGAGTTCGGCACCGAGGCCGATTTGCACGCCTTCATCGATGCGGCGCATGCGCAAGGCTTGCACGTCATCCTCGATCTCGTGGCCAATCACACCGCGTGGGACAATCGCCTCGCGAAGGATCATCCCGATTGGTACGAAAAGACGTGGGACGGCAACTTCCGCCCCACCCCGTGGTGGGACTGGTCCGACATCATCGACCTCGATTGGTCGAAGCCCGGCGTACGCGCGCATGTAGGCGGCGCGATGGAGCACTGGGTGCGCGACTTTCAGGTCGATGGCTTCAGAGCGGATGTCGCCGGCTATATCCCACTCGATTTCTGGGAGACGATGCGCACCCGGCTCGAGAAAATTCGCCCAGTGTTCATGCTCGGGGAAGTGCAGCAAACCGCCTTCCATTTCGCCGCCTTCGACGCAACGTACGCCTGGGACTGGCACAACACTTCGGTCAAGGTGGCCAAGGGCCAGGGCGATGCGACGAGCTTCTATGGATACTACGCCGAGAACGAGAGCCTTTGGCCGCGGCAGTCCATGCGCATGACCTACATCGAGAACCACGACAGCAACGCGTGGGAAGGCACCACCGCAGAGAATTACGCCGCGGCGCTGCCGGCGATGACTGCACTGGCCTTCACTGGCCAGGGCATCCCGCTGGTCTACAACGGGATGGAGGCGTGCAATGAACGGCGGCTCGCCTTCTTCGAGAAAGACCCCATCGACTGGAGCAAGACGAAAAGCTGCGCGTACGGAACGCTTCTCGAGCGCCTGATCGCCTTCCGTAAAGCCAACCCCGCGCTCGACAATGGACAGTGGGGCGCAGTCATGCAGAAGGTTGAAACAGATAAGCCTCAGCAGGTCCTGGCCTGGGTACGGCAGCGCGGGAAAGACAAGGTGCTGGCGCTGTTCAACCTGTCGGACACCTCGGTGACCGCGCGCTTCGCCGATGCCTTGCCGGCGTCCCGTTACAGGGACTTCGCGAGCGGTGAACCAGTGACGATTGCCGCAGGCGACACAGTCACGCTGCCTGCTTGGGGGTTCCGGCTGCTTTCGGGACGCTGAAACCACAGATCGGTCGACGCCATGGGGGCCTCACCTTCTGAAGTCAGCATTTTTGACCCATTTTCGGTCGGGGCCTCAGGCAAAGAAAGGCCCCTAGGCCCTCAGATCGAAAAGAACGCAGCGAATGCCAGCGATCAAACTGGCGATTTTCCATCTGAAAACAGGGGGTTTGTCGACCGCCAGCGAACCGCGGCGGAAGAACCAATGGTGCCCGGAAGAGGACTCGCCATAGCAATCCAACTATCTGAATTTACTAAGACATCTTACGCCTGCTTTTACTGAAGCCCCGATAGTGGCCCCATGGCCCTGTAGGCGAATAGGGTGTGAGTCCCGGACCGTTGAATTGGTCTGCCGAATCGCTCCTCCGATGACTGCTTCGCATCCGATCTCGGCCATTGGAGTGAATGCGATTTTTGCCCGAAAGCCGTCGTCCGTCCAGACTAGCGCAGATGGCAAACCGCCTGAACCCGCGGCCGCCCTCGAAAACTCAGAAATCGTCCCGAGTTTCCAACCTCCTACCGCCTTCAGCCCTTGCGCCTAGTTCAGCCATCGACCACGACCTTTCGAGTCATGTATTATGCCAATCTTTACCGACCGCTCATCTGCCCCACGATAAATCGGCCGGCATGACAACCTCTCCCCTGGTCCTGATCGCTGACGACGAGCCGCTGCTGACCGAGCTGCTCGAGTTCAGACTCGGCGCGCGGGGCTACCAGACGGTCGTCGCGCACGATGGCCGCGAAGCGCTCGCCAAGCTGGAGGAGTTTCATCCACAGGCTGTGGTCCTGGACATGATGATGCCGGTCCACGACGGGCTCGAAGTGCTCCGCCGGATGCGTGCTAGCGCGGACCATGCGGCAACCCCGGTCATAATGCTTACCGCCCGGCGCGGCGAGGCCGACGTGATCGGCGCGCTCGAACTGGGGGCCGACGACTACCTGGTAAAGCCGTTCCTGCCCGAGGAGCTGCTCGTCCGGCTTGCCCGCCTGCTCGCCGGAAAGAGAAAGTGATGGGCCGTTTTCACATGCTCGCCCTGGCTTTGGCGGGCGCAATCGCGCTGGCGGCAGCGCCCGGCGCGGCGCAAGAGCGGAACGCATACGAGGCCGGCGTCGCCGCGCGGCAGGCGGGCCATCCCGCCGAGGCCCGCCGGCTGCTCGGCCAATGGCTCGCGGCGCATCCCGATGACCTCGATGCTCACCTGCAGCTCGCCTACGTCGATCTCGCGCTCGGCAATCTCGAAGCCGCGGAGGCCGGTTTCGCGGCGGTGCTTGCCGAGGCACCGGATTATCGCGATGCGCGCGATGGCCTCGGCCTGGTCGCAGCGCGCCGGCAGGGATCTGTGGCGCAAGGGCGCGGGTTTGTCGCGCTCGACAGCGGACTGAGCGACCTATCCGCCGGGGTGCGCGACTGGAGCGAAGTCGCGCTGGATATCGAGATACCAGCCGGCGAACGGATAACCGTGGGCGCACACGCCGGGCACTACCGCCGGTTCGGGCTAACAGACGTCGAGTTGGGCGGCCGCATCGGCCTGCACCCCAGCGATAACCTGTGGCTCCGCGCGCATCTGGGCGGTACGCCCAAGGCCGATTTTCGTCCCGAGATCGAGGTCGGCGGCGGGTTCGACCTGCGACTGGCGAGCGCGCGTGAGACGGTGTTGACCTTTGATGCCGCTTATCAACGGTTCCCCTTGCAGGACGTGGTCACGGTAAACCCCGGCCTCGCCCGATACCTGCCCGGCGGAAGGGCCTGGATCACGTTACGCGGCATCGGCACGATTGCCGATGGCGGCCCGTTGCAGGTGGGCGGACTGCTGCGCGGCGACTACGTGCCGGCCGACCGCTGGCGGCTTTTCGTCGGCGCCGCCAATGGGCCGGACACCGACTTGGGGATCGTCACCCGCGTAACGAGCCTGTTTGGGGGGCTCGAAGCGCCGCTCGGCAAACCGTTTGCGCTCACCGGCTCGCTGAGCCGCGAATGGCGCGATGCCGGGATTGACCGAACCGAGATGCGGCTGGGACTGAAGGCGCGCTTTTGATCACTACGCTTCAGGCGCTGTGGGAGTTTTCGCTGTTTCTGTGCGCGCTGGCGCTGGTGGCGGTCGGCGGCCTGCTGCTGGCGCGCGGAGTAGGAGGACGCCGCGCCGGGCGGCGCGAGGCGATGCGGCGCATGCTGTTGCCCGCCATGCTGCGCGGTGACACGGTCGGCATCGGCGGCACACGCCTCTCGCGCGAAGTGGCCGCAGGGCTGACGGTCGAGTTGGCGGAACTCGTCCGGGGGTCCGATCGCGACTCGCTCATTGCGGCGGCAAGGGCGGCGGGCGCTGCCGACCAGTTCGTTCGCCGCCTGCGCGCGCGAGCGCCCCAGGAGAGGCTGCTCGCTGCTGAGGCGCTGGCCCTGTTTCCCGAACACGCCGAAGCCGTGGCCAAAGTCGCGCTTGGCGATCGCAATCCCGATGTGCGGCTGGGGGCGGCGCTTGCGCTCGCGCACGAGGGACGTGCGCCGCCTGTTGGCGAACTGGTCCGCCGTCTGGGCATCGGCACGACGGAGCATTCGCTACTCGCGGTTTCGCTGATGCGCGACTTGGCGCGCACCGATCCGCACGCGGTCGAGGCGCTGCTCTACGACCTCGAGTTGCCAGACGCGGTCAAGCTGGCGGCGACAGATGCGCTGGCTGAAAGCGGCGCGGTCGATCACGCGCTGCTGGTCGCGTGGATGTCCGAGGCGGCGGACGAGGAAAGCGAACTGCGCCCGCGCATCTTTCGCGCGCTGGGACGGATCGGCCACCCCGCAGGACACGGCGCGATTCTTGCCGGCCTCGATAGCCCGGACTGGCGTGTGCGCGCTTCCGCCGCGGAAGCCGCCGCCCGTTCGGCGCTGAAGGCCGCGGTGCCCCAACTCGCCGTGCTGCTCGACGACGACGAGTGGTGGGTACGCCTGCGCGCGGGCGAGGCGCTCGCCCGGCTTGGTTCGACAGGACGGCTCGCTCTGCACCACGCGGCCTTGGGAGACGCGCCCGTTGCGCGCAGTGCGGCGAAGGCGACGCTCGCCGAACGGAGCATCGCATGATCGCCGCGCCAGCCTGGGCCGCGCCGTGGATGGTCGGCACCGCGGAGGTGATCGCGCTCATCGTCATCGTTACCGGGTTGCTCCAGGTCGGCTTCTATATCGTACAGCTGGCTTTCGCAGCCGCGGCGCTATTGAGCCGCCCGCCGGTGCCGCGCGGCGCGACCCTCTGGCGCCGCTATTCCGATCAGGCCCCGCCGATCTCCGTGCTCGCGCCCGCGTTCAACGAAGGGCTAACGGTGGTCGAGAGCGTCCGCTCGCTGCTGGCGCTGCAATATCCCAATTTCGAGGTCTTGCTGATCAACGACGGATCGAAGGACGATACGCTGGCACGGGTTATCGCGGCGTTCGACCTGCGGCCGGTGCAGCGCTACGTGGACGACCGGATGCAAAACGCACCTATCCGGGGCTTCTACGCCAGCCCGGCGCTACCCCGCCTGCTGGTTATCGACAAGGAGAACGGCGGCAAGGCCGACGCGCTGAACGCTGGTATCAACACTTGCCGCACGGAGCTGTTCTGCGCCATCGACGCGGATTCGATCCTGGAGCCCGACGCCCTGCTGCGAGTAGTTCGTCCGTTCATCGACGAGCCCGAGCTGACGATCGCGGCCGGCGGGACCATCCGCATTGCGAACGGCTGCAAGATCGATTCCGGGCAGGTCGTCAACGTCCGCCTGCCGCGCAGCTTCCTGGCGCTCGTGCAGATCATGGAATACCTGCGAGCGTTCCTGATGGCGCGGCTCGCGCTCGGCCAGATGCAGGTGCTGACCGTTATCTCGGGAGCGTTCGGGCTGTTCCGGCGCCAGTACGTGGTCGACGTGGGCGGATACAGCCACGCGACGGTGGGCGAGGACATGGAGCTGGTGCTCAAGCTGCACCGCTACATGCGTGACCGCGGCCAGCCGTACCGCATTGAGTTCATCGCGGAGCCCGTGTGCTGGACAGAGTGTCCGGAGGACGCCGCGGTCCTCGGACGGCAACGCAGCCGCTGGCAACGTGGCGCGCTCGAGTGTTTCGCCAAGCACAAGGCGATGTGCTTCAATCCGCGCTACGGCCGGATCGGCTTCCTCGGCTTCGGCCAGATCCTGCTGGTGGATGTCCTGGGGCCGTTGGTCGAGGTGCTCGGCTATGTGTTGGTGCCGCTGCTGTATGGGCTCGGGCTGCTGGCCCTGCCGTGGCTGCTCGCCTTCCTGGCGGTGACCTTCACCTTCGGGGTGTTCGTCAGCATCGCGACCTTAGTGCTCGAGGAAATCCAGTTGCGGCGGTTCCCGCACGCGCGCGCCATCGCGGTGCTGGCGGGGATCGCGGTGATCGAGAACTTCGGCTATCGTCAGCTGTCCAACATCTGGCGCTTGCAGGGCTGGTGGCAGTTCCTGCGCAAGCAGCAGAGCTGGGGCACGATGACCCGCAAGGGCTTCGGCGGCGCGAGCGCCGGTTAAAGTGCTCCGAGGAGGTCGATCAGGCGCGCGGCGGCCGGCTGCGGATCGCTGCCGCTGTCGGCCACCTCTTCCAGCGCCAGTGCGGCTGCGCCGATTTCGGGCTGGCCAAACATCCCGGCAATGCCGGCCAGCTTGTGGGCGCGCTCGGCCAAATCCTGCCGGTTACCCGTCGCCACTGCGCCGGCGATTGCCTGGCGGTGCTCGCCGGCCTGCTCTACGAACCGCCGCTCGAGCTCGGCGAGCTTGGCCTTGAGCGCCTCGCTCACAGCATTGTGCGGACCTGCGCCGCGAGCGTGATTGGATCGAACGGCTTGGCGATCACGCCGACCGCGTCGAGCGTGATGAAGTTCTGGATCTCGCTGCGCTGGGCGCGAGCGGTGACGAAGGCGACGCGGATCGCGGCGGTCGCCGGATCCTGCCGCAGACGCGTGAGCACCGCCGGGCCGTCCATCTCTGGCATCATGACGTCGAGCAGGACCAGGTCGGGTTGCCACTCCGCCGCCTGCGCGAGGGCCTCGGCGCCGCTCGCCGCGACCCGCACGTCGAACTCGGGATCGAGCGACAGCGCCATTTCGGCAATTTCGCGGATGTCCGGCTCGTCGTCGACGTAAAGGACGCGGATCATGCAGCCTCCCGTGCGGCGCGGCCCACCAGGGCCATCATCGTCTCAACAAGGGTGGAGAACGAGGTGCGGCCCTTGACCAGCACGGCGTCGACTTCGGCTGCCTGTGGCGCATCGTCCAGCGCGGTGAACACCACGATCGGCAGACCGGGCGCGGCGGAGCGCAAGTCGGGCACCAGGTCGAGCCCGCTTAGGGGCGGCACGACCACATCGACGATGACGCCCGCGAACGTCTTGGCGGCGATCGCTCGCTTGGCCTCTGAGACGGAGGATACCGAGACCACCGAGGCTCGGCCGGCGAACGCGCTCGCGATTACCGACAGGCAATCGTGATCGTCGTCGAGATGGAGCAGCACCGGAAGTTGGGAGTCCTGGTCGGGGCCGGATGCGACATCGAGGCAGTCGGCCATCGGCAACTCGACGGAGAAAGTCGTCCCCCCGCCCTCCCGGTCGATGAAGCTGATCGATCCATCGTGCCGCTCGGCGATCTCGCGCGAGATGGCGAGACCCAGACCGGTCCCGCCGCGCCCGCGGCTGTCCGAGCTATCGGCCATCGCGAACTTGCGGAAAATCCGGTGGCGGAAGTCGGCCGGAACGCCCGCGCCGCGGTCGCTCACGTCGATCCGCGCGGTGCCGCCGGCCGCTTCGACCCGCACGTCCACCGTTCCGCCTTCGGGCGAATGCTTGATGGCGTTCGAGAGGAGATTGGTGAGCAGTTGCTCAAGCCGGTCCGGATCGCCCAGCACTGCGATCGGCCATGGCGGCATGTGCGTATGCATCCTGACCGCGTGCGCATCGCCAAACGCCGCATTGGCCCCCACCGTCCGCTCGACGAGCGGACCAAGGGACATCCGCCTTCGGTCGAACTGCATCTTGCCCGATTCGATCTTCTCGATGTCGAGGATGTCGTTGATGAGGCGCACGAGGCGTTCGCAGTTGCTGTGCGCGATCGACACCAAGCGCGCTGCCTTGTCCCCCAGCGGGCCCGCGGCGCCGGCCGCCAGCAGGCCCAGCGATCCGCCGATGGACGTCAGCGGCGTGCGCAGTTCATGGCTGACGGTCGAGACGAACTCGGTCTTCATCTGCTCGATCCGCTTGCGCTCTGTCACGTCGCGCACCACCGCGACGTAACATGGTCGGCCATCATCGTCGAAGCGGGCAACCGATACATCCGTCGCAAGAGTGGTGCCATCGGCGCGGCGGCCAATGAAATCCTGGCGCCCGCCGAACCCGACGCCGGTCGAATCCAGGGATCGCAGCCATGCGTTGCTGTCCTCGAGCGTGGGGGGATTGGCCATCAGCGCCGTATTATGCATCCCGACCAGATCATCGCTGCGGTAGCCAAACAGGCGACTCACGCTTGGGTTGGCTTCGCGTATGGTCCCCATTTCGTCGAGCACCATCATGCCGTCGACCGCGCTGTTTAGGATCGCGCGATGACGGTCGCTCAACCCCTTCACTCGGAGGATGGCTACCTGTCGGTGCCGCAAGGTGCGCCATATGACGTAAGTTAGCGCCGTCAGGATAAGCGCAAGCGCTCCCAGCGTGAGATTGATAGTCCGCTCCAGGATCATCCGGTTGTGGTCGCGGGCGCTTGTCAGTTGCGCCAGATGTGCCTCCTCCCGAGAACCGAGGGTCGCGATCGTCGTCCGCAAGGCATCCATCAGCCGCTTGCCTTCGCCTGCCGCAATCATTCCGCGTGCGCCTGCCAGATCGCCGTTCTCGACCAGGGCAACAGTCTTGTCGGCAAAGGCGATCTTGGCGCGCGACAGATCGTGCAGTCGCCGCAGATCAAGCGCCAAAGCAGGGGCCCTCTCGCTTAGCGAAGGGCTGCTTGCCAACAGCAGCCGGGCTCGTGCGCGCCCGTCGTCATAGGGCTGGAGAAAGGCGCGGTCGCCCGTAAGGACGAAACCGCGCTGGCCGCTTTCGATGTCCTGGTGCTGGGACAGCACCTCCACCAGGTAGCGGCGCGCCGCGGCCGATTGCTCCACCGAAGCCCTCAGGGACCGGGTCTGCTGGAACTCTTGTTGGACCAGCACAAACATTCCGACGAGCGCGAGGGGCACGGCCAGGAAAACTAGGGTCACCAGCGCGCGCTGGAGTTTTTTCAAATCTCGCATAAGGCCCATTAATAGCAGAAGAAACTTACCGCGATACCAAGCGGGCCCGCGCATCATTCCTGACTAGCACGACCAGCACAGAGGGCTGCTGCAGCGATCCTGCCGCATCGCCATTTAGGTTCTCACCCTCCAAAGCCTGCTCGACAGCACCAACGCATCCGAGGGCAATAATGCGTCTCAGTTCGCAAGCGCCGTGGCTGCATCGGCTGAATGGAAAACAGGGCGGACTATCCGCAAACGGCGCAACCTCTAACTTCCGAACCCGGCCCAGAAGCTGCCAGTCAGCTATGCGCCCTCTTATCGGACATACCATGCCAGCTTCAATTTGCCCGAAAGCAGACCAAGCATCGGTTAGTCCTGCCTTGCCCCGACATGTTCAAACAGAAGAGACACCGCCTCAAAGGCGTGATCGAGCGCGCGCAACCAGACGTTCCGCGTTTTCATCCATCGAGACAGGGAGAATTGGCGAGGACCCAGCTTCTTCAATCAATGAACCCAAGGTGTTCCCACGCCGTCAAAGTGGACGCCGCCTCTAAAAGCGACCGCCTGCCACTCTCTTGATCTCACTTGACCATTCCGCCTGCCGAAGGCTGGACTATTCCTGTCGCAACGCATAGGCCACGATGCTGTCTCCCTTGCGCGTCCCGAGCGAGCCATGCCCCCCGGCAGCGATGACCACGAACTGGCGGCCGCTGGCTTTAGACCAGTAGCTCATCGGACTTGCCTGGCCGCCTGCGGGCAGGCGCGCTTTCCAGAGCTCCTCGCCCGTCTCGGTATCGTAGGCGCGCAGGTAGTAATCGAGGGCGGAACCCAGAAATGCCACCCCGCCGGCCATGACCATCGGTCCCCCGAGCGACGGCACGCCGAGCTCGATCGGCACGGGAACGGGGCTCTGATCGCGGATAGTGCCGTTGCGATGCTTCCAGGTGACCTTTCCGCTCGAGAGGTCGAGGCCCGCCACGTAGCCCCAGGGCGGCGATTGGCAGGGCAGCCCAAGCGGGGACAGGAACGGGTTCAGCGCGACAGCGAAAGGCGCGCCCGTGTTGGGGTTGTATCCCGCGACGCTGGCCGACGAGGGCTCGTCGTTCTGGTCGGCCGGCGTCGGCGGCTTGTCGCCATGTGCCCTGAACCTAGGCGCAACGGGGCCACTGGGAATCAGCCTGTCGACGAAGGCAATGTAGTTGGGATGGGCAAAGGCAATCATCCGCTGGGGGTCGATGGCCATGCCGCCCCAATCCATCACTCCGAAATTGCCTGGGTACACTAGCGTTCCCTGAAGCGACGGCGGGGTGTAGGGACCTTCGTAGCGCAAGCCTTTGAACTTGATCCGGCAGGCGAGCTGGTCGAACATCGTCGCGCCCCACATGCCCGCTTCGCTCGCGTTCTCCTTCGGCATAAAGCTGACCGAGGAAAATGGCTGAGTGGGAGATAGCCGGTCCCCGGGAGGAGCGCCGCCCGGGACGCGGCGCTCCTCGACCGGAAAGACCGGCTGGCCGGTCCGGCGGTCGAGCACGTAGATGTCGCCGGTCTTGGTCGATTGCACCAATGCAGGTACCCGCCCACGGCCCGGCAGCGTGAGGTCCACGAGTGACGGTTGGGCCGGGACGTCCATGTCCCAAAGATCGTGATGGACGGTCTGGAACACCCACCGTAGCTGTCCGCTCGCGATATCTAGCGCGAGCACCGAGGTGGCGAAGCGTTCCGTCGCGGGCGTGCGCCGGCCACCCCATTGGTCGATGGCCGCCATCCCCATGGGCACGTAGACGAGGCCTAGTTCCTCGTCCGCCGCTGCCATCGACCAGCTATTGGGTGACGAGGGCACGAAGCTGCCCTCGGTCCCCCGCGGCGAAGTTTTGCCTGGATTGCCCGGATCGAACGCCCACACCGGCGAGCCCGTGCGCACGTCATAAGCGCGGATGACGCCCGAAGGCATGAAGGTAGACTTGTTGTCGAATACCGCTCCGCCAAAGATGATCAGATCGCGGGTGACAACCGGCGGCGAGGTGATCTGCCACCACCCCCGCTCCTGCCCCGCCTGACCCGGCCAGACGTCAACCTGCCCGTTGTTCCCGAAACCGGCGCATGGACGGCCAGTGAGCGCATTGAGCGCGATCAGGCGCGCGTCGTTAGTCCCCATGATGATGCGCTGTGCGCAATCGGTGCCGGAGGCCTGCTCAGCGACGGCATCCTCCGCATGATACGAAACTCCGCGGCAGGTGAGGTGCTGCATGTCTTTCGACGCCCTGATTTTGGGATCGAACCGCCACACCTGCCTGCCAGTCTCTGCGTCGAGCGCGATCACCAGGTTATGCGGGGTACAGACGTACAGCAGGTTGCCCACCTTGATAGGAGTCACCTCGTACGTGAACTCGTCGGGATCGCTACCGGTCTTTGTGTCGCCGGTCTCGAAGCGCCAGACCTGCTCGAGGCCGCCGACATTCGCCGGAGTTATCTGAGTGAGCGGCGAATACCGGTTGCCCCTGAGCGAGCCTCCGTACGCCGGCCAGTCGCCTGCGGCGAGCAGCGGATCGAGCGCGACCGGCGCGCGGGGTGCGGCAGCGATGCGTCCCTCGAGGCGATGTTCGTCGTGAGCGAGCGCGGCAATCCCGACGACCACCGCAATGCCCAGCGCTCCGACTAGCGGCCATGCCGGACCGGGCCAGCTCCGCGTCCGACTGAGCGGGCGCACGACCCAGGGGAGCAGCATGACCAGACCAAGTGGCACGAGAATGTCGCCTCGCGGCGCCAGTTGCCAGAAATCGAGTCCGACCTCCCACACCGCCCACGCCATCGTGGCAAGCAGAATGACGGAGTAAAGCCACAACGCGGCCGGGCGCCGACGCCACATCAGCAACCCGTTCGCGAGCAGCGCCGCGCCGGCGATGGCGTAATACGCAGATCCGCCCCTGGATACGAGCCATACGCCTCCAACGACGAGCGCGGCCCCCATGAGCGCGAGTAGCGCGGCCAGAATGGACGGCAGGATCGATCTGTGTTGATTTTCTTGCATTGCTAGCCCCTTGAGGAGCGAACGAGCCTGCAATGGTGACGTTCCGAAAGCGCCGCCCACCTGCAAACTTTAGCGATCGGAGGGAGGGAGGCATTTTGACAGCGGGTCGCTCGCCCGTCAGTTTGCTGTTCGGTCAAGCTATAGCGAGGCGACATGGACGAATTGCAGAGATTGCTCAATTCACAGACGCTGCGCAAAGTGGAGGACCGCGAGGACAATAAGGCAAGAGGGCGCTTGTCGCACTTGTACGCGAGTGTCCGACGCGCATTCTCCGAGTTCCTGACGATCCCGACACTCGTTATCGCGGCGTTTCTCGCACTGTCTGTGGCCGTCATTTGGCTCGATAGCATGCGGATCAAGCATGGATGGCCGTCCATCTTGCCTGGGTCGCATGAATCGGTTCAGACCCTGCTCGGGACTATCGCGAGTGCGATCATCACGGTCACGTCGATCACCTTTTCGCTTTTGCTTGTAGCAGTTCAGCAGGGCGCCGCAGCGCTGACAAGCCAAGTGTACGATCAGTTTCTACGCCGCAGAGCAAACCAGGTTTTCTTTGGGTTCTTCGTGGGTCTCGCCCTGTATTGCCTAGTCATCCTTGCGGCCGTTCACCCAGATTATACGCCGGTTTATGGTGCGATGATGGCGTTCGCTCTGACCGTCGTGGCGCTATTTCTGCTCATCATACTTATTTACTCCACGATCGATCAGATGCGCCCGGTCATGATCGTGAAAAGCATCTTACAGCACACTCGGCGTGCTCGATCCGACCAAGGGAAGATGCTCGAGCATACCTGGGAGCATTTCCCAGAATCCGCGATCGTGCTGCCGCGCGCTCGTGTCCCATCCAAGGACAGTGGGTATGTGACCCGGATCGACGTCGAAATGCTGGCGCGTCAAGCGCGAAAAGAAGGGGCCGAGGCGGTAGGTATATTGCCGTCGATCGGTGATTATGTAAGTCGGGGAGAATACGTGCTGGAGTTACGCCGTGCACAGGGTGGCTTCACTGACAGGGCTGCAGACAAACTTCTCGCGGCGATCCGCCTGGACGATCAGCGAGACTTGGATACCGACCCGGCTTACGGCATCGAGCAGCTGGTGACGGTCGGCTGGACTTCGACTTCGACCGCGAAATCCAATCCTCAACCGGGAATATTAGCGTGTCTGAGCTTGCAAGATCTTGTAGGAGAATGGTTCGCGCTTGATGCGAAGCGCCAGTCCCGCAGCGTTGTGGGCTTCCCTGTCATATACACCGACAATGTCTTTCGCAGGCTGCTGGATGGGCTCGAGTCCCTGACAGTTGTCGCTTCGGAATCGATGCAGCATCAAACGCTCGCCGCCGCCTATCATGCGCTTGCGTTCACAGCCTCTCAGGACCCTCGAGAGCTCGGATCGCGGGCGGCTGATATCACCCTTCGATCGCTAACAGCTCTTGGAGACCATGTTTTCACCCAAGTTCTCGAAGACGCCTGCTATAGCCTAGTAGATATGTTACGCCATCGAGGGTTTCCGGACGCGGCTGACAAACTGGAAAGTGCGAGCAGGCAGTTGTCGAGTGGGAGCGGCGAACTACACTCCCGCGCCACGCGCTCCCCGTGACTGATAAGTGTCTTTAAGCCGCAGGCACCTTCGCGGACGCTCGGTCACTTCTGATGGAACGAAGGTTCGCTCGGGTAAACGGACAAGCTGAACCAGCTCGCCAATGTTGCACCTATCGTATCCATGAGCAGATCGAGCAGCGTGTCCTGGAAGGTCCCGATGATCCCGATCATCCACTCGAAAGCTTCCCACGCCAGTCCCAACGCGATTCCGACCAGCACCATCTTTGCCAGGTAATGCGACGGTTTGCCCGTCCGCTTGATGCTCAACCAGCCAATCGCGGCGACGATAGTAAATGGCGTCAGCACGTGAACGACTTCGTCGAACCAAACGGGATTGTGCCAGAGTTCGAGCACATACCCGAGCGCGTTGATCCCGGCGGCGAGTGCGAACAGAAGGGTGAAGATGGGCGGCAAGCGGGGTCGTGAGGAGCCGAATGCGACCGCCGTCACGACAAAACCTGCCATGAGCGCGGCCTCACCCATTTTTCCGTGGGTGGCCAGCCATGCGGATGCGCCCAAGGCGAACATTGCGATGCCCAGCGCAAGCCACAGCAGCGCCGTGCTGTTCAGCATGGCGCTGCTTGAGCAGCGGGCGCCTCTTGTGGGAGCGCTGGACATCTCCGCTCTTCAGCTCAATCGTCCGCAGTCGATGACGAAGGAGTCCCAGACTTTTCTGGATCGGTTCCAGGGGCGGATGCGGCCTGCGTCGCCGCTGCATTCGACGCGCCTGAATTCTTCACGGTCCCGCCGTCGATCAGCCGCATGAGTCCGTCGGCCTCGAGGACACTCTCACCTTTCTTGAATGCCAGGTCACCCCACACGTAGACACGATCGCCGGCGCTTATTCCGTTGCGGACGAGAGGGTTCTTGACGTTGCTGGTGTCCACACGAACGAGCATTGGACCTGCCCCGAGCGAGAAGCCCTTGTCCCAAGTGCCTGTGACCCAACCGGTGTAGTCCACCCCGCTGTTCAACGTCGTCTCCGGTACGGGATGCAGGCCAAGGTCTTCCTCGTCCGCGCCGCTGGCGAAGAAAGTCGTATTGAGGTTCGAGACATAAACCGAACTCGCCTCGATCGACGCCTTTTCGAACAAGTCGTTGTCGACGCGCCCCGTAACCGAGACCTTGTCACCGGGTAGCAGGGCAACACCTTCAAGAGTCTTGTCCCAATCGTCCATCTCGACATCGATTTTGCCGGTGCCGTAATCCAGTATGAACTGGTCGGGGAACTTGGATGCTATCACCCCATCGATAGTAATCCAGTCACCGTTCACGGGCTTTGCGACTGTCGCAACGCTCGCGTCGGCATTTTGAACTTCCGACGTATCGCCGCAGCCCGAAAGAGCGAGAGCAGCGGATAGCGCAAAGACAGTGGCCGCGATTTTCGTTGTCGATATCGGACGATCTGTATCACCAAGCATCGTGATCCTCTTTTTTTGAATTAAACTGACAACCAGGACCGATGGCAGAGAAGCGACCTCGAGAACGCATACGCATCACGCGTGGACGATGCGGGCGGTCTGACCGGGTCGCGCCGCTCGACGCGGGAGTAACTCGGGCACGCTCACGCCAATGGCCTCGCTCGTACCGCTTGGCCCTACGAACGATCGAACGAGTCAGTTCCGATAATTGATAGCGGTCAATTCAGGGAACAGATCGGACTATGGTTAGTGATACTATGGTTAGTGATATAGTCACCACTCTACCCCGGCACCGCATGTATCGGGTTAATCCATTTGACCGGGGTATAGTATGATCATTTGGACGGTTTGCCATTTGCACTCTCAAATCATGCAGGAAGACTCTCAAATACAAGGAGATATATTAAATGCTACGACATCTCATTTTTGCACTTGCGGCCGCGTCTTTCATTTCGTGCGTGCCCGCCAACGCCCAGATCGCCGGTGCGCTCGCGCCGGAAGCTCGGACCAAGATCACCCCTGTCGTACCCCCGGCCACCGCTGTGACCAAGCTTGCCCCCGGTGTGTTCAAGGTCACCCCAGTGCCCGGCATTGCGGCAGCAACTACCGTGCGGTTCCAGAACTTTGGAGATTACGACCGCAACAAGGACGGCGCATACGGGCCAATGGAGTTTGCCCAGGCGCTCTATTTTCTGGCGACAGCCGACCCCGTTGCGGGAAATCCAAAGCTTCCTGCGCTTGACCGGTTCACCCACGCCGGAGCTCCGGAACAGCTTGCCCCTTCGGCCGGAACCGCGCTTCTCAATGCCACCTCAGACGAGTTTCAGCACGTCGACGTCAACCACGATTGGCGGATAACCCCGGCTGAGCTGGTCTCCGCCACTTTGATGTAAACCAATCTCCGAGCGAACGGCAGCGCGATGTCGCTCGCCCGAGATCCGGGTTCCAAGCGTACACCTTGACCGCGCCTGCGCTGAGTCTAACTCAGGCCGGACCGGCGGGAGTGTTCTTATGGAGCCAGAAGCGCTCAACGCGTTTCCCCTGTTTTTGGCTCTTGAGCCTGAAACGCGAAGAGCACTCGCGGCCAGTGCAGTTGTCCGGACGATCGCCGCAGGCGACTTCCTGTTCCGGGAGGGCGAGCCTGCGCGCTCGGTCCACGTTTTGCTTGATGGAATGGTGGAATTGTCGCTCGCCGCCACGCGCAGTGGCTGCTCGGTGATGATCTTCACGGGCGGGGACGTGTTCCTGCCCGCCGCGGCGCTCTTCGAGGAGCCCTACCTGGCATCAGGCCGCGCGCTGTCCGAAAGTCGCGTTCTGGTAATGGACGCTGACCGACTGCGAGAGCTGGCGAAGAACGATGCCGGCTTGGCTATGGAACTCCTGCGCCTCGTCTCGGGTCAGTGGCGGATGGCCGTGCGCCACATACTCGACCTCAAGTGTCGAACCGCTCCGGAGCGCCTTGGTGCCTTCCTCCTTCGCCTGGCAGATAATGCTGTATCCGACACGGATGCGCGTCTTCCGATTTCCAAGCGGCATTTGGCCGGCCGGGTCGGAATGACCGCAGAGACCCTGTCACGGGCGTTGCAGACGCTGGCTGATAACGGCCTGTACGTCCGCGGACGTCGGATCATTATCAAGGATCGCGCGAAAGTTGAGGCGTACTGCGGCCCCGATCCATATGCCAACCGGGAAGACGCAACGCTCGGCGTAAATGTGCTCTGACCGGTATAACCGGGCGGCCGCTCGGCCGAGCTATTCATCGCTCGGAGTACCGTCCATTTTTCCACGGCGCGCTGCGGCAGTGGCGTGCTGACGGTGGTTTTTCGAGCGTTGAGAAGCGCGCACCTAATTTTTTGACTCGGATCGCGGGAAGGAGGATAGGAGCGGCACCATAAGCGCGTTAGCAGCTCCCGTACCGCTCCCTATTTACCCGAGTACGCCACCCCGCTCATGATAATCGCTACATGCTTCCGTAGTTGCCTTTGGCAATCAAGCCGCAGCACATGCCCCTTCAACCGTTTCTTAGGCGGGCAGTCAGGAGCGAGCATCGCAACGCGCCATAGTGAAACTCATTGAGAGGCCATCGCGCTGATGGCCCGTAGGAAGTTAGCTTCATGGCCATTGCCTCCGAACAGGGCGCATCGTTGAAGCCGAACCTGCGCCAGTAGCTTGCTGCGCCTTTCACCGCGACAAGCTCGGCGTCCTGCAGCCCGTCGAGAGCCGCAAGTTCTAATGCACATTCGATTAGCAATCGACCGATGCCCCGGCCGCGCCCCGTAAAGCCGACGGCCAGATCATGGATAAACAAGATTTCGCTTCGCTGCTCGTGAGGAAGGATCTCGCCTAAAGAAGGAGGCGAATGGCTTGGCCATCCATGCGCGAGCAAATAACCGGCGAGCTGGCCGTCGATGGTCGCGGCCGCCGAATAGGGCGCTGCAACATGCAGCTTGCTGGCGAACGCGTCCTCACTCTCACGCAAGACTTGCGGATATACCTCCGACTGTATCCTGAGCGCAGCCGGAAGGTCCTCCCTTTTAAAGCGTCGCACGACAATTCCGGGGCCGTAAGACATACTCGATCAAGGTCCTATCGGTCGACGAACATAAACGAGGACTGGCGCACTCGCACCAGCTTAGACTTTCCTCCGTCGAGTCTGCTTCAGACAAAGTTCTCTCGGGACCTGACGGTCCGCAACCGGCCCATTTGCTGACCTACGGATAGTAAGCCGAACCTATACGTAGATGGCCGCTATCGGGAGGGCGCGACGGCGGAGCAAGATGAGCGTGTCAACCAGCGGCGAACTATATTCCTTTGCCCGTTCCCACCTGGTTGAACGGGACATCCTTATCGACCCGTATCTCACCGGGCAGGCCGAGCACGCGCTCGGCAATGATGTTCTTGAGGATTTCGTCAGTGCCGCCGGCGATGCGCAGTCCCGCCGCGCCAAAATAGCTGCCCTGGAAGCGAGCCAGTTCAGGTACTGTGTCCTCGCCGGTGACGATCCCAGCGCTCTCGGCCAAATCGCTGGCGAAGCGGCCCATTTCCTGCATCGTCTGCGCGACGACGATCTTCGAGATAGAGCTTTCGGGGCCCGGCGTGCGACCGCTGGATAGCGCACTCAGCGTGCGCATGCGGGTGAGCGCGATTCCCTGGTCGGCGATATAGGCGCGAGCTATCCGCTCGCGCACGTGGCGCTGCTCCAGCGCGCTGCCTTCGCCGATGTCGATCGCCTTCGCCAGCGTGATCATCTCCTGCACCCCCGGCGCGCTCGACGGCTTGCCCGTCGAGATGGCCTGGCACGTCCGTTACCGCCACGATCCCGCCCACCGCTGGCTACGGGCGCTGATCGGCGAAGTCATGACCGACTTCAAGGACAAGACGGCAGCAACAGCCATGACGTCGCCAACGTGATGGACTTCATTCGGCCGGCCGACGCCGGTTGAACTTCACAAACATTCCTTAAGGTTGACGTTCCGCACGGCATCTGAAAAACGAAAGCTTGAAATATCAGTTGATATCTGTATTTGCGCGCAATGGCCGCTGCCAAACCTCTCCGTCGCGAATACTCGCAGGCGGCAACGCGAACGGCGCTGCTCGAAGCGGCCGAGACGATGATCCTTGAAAGTTCGATGCCGGGTCTGTCTCTGCGAGCGGTCTGCACTCGTGCCGGATTCACCCAGGGTGCGTTCTATTCCAATTTCGCTTCGCGTGAGGATCTGCTGCTGGCGGTAATGGAGCGCAATCTGGAAGAGCGCGTCCATACCCTTGCCGAAATGACGCTCGATTATCGCGCGATGACATTCGACCAGACCATGGCCCGGATCGGCGCGTGGCTGGCGACCGTATCCGGCCGCCGCGAATGGGCGCAGATGGCGATTGAGCTGCGGCTCGAGGCGGTGCGCAACCCGGCCCTCGCCCGCGCAATAGCCGCGGCCGAGCAGCGGATCGATGGGCTGTTTGCCGAACGGATCGACGATCTGGTCGGGCATTTCGGGCTGAGCCCACGGTTCCGATCGACCGAAATCGTCGAGACGCTGCTGGTCCTGTGGCGCGGCCTGGCGCTCCGTGATGACGACGACAACACGAGCCTTCCGGTGGCCGATATTTTCATCACCTGCATGCGCGCGATGCTGGGTCGGCCGTAATGAAGCGCGCCCTGCCTCTGGTGCCGGCCTTGATGCTGGCAATCGCCGCCAGTCCCGGGCTGGCGCAAACTGCGCTCGATTACCGTACAGCGGAAACCGCTATGGAGGCCACCCCGGCAGGAACGGTGGCGGCCGAGGCCGACCTGCGCGCCGCCGAGCATCAGGCCAAAGCCGTGGCTCATCTGTACCGCCCCACCGTCATCGCCTCGGCCTCGGTCATCGCCTACGAAAAATCGCTGAGCCTTGACCTCACAGGGCCCAAGGAGCAGTTCCTCGGTGGTGCCCAGAACTATCTCGGCGGGCTGCCGGGGCAGTATCCGCCGGTCTATGCCGATATTATCGCGCTGATCGCGGGGCGGATCGGCCAGGCCCTGCCCGGCCTGCTCGCGCCGATACCCGATCAGTACGACTATACCCAGCGAGACGTGGTGGTGCGGCCGAATGTCGCCGCGATCATGCCGCTGTACACCGGCGGCGCGCTGGAGGCGGTGAGCGACGCGGCCAAGGCACAGGTCACGCTGGCGCAGGGCGGGCGCGAACTGGCGCGCGGGGCGGACAGCGTGCGGCTGGCCGAAGTGTATTTTGGCGCCCAACTCGCCCGCCAGCTCGAAGTGTCGAGCCGGCAGACGCTGACCTCCGCCGAACAGCACCTGGGCAATGTCCGCGCGATGGAGCGCGAAGGGGTTGTGCCGCATTCACTCACGCTGGAAGCGGTTGTAGCTCGCGATGCCGCAAAGCGGGCAAACGATCGGGCGCGGCGCGATGCCGACATGGCCCAACTGGCGCTCGCCCGCATCACCGGCACGGCCAACCCCGCGCCATCCACCCCGCTATTCGTCAATACGACGCCGCTGCCGCCGCTGACGGCGTGGACGGGCGATGTCCCGCGCAATGGGCAGATCGCCATGGCCGAAGGCGCCGAACAGCTGGCCGCCGCCGGAGAACGCGCCGCGCGGGCGACCATGCGGCCTTCGGTCTATGCCTTCGGATCGGTCAACGCCGTGCGCAAGCAGTCGCTGCCCGTCGATCCCGACTGGATCGTCGGGGCGACGGTGCGAATCCCGCTGGTTTCGGCGGTCAACCGCCGCGAGCTTGTCGCCGCAGCGCAGGCCCGTCGCGAGGCGGCTCGTCTGCGCGCCGCCGATGCCCGCACCCGCACCGACGGTGAGATCGAAACGACCTGGCTGATGGCCGACAACGCCCGGCGCGCCTTTGCCTCGATCTCCAGCAGCGTGGCGGCGGCAGAGGAAAACCTGCGCGTCAAGCAGATCGGCTTCCGCGAAGGCGTCGGGACCGCGGCAGAAGTGACCGACGCCCAGACCGCGCTTGGCCTTGCCCGTGCCCAGCGTGCGACGGCGGCTTACGAATACAACCTTTCGCTTGCCGCGCTGCTCGCCGCCAGCGGGCAAAGCGAACGCTTCGTCGATTACGCCGAAGCGCCCGACAGGCAGACCGTCGATGACCGATAACACCGATCCCGCACCCGCCGAAGCGGCGCCGGAACCGTACGATGCGGCGCCGGAAACAGGTCGCCGCGCGAACTGGCTGCTGTGGGCGCTGCCCGTGCTCGGACTGCTGGCGCTGGCCGGCATCTGGTATTCCTCGCGGCCCCTACCGGTGCCGCTCCAGGGCACGGTCGAGGCGACCGAGGTCAACGTCGCAACCAAGATGTTGGCCCGGGTTGAAGAGGTGGCGGTGGCCGAAGGGGCTGAGGTCGGCGCTGGCCAGCACCTGGCGACCCTCTCCAGCCCGGGGATCGATGCGCTGGTGAGCCAGAGCGAGGCCAATCTAGACAGCGCCCGTGCGCTGGACGCCATCGCCAACCAGGGTGCCCGGCCAGAAGACATCGCATCGCTGCAGGGGATCGCGGCATCGACCCGCGCCGCCGCCAACCTCGCCGCCGTCACCGCCGGGCGCATGAACCGCCTCTACGCGCAAGGGGTCATCTCCGCCCAGCGGCGCGACGAGGCCGCCGCGGCCAACGTCGCCGCGCGCGCCAACGCGGCGGCGGCGGACGCGCAGTATCGCAAGGCAATGGCCGGAACGCGGGGCGAAACCCGCGCCGTGTCCGACGCGCAGGCCGTTGCCGCCGAAGCGCGCAACCGCGCCGCGCGCCAGATTGCCGCCGACACGAAGGTCACAGCGCCGATCGCTGGAGAGATCAGCCGCCGCCTGATCGAACCAGGCGAAGTCGTGGCGCCTGGCGTGCCGCTGTTCCAGATCGTCGGCCTGGCGCATCCCCGCGTGACCCTGCGCATTTCCGAGAAAGACTATGCGGGCATGGCCCAAGGCCGGGTGCTGACCGGCACCGTCCCCGCGCTCGGCAACAAGGCGGTGCGCCTCCGCGTGACGGCGATTTCCGCGCAGGCCGGCTTCACCAGCGAAAAGGCGACCCGTCAGAATGCCGGGTTCGACGCGCGCAGTTTCGAGATCAAGCTGGAACCGGCCGAGCGGGTCGAAGGCTTGCGGCCGGGCATGAGCGTGCTGTTCGACTGGCCTCAGTGACAGCGCCCTCGGCTCTCGCGCGGCTGGGCGGCTCGGCGCGGCGCGAAGCGGGCTTCATCGCCGGCAGCCGCGTGATGTTGCTGGCGCTGGTGGTCGTGCCGTTCTGCGCGATTGCGGTCATCGCCGCGATGCTTTCGCAAGGGGCGCTGCAGGCCCTCCCCGTCGGGGTGGTGGACAATGCCCGCACCAGCGAAAGCCAGGCGCTCGTCCGATTGCTGTCGGGCCGTCCCGAGGTGCGGATCGCCGCCCAACCGGTCAGCGATGCGGCGGCCGAAGCTGCGATGCGGCGTGGGCAGATCTGGGCGTTCGTTTCTCTTCCCCGCGGTTTCGGCCAAGCCCGCGCGGCGGACGAGCCGATCCGCCTTTTCTATAACGCCGCCTACCTCAGCGTGGGTTCGACGATCGAGCGCAGTCTGACGACCGCGCTGCGCGGATCCATCATCGCCGGATTCGAGGACACCGCCTGGCGCGCCGGTGTGCTGTCAGACCGGGCAGCGATCCCGCAGGTGCAGATTTCGGTGCTGTTCAATCCCGAAGCGAGCTTTGAATGGTATCTGCAGGCGCTGGTTCAGCCCGCCATGCTGCACCTGCTGGCGGCCTGTGTCGCGGTTTACGCGATGGCGCGCGAACTCGGTGGGCCCGATGGCCGCTCGCTCGACGCATGGCGCGCAGAGACGGGTGGCGGGGCGGCTGCGCTGGCGGGAAAGCTGGTGCCTTACCTGACGCTCCTGAGCTTCTGGGGAGCGGTTTGGATGGTCTGGCTGGTGGGCTTCAAGGGGTGGCGGATGGAAGGATCGCTGCTGGCGACCTTTGCCGCACAGATCGCCCTGATCGCCGCGTCTCTGGCGCTGTCATTCGGCTTCGTCGCGGGCGCGCGGCGCGACATTTTCGGTTATTCGCTGAGCGCGCTCTATGCCGGCTCGGCGCTGGCCTATTCGGGCGGCTCGCTGCCGATGGAGGGCGCGCCGACAGTGGCGGGGGTCTGGCATCAGGTGCTGCCGTTTACTCACTACCTGACCGCGCAAATGGACCAGTTCCTTGGCGCACCTGCGCGCCAGGCCTGGGGGGCGGCGCTGCTGCTCGCGGGCTACGCGGCGGCGGGTCTCGCTCTTGCGACATGGCTGGGCCGGAGTAAATCGCCGGCATGAGCGTGCGCGCCGCCTTCATCGACACCGCGCGTCAGCTTGGCCGAAACACCGATGCGCTGATGCTGATCGTGGTCGCAGCGCTGTTCTACGGCTTCTACTATCCCGCGCCTTACAGCCAGGGCCATGCGCAGGACGTGCGGCTGGCAGTCGTGGACGAGGCGCGCACCCCGCTCAGCCGACAGCTCGTCGAGCTGATCGAGGCCAGTCCGCTGGCCAAGGTCGCCGCCCGCCCCGCCAACCTTGCCGAGGCGCGCACCCTGCTGGTCGAGCGAAAGGTCGATGGCGTGCTGCTGCTTCCTGGCCAAGTGCTGGAAGACGCCCTGCGCGGGCAGGACAGTGGCATAGCCCTGTGGATCAACGGAACTTACCTCGTGCGAACCAAGGCTTTGGGAGAGGCGATCCAGGGGGCCATCGTCAACACGCTCGAAAACGAGGCGAAAGGACGGCTCGGGGTGCGGATCGACATTGCCGATCCGGTCGCGTCGCAACCGCTGTTCAACCCCGATCTGGAATACGGCACCTATATCTTTCCCGCCGTTACACCGGTGATCCTCCAGCAGACCATGCTGTTTGGTACCGCCGTGTTGTTCGCCGGGCGCAGGCGGCGCGGATGGAACGAACTGGGCGGCCAATGGCTGGCGCTGAGCCTCGTGTCGTTCGTGCTAACGGTGACCTATTTCGGCTGGTTCTTCGCTGCGCAGGATATCCCGCGCCAAGCCGGAATCGACGCCCTGCTGATCGTCGCGCTGTTTGCGGCAGGAGCCATCGCCGCCTTCTCGCTGTTCGCCGCCCGGCTGTTCCCCAACGCGCGCGCCGCGCTGCTGTTGCTAATCCCCACCTCGCTACCGATCTTTTTCCTCTCGGGCGCGACCTGGCCGCGCGAAGCGATGCCAGGCTGGGTCTCGGCGCTGGGCGCACTGCTCCCTTCAACCCACGCCAGCCGCGCCCTCCTTCTCACCGACCAGATGGGCGCGCCGTTATCGGACGCCCTTCGGCCGCTCACAGCTTTGGTGATACTGACAATTTCTTTTTTTGTCGGGTCGGGCCTTGTTTCGCGGTTTATGACGAATCCGGATGAATTGACGACATAATCGTCAGATCGCCGGGAGCAGGCTTGTTGCCGAGCGGTTCGCTCCCCGCCGCGGGCCGGGCGCTCACGAACGCGCCTTACTTGCTGCGATCGGCGCCACGGTTGCGCCGCAGGGTGGCGGCCATACGTTCCAAGCGCCGCCTCATCCTCAATGACCAGCACCAGGTTACTGGTTGATATCAGTGCAAGTAGGCGGAAATGTGTGCACACTAAAGAACGCTCGCGGTCTCGAAACCGCTCTTAATCAGCAGGTCCTAGGTTCGAGCCCTAGTGCGTCCACCATCTTTCGACAGCTTAGATGTGAAATTGAGCCAGCATCTATGTGCGGCAGCTCGCCCGGCCGCACGAACACGTGCGGCGCGAATTGCAGCGCGAACTTGGTGGTAAAATTCCCTTCATAGCGGTCGATCGCGCGCAGCAGCCCGCCGAGCTCGTCGCGATCGGTGATCGCTGCGTAATGCTTGGCTTTGGGTGAGATGAGCGCGCCCTGGAGCGGCGAACATGGATCGTGTTCGCAGCGCAGTGTCGCTACCCCGTAACGGAACACCCGCGAGCCGAAGCTGCAGGCGCCGCGCCTTCTCGTAATTGCCCTCGCCCTCGTGCTTCTTGAGCACGCTCAGCATCTCGTGGGGCGTGATCTCGGCGATCGGCCGCCCGCCGATCGACTTGTTAAGCACGGCCGCGAGCCAGTTCATCTTGACGAGCGTCGCCATCGCGAGACCCTCGGCCTCACGCTTCGAGATGAACTCGTGCGCGACCGACTCGAAGGTGTCGCCCGCTCGGATCAACGCGGCGATCTTCTCCTCGCGCTTCCGCCGCGCCGGGTCTCCGCCCTGGCCGATCTCCACTCGCGCCTCGTCGCGCCTGAGTCGCGCTTCGCGCAGGCTCACCTCGGGGTAGCGGCCGAAGGTGAGCTTCTCGCGCCCGTCCTGCCGATATTTCATGCGCCACAGCTTCGAGCCATTGGCTCGAATAAGGATGTACAGCCCGCCGCTGTCGCCGAGCTTCCAGTCCTTGTCGCGCGGAGCGGCCTGCTTGAGTTGTAGATCGGTCAACGCCATGGGGGCCTCACCTGAAAATCTGGCGAGTTCGAGTCCCGTTTCGATAGGGGCACCGGGGAAAGAAAGGCCCCCGGGGCCCCCAAGGTCGAAGATGAACGAACGCGAACGCCAGCGATCAACCCTGGCGATTTTCTACATCATTTCAGATGCTTTTGTCGACCGCTGGCGAACCGCGGCGGAAGAACAAATGGTGCCCAGAAGAGGACTGTATTTGTCCTGCAAACAGTTGATTTCTCATGCAAATTAGCAATGAGAGATCGCCAGGACCACCATTAGCACCAGCGCGTCGCGTGGAAAAGGCTGGACGTGCGGGGACGAATATCCGCGCGTTGCGCTTGAGTTCAGCTGCTGGGCCGATAGCCGACGGTCAGCTTCTGCGTTCGCGTATGACGGAAACAGCCGGTTCGCTGAGATCGCGAACACATGCTGCTGGCTACCCTATCCCTCACACAGTCAAAAGGGGCCGTTGGTTCACGTTGGCTAGCGTTTCGTTCGGCGTTGCACGATCGTCTGCGCGAGAATGCGGCGATTGATCTTACGCTTCCAATTCAGTTGAGCCGCCGAGAGAACGCGCTTCCGAGCAGTCTGCATGAGGAAGTGATACTCTTTCTCGCTGTACAGATAGCCCATGCGATAGGCATGTTCGATCAAATCGAAATTAGCATTTGCAGTGTCATCTTGGGCGATGCGTTTCAGGCCATCGAAAAGGTTCCCCGTGTCGATCTGGATGAAACGATTGATGCAGACATTGCCAACGTAGGTGGTGTTTCCATTGCAGCGGTTGCGAATGTAACAATGCTCCTTGATCTCCTGACCGCAGGGGCAATTGTCCCACTCGTCGCTGATCTCGACGGCAACGAGCTCCCATTCCTGACGCGCGGCCTCAAAATTCGATGCTACCGATAACGGGAGGATGTGAGCTTTGAGGTGCTCGAAATTAGGAGATGTCATCGCAACTCTACCGCCCAGCAACTATACCGCCGGCCGCCACCCTACCTGGCGGTAAGCCAGCGCGTGAACCGCGCGAGAATGCCAGGGCGAGAGGCCGGCTCGATCGGCCGAGGCGGGGGTGAAGCTTGCAACTCACCCTTGTAATGCCGCTCCTTTCGGTCGCGGTCTAGCAAGCGGCCGAGTTCGATCCGCTCACGCGACCATTTGTCAGCCCAATGCACCCGCCCGCCATCAAGGATGTAATGCGACTGGCAGGGGAAGCTCCAGTTCCCGATGGACGGGTTGATAGAGACGACTTCCCCGTTGAACTTCATCGACCAGTCGCGCGGCGAGAACCGCGTATAGACCTCGCTCCCGCAGCCGCAGAAGCAGCGGTGCGCCGCCGTGCTGAACTCCACCGACACGTAGAGGATTCCCTCATCGAGCTTGTCCGGGAATGCCTTGACAAATTTGTGGTCGTAGGCGGCCCGGCTCATATCCTGTCCTCGTTGATGATGACGTTGCCGTTCAGCGCGAAGTTGGCGTGATGCTCATGCCCGAGGTCGATGTAGAAGCCAAAGTGCTTCTTCCACCGGATGACCGCGAGGGCGGCGTTGAGCGCGTTCAGATCGGCAATCTGAATATTCTTGGCGTAGATGTTGTCCTTGCCGCCGTCCTTGAAGGAAATCCGGCGATTGTCGCGCACATGTTCGCGCTTGTCCGGTGTGCTGGTGGTCACACGCACCAGACCCGTCAGGCCATCGTCGATCATCTCGATGCCCATGCCGACATCGACGAATGGCACGCCGTTCTGTTCGAGATATTCCACGAGCAGGCGCTTGGGCGTGCCAGGGTCCATGCAGATGAAGGCGAAGTCCAGGGCGCCGATCTTGTCTATCGTATCCGCTGCGATAGCAAATGCATGAGGCACGATGCCGCGATGCATCCGCGAGTAGATCCCCGCGAGGTAATCCACCTTCTTGGGCAATTCGCGGAGCTGGTCGGCCGACGGCGCGCCCGGCGCGCGGAAAGCGTTGTGCTGGAGGAAGGTGTCGCCATCGAAGATGGCGATTTCCCGCACCGGCGTCTTGGCCACGAGGTCGAGGACATAAGAGCCGGTGCCGCCGACGCCGAAGATGCCGACCCGCGCCAGTTCCAGCTTGCGCATGACGTTGGTGATGCCCACTCGACCCGAGGCCGTGTCGGGGTAGTGGAAGTGCGATTGCGGATCGTCGCTTTCCACGAAGCGGTGCGTCCGCGCCGTGACGTTCGGATCGAGCTGTTGCGCGTGGCGCTCCATCATGGTCACATAGGTGGTCATCTTGTGGTGATAGTCGCGGTAGCCCTCACGCGGCTTCTTCGAGAACGAGTGGTTCACGGTAAGGCCAGGGCCGAGCGGCTGATCGCCGCTGGAGTGGCGCATATGCTCCAGCGGCTTGCCGCTGCTGTCGCACGGATATTCGCCAGCCCACATGGCGACATGCTGCCCGATGGGCGATGCCGTCACATCACCGGAAATGCTGCTCATGTCCGACACCAGCGTGCCGAGGCGGATCTCGCCCTTGCTGTTCACATAGGGCACGCCGGAAATTACCAGATGGTTGTGGAGGATGGCCAGCTCGTAGCCATCCTCCACAAGGCGGGCGAGGTCGGGATTACGACTTGTCAGTGGCGGTGACATCGAAAATCATGTCCTTCTTGATGCGCACCGTCTCCCCCGGCTGGAGGGTGCCTTCCTTGTTCTGGCCAGGACCGTCGCGGTAGGTGGCGGTGATCTCAATGTTCTCGCCGCTGGGCGGGTTCTCGAACGCGAGCGCAAGGATCTGGCCGTAAGTAACCTCCTTGCCCTCGACTTCCTTCTCGCGGGTGTTGACGATGATCGTCGTCTTGCTGTGTCCGCCCTGTCCGTGATCGTCCTCGTGACCCTGACTGTTGCCGTGACCTTGGCCGGGATCGTCGTTCTTGTTGGTATCCATCTTCGCGCTCCGATTCGTGATTAAAAGCAAAAAAAGTACCTCTACTCCGAACAAACTCTCACATTGCCATTCGGGCGTCAAGAACATAAAATGCGCCTACACCGAACAACGGAGACAGGAGATGTCGCTTTGCAAAACACCCTCGGAGAGAAGATCCGCAAGTTGAGGAAAGATAAGGGTTATACCCTCGACAAACTCGCCGAGCTGACCGAATCCAGTAAGAGCTACATCTGGGAGCTGGAGAACAAGAACCCGCCCCGGCCGTCGGCTGAAAAGCTGGCCAAGATCGCCGATAAGCTCGACACCACCATCGAGTTCCTGCTCGATGAAGGAGAGAGCGTCAGCGCGGAGGAAGCCGCCGACGCTCAGTTTTACCGCCAATACCGGAAGATGGACTCCTCGACCAAAGAGAAGATCAGGCGGATGGTCAAACTGTGGGGCGACGACGCATGACGGAAAGCTTTTCGCCGCAACGCTGGGCGAACACCCTGACGCTATTGCTGAACGGCGTTCACGGCGCTGCAGCGGAGAGATTTCCCGTGCAGGTTCCCGAGCTGGCCAAGGAATATTCGCGCCACCGATTCCCCGACGATCCCGTGTCGCTGGTCGCGGGCGACATCCTGCCGACCTTCGACGGGGCGCTCTACAAAGCGCCACCCGGCAAGAAGGGTTGGGGGATCATCTACAACAGCGCCATAGCCTCGCGGGGGCGGATCAACTTCACGATCGCGCACGAGTTCGGGCATTACCTTCTGCACCGTCTGCGCTTTCCCGATGGCCTCGAATGCGGCCAGCAGGATATGATGCGCTGGGACAGCGAGTATCGCCAGATCGAGGCGCAAGCCAACGAGTTCGCCGCCAGCCTGTTGATGCCACTCGACGACTTCCGCCGCCAGATCGACGGCAAGACAAAGCCCACGCTGGACGATCTTGGCGGATGCGCGGAACGCTATGGCGTTTCGCTCGTCGCCGCCTCGTTGCGCTGGCTGCAATATACCGAGCGCCGCTCGGTGATGGTCGTTTCGCGCGATGGCTACGTCCTGTGGGCAAGGTCGAGCCCAACGGCCTTGCGCACGGGAGCCTATTTCAAGACAGCAGGCCGGCCGCCGATTGCGGTGCCCACGCGGTCGCTCGCGGCGCAACCTGACCTTTTAGAGAAAAGTCGGGGACAGATGACGCACGACAGCGACGTCTGGTTCGCCGAACCATGCGAGGAGATCGCCCTGGCCTCCGACCAGTACGACTTCACCATCTCGCTGCTGCACCTTGAGCGGGTGATCCGCACAAGCCGCTTTGACGAGGCCGAGGACGACGAGGACGCCTTTGATGTTATGACGCGCCGCCTGACGGGCGGGAACTGAACAGGAGCCTGCTTCTGACGTCCGCTTTTGAGCTCGTCGAATGCTCCCGCACCGACCGGATTGAGGGCGCGAAGCAGACATCGTGCGCAGGCTCAGCAGGCCGCGTCAATAGTAGTGCGGCAGCCGGAAATCATGGTCGTCGTCCTCGCCGAACAGTCGCTTTTCGGCAAACCGATTGGCTAACCCTGACGCGGACAGCGCGGTCTCGCGGTCGGCGAGGCGCCGCTCGGCAAAGGCAAGGAACGCCTCCACCCTCGCGTCATGAGGTTGGGATGCCAACTCTGTCCGTAGCGCCGTCACCAACGAGCGCAGGCGCTCCAGCGCGCCGACGTCTTCGAGGATCTTGTCGAGCGCCTTGGCGCGGCGATTCTCGACATGTTGGGCACGCAACGCCAGCTCGCGCCGACGGCGTGCCTCCTCGCGCTGGCGTGCTTCTTCAGCGCGGCGAAGGCTGTCGGCCTTCTTGGCGGCGGCGAGCACCGCCATGCCGACGGCGATGTCGCTTGCCATCGTCTCCAGCCGCTGGACCTTGGCGTCGCGAAACGACCGTCGCGGCCCTCCGCCGAGCAGGTAGCAGTTCTCGAGCTCGAACGAGAGCTTGCCGGTGGGATGGTAATCCCATTCGGGCCCGCGGAGGAACGACAGGCTGAAGTCATCGTCATCCCAACTGCCAGGACTGTTCCAGCGACGGGCACGCCTGCGACGCGCCGCTTCCTGCTCGGCCAGCTCCTTCTCCGTCGGCACGTGCTTTTCACGCCGCGTGCCTTCGGTCACCGAGAAACCCATCGTCTCGTCGTCGCATTCGAAGGCGGCTCCCTTGTCGCCGCGCACGAGCTTGATCCCGAGCGCGTCCGCCGCCGCCACGATGCGACCCAGCGCCAGTTCGAAGCGATCGACGGAGGCTGGGGCGATGGTCGCCTTGATGAGGCCTGCGCCCTCGACCGAGACGAGGCCGGTCACGGAGTTAGGCTTCGCCTTGCGAAGCTTGGCCGCAGTGCGCTCGACGATAGGGTTCGGCGGCGTGTCGGCGCCGGCGTCGATCGAGGACGCAAGGATGCGCGCGTTCTCCCGCGCCGCGGCGATCAATTCCGGCTCCGTTCCCAGCTGCCCCGCAGCGATCGTGACTTTGCCGCCGGCGCTATTCTTCGATGTCGGCAGCGGTATCTGCGTCACAGGCTTGCCTGCGGCCTTCTTCGCCCACCAACCGAGCGGCGGATTGGGGATGTCGTGCTTGCGGCAGATCTTGTGCAGCGCGACGTCGGAGATGGCGAACTCCTTGGCGAGGTGCGTCATCGGCTTGGACCAGACGAGCGCGTAGAATTCTTCGCGGCTAAACTCTCGGGCCATGTTCAGCACTCGATCCACTGAGTCGTTCTTGCGGCAAGGGCATGCGGCGGTCAGCCGGTACCTGCCCGGGCCCGCCTCAGGCGGCAACGGGTGCATGTCATGTAGCCGCTCTTGCGACGGCTTTGGACCCAGATATGGCCTTTCATCAGGCAGCCGAGAAAGCCCATCAAGCGCAACAGCCGAACTCCAGCAGTATCCGACCGCCGGCACCGTGCGCGGCCGCGCTATCTTAGACGTGATGCACGAAAACATCTGTCTGGCATCAAACACAAGGCTCGCACGCTCGCCGTCATGCGGACGCGGACTGCTGCTCTTCGGGGGTCCAGATATCCGCCTTGGCGATCGCCAGGCTCTCGCGGCAATCGCACGCGATCCGCTCCAGTCGCGGCACATCAAGGACCTCGATCGCTCCGCGGCTGCTGCGGATCAATCCCTCGCGCTGCAGCCGGGCCAGGCAACTTGAGACCGTCGTGCGCTGCGCCCCCAGCATCTGGGCAAGCGCTTCCTGGGTGAGCGGCAGAACCTTGTCCAGGCAGCTCCGGTCCAGGGCATCGAGGATCGAGCGGCTCAGCCGGCCCTCGATCGGATGCAGGGCATTGCAGGCCATCAGTTGACGCGCCTCGGTCACCAGCATCTCGAGATGCCGCTCGACCGCACGCTCGAGTCCGGGCGACGAATGCAGCATCTCGCGATAGCGCGCGACACCGAGACGCACCGCCGTACCGGGAATTTGGACCTCTCCGCGCGAGCGAAAGCGCCCGCTGCCGAAGGCCTCCAGCACGCCGACGCCTCCGTTGCAGCCGACCATGCCGGTCTGGACACTCTCGCCCGCAATCGTCTGGGTCAGGATGGCGACCAGTCCGGTCAGCGGGAAGTAGACCCACTCTGTCGGTTGCCCGTCGCTGTGCAGCACATCGCCGCGCCGCAATTCGGCGCGCTGGAAATGGGGAAGGAACCGCGCCCGCGTGGACGGCTCGAGTTCGGCGAGCAGCGCGTTCCCCGAAAGGATTGCGTCCATCATGTTGCCTCCTGGGCTGCGATCGCAGCGGACGAGGCACGCTTTCCTCCAAGCGCCGAAAGATCATCCGCAAACCAGTCATCGCAACCGACTAACAAAGTTGAACCAATGTCTAATCCGTCTAACGGTTGCGGAACGATCGAGGTTCCCAATGACAACAAGCGGGCGATCTTATTCAGGTCTGTTCATGAAATAGAAAGCTGTGCTTCACAGCCTGAATGGATTGTTATATTTGGAACTGATGTTCTATTTCACAGTTTCAGAGATTGTGCATATATTTGTCTATTAGTATGGCGATCCGCAATATTCTCCATGCCAAGGCTTGGTGACGGCATTCCGCCAGACCGGCTTGATTATCGGCCATGTCGATTTAGTCTGGTCCTGCGCCACCAGAGTGGCGTCGAGGCATGAGAACCTCGCTTGAGGGCCCTGACCCCGCTTCGTGCGGCCGGATGGCCGACGCGCATGTCCAAGCCGCTCGCGGCCAAAGGCGTCGGCGCATGTCTCAAGCATGTTCTCAACGTCCGGCTCTCGCCGGCCCGCCTCGCAAGCGGAGCGCTGGCGGATGGACCCAAGTGCGGATCAGTGCGGTTGGCAAGTGGCCGGGGGTGCACAGCCCGGAAGCGCGCAATGCGACTGACGGCCGCCGAATTCGAGGGCCTGCCCGAGCCGCGCCTGGACGATGGCGATCCGCTGCCGCCCGAGAACCGGGCGCCGGTGCGGGAAAACGGGCTGGAGGCCCTTTACCATGCCCATTCCGGCCGGCTGCTGCGCTTCTTCTCCCGCCGTGCCGGCACCACCGATGCCCCGGACCTCGTCCAGGAGACCTTTGTGCGCATGGCGCGCATCGAACCGGCCGCTTGCCATCGCATCGAGAGCCCGGGCGCTTTCCTCACGCGGATCGCAGCCAACCTCGTCAAGGACCGCGCCAGGCTCGCTGCCCGGCGATCATCTTCCTGCCACGTCTCCTATGACGAACAGGTCCATGGCCAGGTCGACCCCCATCGCCTCCTGGACGACCGGGACGCGCTCGCTCGCCTCGAACAGGCGGTCGCGCGCTTGAACCGCCGTACGCGCGAGATATTCCTTTTGCATCGGGTCGAGGGGCTTACCTATGCAGAGATCGCAGACGAAGTCGGGATGAGCGTCAAGGGCGTGAAGAAGCAGATGGCCAAGGCCCTTTTCCAGCTCCGCCGCGACGTGGGCCCGCTTTGATGGCAGCTTGGTTTCGCGGTCTTCGCGCCCGGCGGATCGAGCATGAGGCGGCCCTCTGGCGAGCAGAAATGCTCGAGCCGCACGCGCCTGAGCTGCGCGCCGAGTTCGAAGCCTGGCTCGGCGCCGACCCGGCGCACGCCAAGGCCTATGACGCGTTGGAGCGCTTCGCCACCTTGTCGCAGCGGCTGCCCGCACCCGAGCGTCGACCGCGACGGCAAGCCGTTGGCCCGCGTCGCCTGGCGCCGGCGTTCGGAGCGATCGCGCTGGTCGCGACCGCCGCAACCGGGCTGCTGCTGCTGGTCACCGGGCGGGAAGCGGCGACGTATGCGGCGGTGGCCAATCCGGGGCCGGCCATTCGCCTGTACCGGCTCTCCGACGGCTCCACGATCACGCTCGATGCCGACACGAACCTGGACGTCGCCATAAAGCCCGCCTCGCGCGAGGTGCGCATCCGCTCGGGTCGCGCCCGGTTCAAGGTGACCGACGAGCCGGACCGTCCCTTCACCGTCTCTTCCGACGGCGGGCGCGTGACCGCCAACGGCAGCGAATTCGACGTGGCCTTGAATGGGGATCGAATGACCGTCGTGGCCCTGCAGGGCGACGTGCATGTCTCACCGGACGGAAGCGACCGCCCGGCTGTGCCGCTCGCCAACGGAGCCGCCGTTCAGGTCGAGGGCGCCAGCGTAGACATGACCTCGGTCTCGCGTGAGGATCGCCTCTGGCCTGCCGGGCGGCTCTCGTTCGACAACACGCCGCTCGAGAAGATCGTCGCGACGGCAAACCGCCTCGGCGGACCGCCCATCCGGCTTGGGTCGGACGGAATCGGCACCCTGAAAGTCACGGCGGTGCTCGATCTTCGCGATACGCGCGCGCTCGCGCGCAAGCTTGCAGCGGCCCTTGAGCTCAAGGTCGACGACCGGGGCGGCGAGGTCGTCCTTACCCGATAGGAAATTATTTGCCCCGGCAGGGGGCCACCGCTCGCGGCGCATCGTCAAGCCACTCCGACACGCACCACCCGGTGACGCAAGGGGAGGCGAATTTGATGAGGCCGAATTGGGCAGGCGCGGCCGTAGCCGCGCTGTTGATGACCGCGATGCCGGAGATGGCCGCCGCGCAGAGCGAGGACGTTCGGACCTACGATATTCCGGCGCAGGATCTTGCGGGCGCGCTCAAGGCATTCGCCGTCGCCTCCGGCCGCGAGGTCATAGCGCCGAGCGAGACCCTCGAGGGCAAGCGAAGCGCGCCAGTCGTCGGGCAGCTCGCGCCCGACCAGGCCGTCGCACGGCTGCTTGCGGGCACCGGGCTTTCCTTCACGCTCGTCGACGGCGCGTTCGTCATCCGCCCTATTCTCGCCGCCGCCGCTGACGTGTCCTCAGCGACCGCGGAGGCGGAGATCCTCGTGACCGGTACGCGCATTCGCGGGGCGCCTGTCGCGTCTCCGGTCATCGCAATCGGCGAGGACGATATTCGCGCCCAGGGCCTCTCCGACCTCGGTGAAGTCGCGCGCAGGATTCCGCAGAGCTTTGGTGGCGGCCAGAACCCGGGAATCGGCGCGAATGTCCCTACGGCGAGCGGAGGCGATGTCGGCGGCGGCTCGTCGCTCAACCTGCGCGGCCTCGGAAGCGACGCCACCTTGACCCTGCTCAACGGACACCGGCTGGCCTACACTGCCGCGCTCCAGAGCGTCGACGTGTCGGCGATCCCGCTTGCCGCAATCGAGCGGGTCGAAGTCGTACCGGACGGCGCTTCGGCCATTTACGGGTCGGACGCGGTTGCCGGGGTCGCCAACATCATCCTTCGCAAGCGCTATTCGGGACTGGAGACGGGCGTACGCCTCGCGACCTCGACCGACGGCGGCGGTTTCCAGCAGCGCTACGACGCGCTCGCCGGCGCCACCTGGTCGAGCGGCGGGGTCTGGGCGGCTTATGAATATGGCAGCAACAGCGCGATCCGCGCCCACGACCGCTCCTATGCCAGCTCCCGGTCGCCGGGGCTCGACCTCTTCCCGGCGCTGCGGCACCACAGCGTCGTCGCCAGCGGGCGGAAAGACCTCGCCGGCGATCTCTCCCTCAGCATCGACGGCCTCTACAACATCCGCTGGAGCGATTCGGTCATGCCGACCCTGCCCAGCGGCGACCTGAACGCGGGTCGGGCGACCTTTCATTCAATCGACAAATCCTACGGACTTGCCCCGTCGCTGGAACTCAGCCTCCCGGCGAACTGGCGCCTGGCCCTCACGGGCACCTACGGAATGGAGCGGGTGGACTTCCATCAGGTCCAGTGCGCCGGCGCCGACTGCAGCGACGCAGGGTGGAACTACTATCGAAATACCGCCAGGTCCGTCGAGGTCTCGGGGAGCGGCCATGTCGTCGAACTCCCCGGCGGCATGTCCAAAGTCGCGATCGGTGCCGGATACCGCGAAATCGGGTTCGACCGCTTCTCGGCCGCGCTCGGCGCCGCCATCAACTCGGTGTCCCGGCAAGACAGCTATTTTGCCTACGGGGAGGTAAGCCTGCCGCTCGTCGGGTCCGAACAGGGCCTTCGCTTCGTTCATCGCTTCGATCTCGACGTCGCTGTTCGGTACGAACGCTACCCTGGCATCGGCGGCGTGGTCACGCCCAAGGTGGGCGCCGCGTGGGCCATCACGCCCGACGTCTCCATGAAAGGCAGCTGGGGGCAATCGTTTCGCGCGCCGACCCTGTTCCAGCAGTACCAGCCCCGCACCGCCGTCCTCTACCCTTCGGCGCTTCTCGGGGCGTCCGGTTCAAGCCCGACCTCCGGCGCAATCCTGCTGGTCGGCGGCAATCCGGCTCTCGAACCGGAGCGGGCCACGACCTGGTCGGCGACCGTCGACCTGCAACCCCGCGCGGCACCCGGCCTCGCGTTCGCGGTCGGCTATTTCCATATCGCCTATCGCGACCGTATCGTCTCGCCGATCACGCTGCTGTCGCAGTCGCTCAGTAATCCGTCCTACCGCGACCAGGTCATCCTAAACCCGAACTCTGCCGAGCAGGCGGCTGCGCTCGCCAGCACGGGTTCCTTCATCAACTACACGGGCGTTTCCTACGACCCTGCCAACATCATAGCGGTCGTCGACAATGCCTATGTCAATGCGGGACGCCAGACCGCGCACGGCATCGACGTTCTTGCAAGCTATGCCACGTCGATCGGCCCGGGCCAGCAGCTGACCTTTTCGGCCAATGTCGCTTACCTCAAAAGCGAGCAGCAACTCGCGGCCGGCCAGCCCGTGGAACCGCTGGCGGGCACGATCTTCAATCCGCCGCACTGGCGCGGACAGGGCTCCGCAAGCTGGTCGGGCGGCCCGCTCACCTTGACCGCCGCGCTGAGCTATATCGGCGGCGTGCGGGACACGCGCTTCTCGCCAGCCCGTGGCATCGACGGGATGACGATGCTCGACCTGACGGCGCGCTATCGGGTCGAAGGGACGGGCAGCCCGCTGGAGGGTACGGAATTCGCGCTGTCGGTGCAGAACCTCCTTAACGATAAGCCGGATCCGATCAGCGTCGGTGCTCCCTACCAGACACCGTACGATTCAACGAACTACTCGCCTATCGGGCGACTGCTTGCGATCGAGGTTCGCAAGAAATGGTAAGGTTTGTACACCTCGCCATCGCGCTCGCGGCCTTTGCCTGCGCCGCGACGCTCGGCAGCCCGGCCGTCGCGGCTTGCGAGAGCCTTGTCGCTGCCGGAACGGATGCTCCCCAGCCGGCGAAGTCGCTCGCCGCCAAGGACTTGATCGAGCTTCGCGAGATCGGCACGCTCAGTTCGCCGACGTTCACCGGTCCCAGTCCGCTCGCGGTCTCGCCTGACGGGGCACGCGTCGCGTATTTGCTCACGAGGGCGGACCTCGCTTCGAACAGCTACTGTCGAGCCCTGGTCGTCAGTTCGGCACGGGCGCCGGGGCCTCCACGAATCCTCGATCGCGGTGGCGACCCGATCCTGGTCGACGATCCGGTTCGAGGCTACTACCTGGCCAGCGGCGCTCCGGAGGTGATCACGCCGGTCTGGTCCGCCGACGGCCGACGCATCGCCTATCGGCGGCGCGACGGCGGCGTTACGCGGGCCTGGGTCGTCGATGCCGAAGGCGGCGAGGCCCGTCCCGTATCGATGGACGGGCATGATGTCATGGCTGCGGCCTGGAGCGCCGACGGGCGGCGGCTGATCTATGCCATTTGGCGCGGGATCGCCGCCCAAAGGCAATCGATCGACGAGGAGGGCAAGCTAGGCTGGCTCTACGACGAGCGGGTCATTGCCGATATCTCGCCGCGGCCGGCCATTGCGGCTGCACACGCGATCGACGTCTTTACCGTCGACCTGTCCTCAGGTCGCATCGCTCCGGCAGAAGGCGAAGACCGCGAACGCCTGCAAGTCCCGGGCCTTCCCGGATATCCGGTGGACGCCGCGGCAATCGGCCCGGATGGCCGCAGGGCGTGGGTCGAACGGCGCCAGCCATCCCCGCTCGCGCCCGCCGTCCTGACCGCCACGGACCCGCGAGGTCGAACCGTCGCCTGCGCCCAAGAGAGCTGTTCAGGGGGCATCGTCTCGATCTGGTGGCAAGGAGGCTCGGTCCTGTTCCTACGCCGAGAGGGCTGGAACAACGAGATGCTGGGTCTTTATCGTTGGTCCGTCGGCGCCTCGGCTGCCGTTCCCGTCATGCGTACCGGCGATGTGCTGCACGGCTGCGTCCAGGCGGGCGCTTCGCTGATCTGCACGCACGAGACGAGCACCCAGCCGCGCCGCCTGGTGTCGATCGACACACGGACCGGCGCCATCGCGACGTTGTTCAACCCCAATCCGGACTTCGACGGCATTCGGCTCGGGTCCGTGAGGCGGTTGCGGTGGAAAAATGCCATCGGGCTCGAGAGCTGGGGCGACCTTGTCCTGCCTCCGGACCATAAGGCGGGAGATCGGCTGCCGCTGGTCGTCGTTCAATATTACAGCCTCGGCTTCCTGCGCGGGGGGACGGGTGACGAATATCCGATCTTCCTCCTCGCGCAGCGCGGCTTCGCGGTCCTGAGCATCCAGCGCCCGACATTCGCTGCCGCCGCCGATCCGAGCCTGAAAGATTGGGAGGCGATCAATGCAGCCAACCAACGCGGCTGGGCGGAGCGCAAGAGCCTGCTGTCCTCGGTGCTGGGCGGCGTATCGAAAGCGATCGAAACCGGCACGATCGATCCGCAGCGGGTGGGCATCTCGGGGCTGAGCGATGGCGCGGCGACCGTTGCCTTCGCCTTGATCAATTCAGATGCCTTCGCGGCAGCGGCGATAAGCACGTGCTGCCTGGAGCCGCTGACGACGATGGCATTTGGCGGGATCGGATGGGCCGACCAGCTTCGCCGGATGGGCTATCCCCCGGGCACGGCCGACGGCCGCGCATTCTGGCGAGATATGTCGCTCGCCCAAAATGCAGCCCGGATCGACACGCCGCTCCTGATGCAGCTCGCCGACACCGAATACAGGCTCGCTCTCGAGGCCTACGCGGCCCTGCGCGAGCAGGGCAAGCCCGTCGAAATGTATGTCTATCCCGACGAGTTTCATACGAAGGTCCAACCGGTCCACCGCCAGGCCGTCTACGAGCGCAACCTCGACTGGTTCTCATTCTGGCTCCAGCACCGGGTAGATCCCGATCCGGCAAAGGCGGCGCAATATGCCCGGTGGCAATCGTTCCGCGCCGCCCACCCGAGCGCAGACGCGACGCCCGAGCGTTAGCCCTGGGCGCGCGCCCAGGCTTCCGCGTCAACGAGCGTCATCAGCGATACGAAGCTCAAGTCGTGCGCCGGGGTATCGTCGTTGAACAGGCGTGAAAGGGCGGCCGTGTCGATCAAGCCCTGTCCGGCCAGCCAGCCGCCGAGCAGCATGTCCCGAATGGTTATGCGGTTTCGTTCGAGGATCTGCGCCACGAATGTCGTGGGCGTGCCCTTTGAGCGGCGGTCGACGATGGCGGCGGGGAGCCGCTCCTGAAAGGCGGCGCGCGCGGCTGCCCGGTCACGGCCTCGCGCAAGCCAGAGCCAGCTCGGGATGCGAAGGCAGGCTTCGATGACCGGCTGGGACGCAAGCGGCGACACGGCCTCGTACGGTGCGCCGGCGTTGACCGCTTCGACCATGCTCTGGGCCGGGACGAGCAGGCCTACATGGGCTGCCCGCCCGGGCAGTGCAGACGGGGGCGGTTGAAGCCACTCGTGAGCGGTGGTTCGACCAAGCTCGCGCCTGAGGTCGGGGCTGAGGAATTGGTCGGCTGCTGCGTGCCGCGGCGTCCGTGTCCGCCACCACGCGCGATGCATGGCCTTGGCGACCAGGCGCGGCATCCCGACCTGCGCGAGATCGCCGAGCGCTTCCGCCGCAGACCTGAAGCGCCGGTCGAACCCGGCGGTCAGCAGGCAATCGGCCAGCATCGACACCGACCGCGACGCGAAAAAGACATTATCCCCGCCGCCGCCGTCGAAAACCGCGTCGGCGCGGAGCCGGGTGGCGACCTGCTGCGCAATGGCGTCCTGCGCCTGGGTGAAGCAGCGATGGACCGGATAGGGCAGATGCGCAGCGCCCGAACGGCGCACGTCGACATAATCCGCCGCCAGTCGCTCGACGCTGAGGTCAGCCCCGACCGTGTCCGCAACACAGCGCGCATAGCGCGTTTCATCGCTTAGAGGGTCATCCGCCCGGAGATTGAGGCAAGAGAAGTCCGCTCCTGCCGCCCTGAGGCAAGCGGCCGTGACGCTCGAATCGAGCCCGCCGGACAGCAAGAGCAGGGGCCGCCGGCATGCGGCCGATCGCGCCGCGACTGCGAGGCCCACGGCGTCCCGCAAGCGGCGGCCGGCTTCGATCCCGTCCTCGAGCTGGCGACCGGGGTCGATGAACGGCCAGGGCGTCCAGATGCTCTCGACCCGGATGTCTCCCTCGGAGACCGTCAGGCGCTCGCCGCCGCGCAATTCCTTGATGTCCGCGAGGCAGGTTTCACGGAAGCGGTGGTCGGGCCAGGCAATCTGGCGAGATACATGGTCGGCTGAAATCCTCCGCGAGCTGCGGGCGGCCTCGAGGAGCAGGGACAGGTCGGACGCAATGTAAAGTGCATCCGCACCTTGGTGGTAATAGCAGGCAAGGTCGCCGAACGGCGCGCGGACGATCGCTACATCGTCGCCAACACCGACAATCGCGACGTAGCTCCCCCAATAACGTTCGGTCAAAATGCGCCCGCGCGACGCAGCGATACCCGCCCAGTCGGCATCGGAAAGGCGATCAGCCGGACGGCGCTGGCCTCGATCGAACAGGAGGCCCAGGATCGCCCCGGCCGGCGAGACGACCGCGCGCAGGCCGCTGGTGCCATGTATGCGAAAATGGTCGCCCTCGAATTTGGGCAGAAGATTGTCCGGGCAAGGTCGCGAAGGATCGATCGCGGGCAACGGCCGGCCCGCCAGCGGAACGATGGCGACGAAGTGCTCGCGCATCATACCACCAGGATGGGCTTGAAGGTCCTGACCGTGTCGAGCCGGTCGTTGATGACCCAATCGTCATGCTGCACCCAGCAATGCGCCGCGAACGGTCCGAGCCGCACGCCGAGCACCAGGCTCGCGTCGAGGCCCTGCGCGAGCAATTGCCGGGCGACGGCATAGGAGTGGCTGAGACACGCATCCGCCACGGTGACGATCCGCTCGGCGCGCACGAAACTCGCCATCGCACCGGCGAGATCGTCCCGGCTGCCGGACCGCGCCGGGCTGCGGAGCTTTGCTTTCCGAAGCGAGGCCAAGGCTCCTGCCAGGCCCTGCAGCCTGAAGCGAAGCTTCGCCTCGTGAAGCCGCGCGATCGCGGCTATTGTCGCCGCCGGCCCGGCCAACGGGAACGGCGTGTCCAACAGGCTGCGGGACGCGGGCACGGGCTGTTTGCAGGGCGCCGGCGGTGCTGCGTGCGCCGAACAGGCAAACAATCCCGTGTCTTGCAATGATGCGCTCGGAGCACCCGATCCGGGACAGCGATCGAGCCGTCGGAACTCCGCCTCGGCTTCGGCATCGAGGCAGAAATAGCAGTCGGCGGCGACGTCGAGGAAAACGAGACGTTCACCCACGT
Organism: Tsuneonella deserti; assembly: GCF_014644315.1. Taxonomy (NCBI): domain Bacteria; kingdom Pseudomonadati; phylum Pseudomonadota; class Alphaproteobacteria; order Sphingomonadales; family Erythrobacteraceae; genus Tsuneonella; species Tsuneonella deserti. The sequence continues at coordinate 21,063 of NZ_BMKL01000001.1, read as the reverse complement.
CGCAATAGGAAAGGCCGGGTCGCAGCGAGGACATGGAGCCGCGCCGGAGCGCGCGCGACCTGGACGGGCCGCGCGCGTCCTTGGCGTCAATCGTCGGCAAGGCCGGGCGACGCCAGCTGGAGCCGGATGTCGACGCCAGGCCCGAAAGCACCCTTGGTCGCGGTGCTGGCGGTGCCGAGTTCGATGACCTTCTTTTCGCACTTCATAACCACTCTCCTACATTTGCTGCGTCGATGCAGCCTTGGGAGAGTAGGTGGCGGTGCTCGCTATCCGAACTTTATACGGATTCTATACGGCGATTGTTTTCGCCGGCTTCCAGCCGGGTTAGCCGGCCCGATAGACCGCCCGTACGATCGCGGCGGCGGCACGGTCGCGGCGGCGGTGATAGGCGACGCTGAGGCGGCCGAGCAGCTTGCGCTCGCTCCGGTTCGTGGCCTCCGCCAGCTCGGCCAGCTCCCCATCCACCGCTTCGAGCACATGCGGCTCGACCATGCGGACGGCGTGGAGCCGCGCATTGAGGCGGTCGATCGCGCGGGCGTGCTCGCCGTTGCGCGAGCGGTGGCCGACCGCGAGGAAGACGGCGGCGGCCCGCTCAGCGACCGTACCCTCCACCGGGGTCGGCTTGCCTGCCGATCCCTCCGTCGGCCAGCCGCGCAGCGCCAGGGCGACCAGTTCTCCCGACCAGCCATAGAGATCCTTGAGCGCCGGCTCGTCGAGCTGGGGCACATGGAAGCCGCCGCTCGTGCGGGTCTCGACCAGGCCTTCGCCGGTGAGCCGGTGAAGCGCATCGCGCACCGGCGTCACGCTCGCCGCAAGCGGGTCGGCGAGCATCGCCGGGTCCAGCCGGTCGCCCGGATGGAATTCGTGATTCATCAGGCGCTGCTTGAGCGCGTCGTAGACGCGCTCGGCGGTCGCCCCCGAATTCATGGCACCACCTGTTCGTCCCGCACGTACGCCTCGACCAGGGCCTGCTGGTCGGGCCTCAGCGCATCGATCGCTCCCAGAGGCTCGTCCGCGCCGTGCGTGAACAGCACCGAGGGGCACTGGCCCTCGTAGTTGCCGAGGTTCGGCCGGTGCTGGCAGTAGCCGGCGAGCGCCGCGAGCTCGGGCGGGAATCGGCGCGCGACTTCGGGCGGATAGGCGAGCCACTGGTTCTCGTAAGGCTTGAGCCAGCCGAGCGAATAGCCGACGACCACGCCGCGCCGGACCTCGTTCGTGCGGTTGGCGCCGGCGCCGTGGAGCGTCGAACCCAGGAAGACCAGCGCCGAGCCGGGCTCCATCTCGGCCGCCACCGGCTCGCCCGCAGGCTCGGACGCGAGCGCTTGGCGGCCATGGCTGCCGGGCCATACGCGCGTCGCGCCGTTGTCGGCGGTGAACGGGCTCAGCGGCCAGATGACGTTGACGAGATATTCGGTCTCGCCGATGGGCCCCCGCCACATGTCCTGGTCGCGGTGCGGCAGCTGGGCGGGTGCGCCGGGGTCGATGGCGATCGCCTGCGTCACGTTGAGCTGGATGCGCTCGCACCACGGCGCCAGCACCTTTTGCGCGATGCCGAGGACCAGCGGATGCTGCACCAGCGTGGCGGCGCGCGCGGAGCGGACCAGCAGACGGCCGAAGCGCTTGGTCGTCGTGCCGTAGAAGCCGCCCTGGCCGAACGGCGTTCGCGCGAAATCGGCGGCAAGGTCATCGTCGAGCGCCGCGATCGCGCCGCGCGGCAAGGCATCGGGAACGACGCAATAGCCTTGCTCGAGAAGCTGCGCCGTCCAGTGGTCGACCGCATCGCCGGTGTCGCGCGCCGCAGCCTGAGCAGTCCTGGTGTCCATCACGTTCCTCCTCGCTTCAGGCGGCGACTCGGCCATGCGCACGCAGGCTCGCCGCCGGGACGATGCCGGCCGCGGCAAGCAGGGCGGGCGTGTCGCGGTCGATGTCGATGCGCAGCGCCGCGAGCATGGCGCCGTCGATGGCCTTGGGAAGCCCGAGCGGCGTACAGCGCCAGCCGAACGCCAGGATCTGCTGGAACCAGCCCATCTCGGCGATCGCGCTGTAGGACTTGATCCCGGCGGCCAGCGCGTGCTCGACGAGCGCAGTCACCAGCGTGTCGCGCACTTGCCGCCGCTCGCGGGCATGCAGCCGCCGGTCAAGGCAGAAGCGGGTGATCTCGTGGATTGCCGGCCCGCAGGGCGGCCCGTCCGCGCACAGGTCGGCATAGAAGCTGCCGAGGATGTGCGGGCGCGCGGTCGGCAGCAACCGCGCCGACCCCAGGTGCCGCCCGTCGGGGTCGGCAAGGACCAGGTAGCTGGCGTGCGCGTCGTCGAATTGGTCGACTTCATAGGCGTCGTCGATGACCGGCACGTTCCACTTGAGGAGGTCGACGAACACCGACTTGCGTGCCGCAAACATGCCGCGCAGCACGGCATCGGATGCCGGCCGCGCTCCCGCGCTGAAGGTATGGAGCATTCTCGAAGGCCTTTCCGGACCGTTGCCGGCCAAAGGTCTCCGAGCGGGGCCATGCCCCGCTATTCCCCGAAAGGGTCATATCAGCGGCGGAAGATGTCGGTGAAAGTGAGCGTTCCGTCGAACAGTGCCCGGATCGCCAGCAATGTCCGCTTGTTCACGTCGTACCGTTCGCAGGCCTGCTTGATATGGCGCGCGACCGTTTCCTCGCTGACGCCGAGGATGCGGCCGATTTCCCAATCCCCCTTGCCGCGCGCGGCCCACAGCAGGCAGTCGCGCTGGCGATCGGTCAGCACCGGCGCGGGCGGCGATTGGAGGTGCCCGCGGGTCGACCACAGGCGCCGCGCGCCTTCGAAGGCGAACGCGCCCGCGAGCTGCGCGAGCGGCAGCATGGTCTCGGGCATCGGCCGGCCGGCCTCGTTGGCGAACGAGCAGGACCCGCGCGCCTCGCCCGGCACGTGCGCCGGCACCGTGAAGCCGTCGCCGATGCCTTCGTCGCGGCCCATCGCCAGGATGCGGCGGTCGGCGGCGGTCAGCGGGATCATCTGCGGCATCCTCGACCAGCAGAAGCCGATGCTCGTCACGTGGCTCGCGCGGTGCACCGGGTCGGACACGCCGAGCGCCTGGGCGTCGTAATAGTCCGCCCAGCGCGCCGGATAGTTATGGATGCGGATCGCGCTGTCCCCGGCGGCGAGGACGTCGACGTGATGGGTAAGCGCGAAATACTGGAAGCCGAGGTCGGCGGTGACGCCGGTCATCGCCGCCATCAGATCGTCGGCACTGTCGGCCCCTTCGACGATGCGCGCGAACTGCATCGCCATCCGATGCATGTCCATCGGACATCGCCTCGACCGCGGGCGGCGTCTCAAGCCGCCGGCAATCCCGCGATCGGCCTTCCCTTATGCTATGGCCGGGCCGGCGGGTTCTCAGGCCGCCGCCGCAAGCCTCCGACAAAAACCTTTCATCACCCGCGATTCCGGCCGGGCGTCCCGCCAGATCCTGCGGCGCCGCGGCCGTGAGCGACTGGCGCGACGACGCGCGCTACGCTCGGCTGCGCGATATCGATCGTGCCGGGCTGATGTGGGAATGGCTGCGCCGCGACCCCGGCTATGTCGCCTGGTATGTCCGCGCGAGCACCGCCACGCGCGGCGCCGATCCGCTGTGCTGGGGGCTCCACTTTCGCCGAGGCGCCCGACCGCATCGCTCCCGAGGCGCGGATCATCTGGCACGCCGACCTCGATCCCGGCACGCTCGTCGTCGCGGCGCACCCGGCGCACCCGGCGGATCCCGACGCCATCCGGCTTGCCGAGCTCGCGCCGTGGCTGGCGATCGCCACCGACCCGTCGGGCGGCGAACATGCCGTGCTCTCGGACGGCTGGCGGCATATCCGCCTCGACGTCGAGGCCGGCCGGCTGGCGGGCGCCGAGGCCGTGCTGCTGCACTACCGCCTCCATGGCACCGTCTCCGCCGAGCGCCGCATCCTGCCGCTGCGCCGCCTGCTCGACCTCTGCCGCCACCGCCGCTTCGCCCGAGCGCTGTTCCCGCGCGAGCGGCGCATGGAGCGCCTGCTCACCGTCCTGCGCGTCCACGACGCGCTCGCCGACGGGGCGAGCCAGCGCGAGATCGGTACGGCGCTGTTCGGCGAGGATCATGTCCACCGCGACTGGAGCGAGCGGTCGGATTCGCTCCGCTCGCGCGTGCGCCGGCTCGTGCACGAGGCGAGGGTCACGGCACGCGGCGGCTATCGCCAGCTCCTGCGGCGAGGCCGCTGAGCGGCCGCGTCGTGAGCCCGGGCGTACCCTCACGGGAACAGGCGCTCCAACGCGAGCTTCACCATCGCCGGATTGAACGGCTTGCCGAGCAGGCCGGCCGCTCCGGGCAGCTCGCCGGCCTCGTCGGATCCGCTCGCGACCACGAATGGCACGCCCCTTTCCGCGAACCGTTCGGCCACCGAATGGCTGGTGTGGTCGCCGACATGGATGTCGAGGATCGCGGCATCGATCGGAGCGTCGCGAGCGAGCGCCTCGGCCTCGGCGACGTCGTAGACGGGCCCGACGACCGCGCAGCCGAGGTCCTGGAGCACGTCTTCGAGGATCATCGCGATAAGCGGCTCGTCCTCGAGCACCAGGATGCGCTTGCCTTCGAATTCGCTCATCGAGCCTTTCCAACCTTCGTCGTTTTCGGGCGGCCGGCCGCCGTCAGTTCGCCTTGATCACGCGCCGCACCAGCGACGCGAGTGTGTCCATCGAGTAGGGCTTGCGCAGCAGCTCGACCTCGCTGGTACCTTCGTCGACCAGCACGTCGCTGTATCCGCTCGTCAGCACCACCGGCAGCGCGCGGTGACTCCGCGCCAGCCGTTTCGCCAGGTCCAGCCCGCTGATCCCGCCCGGCATCACCACGTCGGTGAGGACGAGGTCGAACGGCTCGTGTCCGTTCTCGAGGATGTCGAGCGCGTGCTGGGCATCGGGGACGAGCACCGTCTCGTAGCCGAGGTCGTTCAGCAGCTGCGCGGCATGCTCGCCGACATTTTCGTTGTCCTCAACGACGAGGATGCGGCCGCTCCCGGTCCCGCCGGGCGCCTCGGCCCGCGCGTCGGGCGCCGCCGGGACCGCCTCGTCGGACGCCCGAGGCAAGTACATGGTGAAGGTCGCGCCTTGCCCGGGCTTGCTTTCGACGCGCACGTTGCCGCCCGACTGCCGGGCGAAGCCATAGACCTGGCTCAGCCCCAGCCCGGTACCCTTGCCGACTTCCTTGGTGGTGTAGAACGGCTCGAATATGCGGTCGACCTGGTCGGGCGCGAGCCCGGTGCCGCTGTCGGCGATGCTGACGGCGATGAACCGGCCCGGCACCGCCGGATGCGCCCGCATGGCCGGGATCTCGGCGCTCTCCTCGACCGTGAGGACGATCGAACCCTCGCCGTTCATCGCGTCGCGGGCATTGACCGCCATGTTGACGAGCGCGGTCTCGAACTGGACGAGGTCGGCCTTGACCGGCGCCGGCGAAAGCTTGAGCTCGGTCCTGAGCGCGACCCTGGCCCCGACCACGGTGGTCAGCATCTCGACGATGCGGCTCACGTTGTCGGCCGCGTCGAACACGGTCTCGTGCAGCGGTTGCCGCCGCGCGAATGCCAGCAGCTGCGACGTCAGCTTCGCCGCGCGCTCCGCCGTCTCGGCGATCGCGTTGATGTAGCGCTGCCGGCGTGCCTCGCTCAGCTCTGGCCGGCGCAGCGCGTCGACGCCCGACAGGATCACGGTGAGCAGGTTGTTGAAGTCGTGCGCGACGCCGCCCGTCAGCTGGCCGATCGCCTCGAGCTTCTGCGATTGCCTGAGCGCATCCTCGACCCGCTCGCGCTCGGCCGCTTCCTCCTCGAGCCGCGTCAGCGCGCGCTGCAGTTCGACCGTGCGCTCCGCGACGCGGATTTCGAGCGCGGCTTCGACGGCGCGTTGCTCGGTGATGTCGGCATGCGTCCCGCACCAGCGATAGATCTGCCCCGCCTCGTCGCGGATCGGCACGATGCGGCAGAGAAACTCGCGCCACTCGCCGTCATGGCGCCGGAGCGGAAAGCGCATTTCGAAGCGTTCGCCCGTCTCGAGCGAGTGCTGCCAGCGTCGGCGAACCTCGAGCAGGATCTCCGGATCATGCGCCGATTCCCACTCGCGCGCGCGCTCCGCGCTCCCGCCGGTGAATTCGTGCCAGCGCAGGTTGTACCAGAAGATCGTGCCGTCCCCGTAGGCGAGCCAGCACAGCGAGGAGATATTGTCGGCCAGCGTCAGGAATTCGTCGCGCTGTCGTTGCAGCTCGGCTTCGGCACGCCGGCGCTCTTCGAGCTCGCGCTGCTCGGCGACGAACAGGCGGACGTTGTCGATCGCGACGGCGGCTTGGCCCGCGACGCCGAGCATGATCCGCTCGGCGGGCTCGCCGAAGACATCGGTTTTCGAGTGGCCGAAGAACAGCCCGCCCAGGTCCTCGCCGCTGCGCGACATCACCGGCACGGCGAGATAGCTGCGGACCGGCAAGTGGCCTTCGGGCATGCCCGAGCGCGGCACGTTGCGCCCGTAGCGCGGATCCTTGGTGATGTCCCCCGAGCGCACGACCCCTTCGCCCGAGAAGGTCGGCGCGAACACCTCGGTGTTGCGGGGCATCGGAAAGCCCTCGAACTTGCTGCGCGGCACCCCCGACAGGGTATAGAGCGTGTAGGATTCGCCCTTCTCGTCGACGAGGTTGTAGAAGAACGCGCCGAACTCGGCGCCGGTCAGCGCGACGCCCGCATCGGTGACCGCCTGCACCACGCGTTCGAGGTCGAGCTCGGCGTTGAGCTGCGCCCCGAGCGCGTTGAGGATCCCGAGCGTGCGGGTTTCCTCGGCCAGCGCCTCGCGCATGCGCAGCTGCTCGGCGACCTGCTCGCCCGCCTCGAACTGGCGGGTGCGCGCGCGGCACGCCGAGCGCACTGCGGAGATAAGTGCGGTCTGGCTGATCGGCCGTTCGAGCACGGTCGCGTTGCCGAGCAGGTCGACGACCTGCCGGTCAATCGCCCCGCCGCGGTGCGCCAAGAGCACGAACGGGAAATCCGACCAGCTCGGCTGCGCCTTGACCCAGGCATCGATCGCCAGGAGGTCCGCGCCGCCGAGCCCCTCCTGGGCAATGACGGCCCCGGCCGCACCGTCCAGCCGCGACAGGAGCTCCGCCACCCCGCCGCACGGCAGGCATGCGATTCCCGCGCCGGCGAGAAGCCGTTCGATGACCGGGCCGTCGCGCCCGACCGGAGCCCAAATCAGGACTCGCGTCTCACCCCTCACGCCCCGCCGCCTCTTCAAGAAGGTCGGATTCCGCGCCGAGATAAGTGGGAACGCCGGTCAGAACCCCCTGGAACTCGGTCAGCGCCTCGCCGACTGCGACCCCGTGCGAACTGATCCGGTACTCGCGAATGGTCTCCTCGTGATGGCCCGTGCGCTTCTTCAGGACGGACAGCGCACGGCGCAGCTTGCCGCCGGATTCGAAGAACCGCAGCATGATGACGGAATCGCTGAGGTAGGTCAGGTCGACCGGACTCGCCATGTGCCCGACCATGCCGTGCTGGGCGAGGACGAGAATCGTCACGATGCCCTGCTGGTTCAGGTACGAAAGCATCTCGTGCATCTGGAGCATCATGAAATGCTCTTCGGGCATGGCGTTGAGATAGCCGCTGAGGCTGTCGAGCACGACGACGCGCACGCCGTGTCCCTCGACGGAATCGCGCACGCAAGCGGTCAGCTCCCCCGGCGTCAGTTCGGCGGGATCGATCTGCCGCAAGTGCAGCAGGCCTTGGTCGAGGAACGGCTGGAGTTCGAAGCCCATGCCTTGCGCCCGCCTCAGGAACACGCTGCGCACTTCGTCGAAGACGAGGACCAGCGCAGGCTCGCCGCGCTGGAGCGCGGCATAGACGAACTGCAGCGAAAGCGACGACTTGCCCGAACCCGAAGGGCCGATGATCAGCGTGCTGGTGCCGCGGTCGAGCCCGCCGCCGACGAGCGCGTCGAGCGCCGCCACCCCGCTACCGATCACGTCCGCGGCGAAATCGACATGGTGCTCGGCGGCGACCAGCCGCGGATAGACACGCAGGCCGCCGCGCTCGATCGTGAAGTCATGGTAGCCGCCGCGGAACTTGACCCCGCGCATCTTGATGCAGCGGATGCGCCGTCGTTCGGCGCCGTAGAGCGCCGCGAGCTGCTCGAGGCGCAGCACCCCGTGGCTGATGCTGTGGAGGTTGAGGTCGTCCTGCTCGCTCGTCAGGTCGTCGAGCATCAGCACCGTGCAGCCCATCTTAAGGAAGAAGTGCTTGAGCGCGAGGACCTGGCGGCGGTAGCGCAGCGACCCTTGCGAGAGCAGGCGGATTTCGGACAGGCTGTCGAACACCAGCCGCTTGGGCTTGACCCTTTCGACCTCGGCCATGACCATCCGCACCGTCTCGCCGAGTTCCACCTCGGACGAGTAGAACACCGTCTGCTGGGCATTGGGATCGAGCGAGAGCTCGGGCGGGACCATTTCGAAGATCTCGATGCCCTCGAACGTCCAGCCGTGGCTGGCGGCCACCGCGCAGAGCTCGGCCTTGGTCTCCGACAGCGTGACGTAGAGCCCGAGCTCGCCTTGCCGGGCCCCGTCCATCAGGAACTGGAGCGCCATGCTGGTCTTGCCCGAGCCGGGCTGGCCCTCGACCAGGTGCACACGGTTTTCAGCGTACCCCCCATCCAGGATCGGATCGAGTCCCGGCACCCCCGTCGGAATGAGGGCGGTGGGAAGGTACGAAAATTCCATCGAGGCATCCCTTGGCTGGCAAAGGGTGCGCTATAGGCAAGGGCGGGGAACCGTTGTGTTTCTTACCCGACAGAACGGAGCGATTGTATCGGCTAAGCGTAGCCGCGCCGAGCAGCCCCCGCCGGGATCGCGCTGCGCCAAGCGGGAGCATCTGTCCTGACCTGTTCGCTACGCCCTTGCTGTGCCTCGCGTCCCACCTGCGGGGCCGCGCTCACCGGCATCTTCGGGCGCAGCGCCGGCTGAGGCGCAAGGGGGAAAGGTGGGGCAGTTCTCCGGACGAATCGACCGATTGCCGGACGCCGGACGGCTGCCGCGCGCGCCGGCGTTAGCTCAGGTCGTTCGACGGGCTTGCGTCCAGCTGCTGCAACGAAATCCCCGCCTGCGTCGAGGCGAGGTCGGCCGCCGCCACCAGGCGCCGGGCCGTTTCGGTTGCCGCTCCGGGCTTGAGGGCGATGGCGACGCGCGGGCCGGTCATGACCACCTCCCCGTTGAGCACGTCCACGTTGAGGGGCTGTTCTTCCGCGTTCAGCGTCATTCCCGCGTTCTCCAACCTGCCGGTGCGTCGTCGCTACCGCATAAAGCGATAGGGCGGGTACCAGTTCCAAGCTGAGCCAAATCCTGCCGGACAACCGCCCGGCGCTCATGTATCCATCAACCACCGCTTCCGGACTTCTTCCGGATCGCCAGGGGCCCCGCGGACCGAATGACATTTACTCCCAAGAACGAAATCCTCGCCGAACTCGAGCCCGCGGTGGCGCTCCGCTTTGCACCCCATTTCGAGCGCGTGACGCTCAGCCGCGGGGAAGTGCTCCAGGAGACCGGCACCGAGGTGCAATGGGTCTGGTTTCCCGAGGACACGCTGATCTGCATGGCCTCCGAAAGCGTCGAAGGCGAAACCGTGAGCGGCGGGATGGTCGGGCGAAACGGCGCGTTCGGCGCGTTCGAGGCCTGCGGCAGCCGCCTGAGCTATGCCCGCGCGCTGGTGCAGATCGGCGGCGATGCCTGGCGCATGCGCGACAGCCACTACCGCGAGCTGTTCGACCAGTCGTCGAACCTGCGCACGGCGATCCACAAGCATGTCGAGGCGCTGATCATCGAGGCGCGCCAGCTCGTGGCCTGCACCGCGATCCACCGGGTCGAGCACCGCATGTGCCGGGTCCTGCTCGATGCCTCGGCGCGCAGCCACCGGGGCGCCCACCTGACGCTCACCCAGGAGGAGCTCGCCAACATCCTCGGCGTCCAGCGCTCGACGATCGCCGTCACCTCCTCGGCGCTCCAGCGCAGCGGCCTGATCCGCAGCCGGCGCGGCAGCATCGACATCCTCGATTTCCCGCGGCTCGAGGCGGCCGCCTGCTCGTGCCGCCGGACGATCGCCTACGCGCAGCAGGAAGTGCTCGAATCGACCGCCCAGGTCTGCGAGGGCTGAGCATGGTCGAGCTGTCCCATGTGCCCGCCCGCCGGGACCTGCGCGCATGGCCACAGGCGAGCACGGCCGATGCCCTCGGCGGAGCCGGCCTTGCGTAAGCCGCATCCCTATTTCGGGTTCAGGACCAAGACCGAGCAACCCGCATCGGAGCCGCGCCGGGAAGGCGTGGCTCGGCACGAACCCCTGTTCAAGCCGGAGGAGCAGGAAGGCGTGTTGTGGAGGAACGCCATCCCCTCGGACCGTCGCCGAGATAGCAGGGATGAGCGCCCTTAACTGGGCGGTGCCCGCACATTCAGGAGATGCCCCCCCGGCACTGGCGAAGCGCATAGGCCGCCCACCGAACCAGCCGCCGCGCACGAACGTCAGCGGCGGGCGGCGATCTTCCAGGCGTATTCCTCGAGGTTGCCGAACCGGGCCGTCGCAGCCGAGCGGACTTGCTCGACGGTGTAGCCGTATGCCCGCGCGGTCTCGGCGAGCGCCTGTTCGACCGTCGCTTCGATCACGAGCAGGCTCTCGAAGTCGGCCAGCATCTGCGCCTTGTCGACGATCATGTCCGCGCCCGCACGTCGAGGAACACCTCCACTTCGCCCGGTTCTGCGTCCGCCTCGGTGCACGGCGTCACGATCGCGCGCGCATCGAACACCGTCTGCGCTTCGCGTCCGCCAGCCACCGGCCAGACCGCCACGACGGCCGAGCGGACGAGGCCGTCCGAATTCCTGAACATGCTGTCGAAATAGGTGGTCGCGGCATCCTCTGCCGAGGCGCAGCGGCTCACCAGAGACGGGTCGATGCCCGTCCTCTCGTCAAGGATGTCGGCGAAGAAATCCTCGTGCGTGCCGACGATGGCGAGGTTTCGCTTGCCCATGATTTCCTGCCCCCTTTTGTGCGAGTGCCGCCTTCGGTCTCGACGACTTCTCGCGTCCATGATGATCGGCGCGATCGGGCGGCGCAAGCGACGACGCGTCCGCGACCCGGCACCAACCACGAAGCGCGCAGGGCGCTCAGCGGTCGGAGTCGGCGGCGACTTTCCAGGCCCCGTCGTCTGTCATCTGTTCCGACAGCCGCTTCATGACGCACAGCATCTCCACCAGCCGTACGCCGTCGATCGGGCGAATATGCATCGTCGGGCGACGCGTCGCGACCAGCTTCTGCATGTCGTGGTCGAACTCGGCGCGGTTGATGAAGACGTCGCCGAACACTTCGTCCCAGTTCTTGGTGTTGAGGACGATCCCGGCCAGTTCGCCCAGTTCGACGAACTCGATCAGGGGCGCGAACGCCTCGCCACGCTCCATCGCCGCCTTGCGGATCCCCTTTGCCTTGCCGATCAGGTTCGAGGCCCGTGCCTTGAACCAGTCGGGGCCGAACCGCTCTTCGAGCTTGCGGGCGACATAGGCACGCAGTTCCTGCTCGAACCGATCGAGCGCCGCATAGGCATCCTTTCGCGTGCCGCGCGAGCGCACGGTCATCGAGACTTCGCCGAAAGCGAACACGGCGACCGCATTCGCTTCGGAGCGCAGGCCGGCGGTGAGACCGCTCTCTATCATGATTTCCAGCGCCACGCCGGGCGATGCCTCGATCAGGCCGTCGTCGACCTCGGCCTCGCGGTACATGCGCCTGCGCACCCGGGTGTCGCGCCAGAAATTCTCCGGCAGGTCCGGCCGGCTGCGCCACTCGCCGAACAGCGAATGATAGGCGTCAAGGCGAAGGCTGCTGCGCGGCCCGAATGCCTCGCCGATGCCGGCGAGCGCCGACATCTTGAGCCGCGTCGTCTCGAACTCCGCCGCAAAGCGCCCATCGAGGCCGAGCAGCGCACTCATCTTTGCCTGGTCGGCGGCGATCGCCCCGGTAAACGTGGTCGCGATCCTCGCCCGCACGTCGTCCAGCGCCGTACCGAGACTGCCACCGAACAGGCCGGCGACGTCGGGCATGTCGGCCCTCGCGAGCGCGCTCACCCATTGCCCGGTCTTGGCAATGTCGCCGATCGGGCCGGCGAGCGACGCCACCAGCGATTTCTGCACCGCGCGCTGCTGCTCCTCGAAATGCGCGATGGCCGAACCGATACCGCCGAACGGCCGCATCATCTCATCCAGCGACTTCTGCGCTTCCTGCATGGCGCGGCCGAGCGCGGGATCGATCTTGAGCGGCTCGAGGCCTTGAATCGCCTTGATCACCGACGGGTCGATCGACGGCATGATCGCGCCGAGCTTGGCCTGCTCGATCGCAATCGGCTCAAATGCGGAGAGCTTGGCGGCGAGACCGGCGGGCGGTTCCAGTGCCCTGCGGATGGCCTCCATCCGCGCGGTATCGGCGGCCCCGAAATTCGGACCGAGCCCAAGGGCCGCCTGTCTGGCAAGCTGCTGCGCGGGTGAATTGGCGAAGTCGCGTGCGAGCTTTGCCGCAGGAGACTCCAGATAATCCTGCGCCATCTTGACGGCGGGCGATTCCAGATAGTCCCGCGCGAGCCGTTCGGCGGCGAGGTCGGGCAGGCCGCGCACAACATCTTCGGCCGCGGTAAGGGATTCGCTGCGCGCGCGCTTCGATTGCTCGTCGTCGGAGCGCTTGTCGCTGGCGCTTTCGTCGTCGGCGTCCATGCTGTCCCCGTCCGTCCGTACCTCACCCGGCGCTCCGCAACTATATCGGCGTTTGAACCGCGGCCTGCTAAGTGCCCAGAATGCCTTACGACGCGATCACCATCGACACGAACACATTCATTCAGACCGGGATCGCGCTGGAGACCGGACTGCTCGCTCAGCTCGAGCAATTCAAGGAAGCGCCCGTCGATCTCGTGCTTTCCGAGATCGTCACGCGCGAAGTCCTCAAGCACCTCCAGCAGATGACGAAGAAGGGCCGCGACGCCGGCCTCGCCGCGCTGACGCGTCTCGAACAGCTTCAGCTTGTCGCAGAGGCAGACCGCGAGCGGCTTAAACAGGTTGCCGAGAGTGTAGTCGACTCCCGCGAGGCGGCTCGCCAGCGCCTCGCTCGGTTCCTCGAAGCAACGGGGGCGCAGGCCGTCCGCGCCTCGCATTGTTCGATCGACGACCTTTTGAAGCTTTACTTCGCTGCCTCTGCGCCGTTCGAGCCGACCGGCGACAAGAAGTTCGAATTCCCCGACGCCATCGCTTTGCTCAGCCTGCAGAAATGGGCCGTGGACGGCGGGAAGCGCATTCTAGCGGTGTCTGCCGACAAGGGCTGGGCGGCGTTCGCCGAGACGTCCGAACAAATCGACGTCGAGGAGGATCTCGCCAAAGCGCTCGAGACGCTCCAGGAACATGCCGCGGCAGCGGAAGCGACGGTAGCGAAGCTCATGGAAGCCGTAGTTGCGGGCACGCAGCCCGACGCCGCGAACGCGATCGAGGAAGGACTGACCGCATCGCTCGCTGACTGGGTGTTCTCCGCCGAAGGCAGCGGTAGCTTCTACCTCGAGGCCGATAGCAACACATTGCGTTTCGGCTCGTACGAGCTCGCCAAGATCGGCGACGACTACGACATCACGGTCGTGCGCCTCGGCCACGAGATCGTGGCGGCGCGTATTGGCGCAACCTTCACCGCCACGGCGGAAGCCGATTTCTCGCTGGCCGTCTGGGACGGCATCGATCGCGAGTACGTGAACATGGGCGGTGCGTCGGCCGAAACGGAGATCGAGTTCGAAGGCGCGTTCCTCGTCACGCTCTACGGCGATCTCGCGGGTCCCCTTGATGATATCGACGTAGGCGAAGTCGAGGTGGTCGAGGCAATCGACAGCGTCGATTTCGGCGAAATCGAATTCGATTACGGCGATCCTGATGACTTCGACGCACTGCTTGAATCTGAACCCGAGACCGAAGCGGCCGAAGAGCCGGCGCCGGCAGCGGGGACTCACAACGGCGTCTAGCCCGCACGGTATCCGGAGCCGAAGTGGCGTCTGATCGCGCACGACCGTGGGCGAAACCCTTGCGGAAGCCACACTTGTAAAAATGCCACAAGGCGAGGCGCGTCGAGCAGCAATGCCCGGTGCTCAATTTGTTTCGCCGCAATTGGCAATAAGGAGTGTCCCATGAAGGATTGGAAATCGATGATCCATTGGTGCTTTGGCCTCGAGGATCGGGAATTTGCGCAACACCCGAGCGACGAGCAGAACGCATTTGAGCTGCTCACGGAACTACGCTCGCGCGCGGTTAGCTGGCCAACGTTCGAGCGTGAGCTGCGCAAGCAACTTGGCGGCATGCCCAAGCTCGACACCGAAGCCGAGGTCCGCCGCGTACACGGCTATTTCGGCCCGTGGCTGCTCGATTAACCCGAAAGGGCGATGAAAGCAGGAAAGCGGTCTCGGCGAGACCCCTCGAAACCGAAGCGGCTGTGACGCGCCTCGCGCCTTCGGCGCGACCGCGCTCTATGGCGCGGCCAAGGCCTTGCCACCGAGCCCCGCTGACGCGGGTCTCGGCCTCACGGTAACGATCGGCTGGCGCATCGGGCGCCGTGCGGCGCCCTCAAAGCGGACGCCGCGCCTTTTGCGCGGCGGCGCTTTGGTCGGCCTCTCCCGTCCAAGCGGGCGTGGGCGGCGCTCCCGCCTAGGCCCGCGCGCCCCGCCGGCAAGCCGGGCCCTTCGACTTCGCTCGGCCCCGGCTCCTCCACTGAGGTTCCGGCCTGTGGTGCCGGCGGCGCTGTGACGCGGGCCTCTCCGATCGCTCGGTGCCGCCCACCCCCGCTTTTCCGGGGAGGCCTGCGGGTTTTTGGGGCGGATGAGGAGGCAAGCCATGCGCCCGACCCACCACCGCCGCGCCCGTTCCGCGCGCCGGACTCCGTCACACCAAGAAGCCCGTGGCGGCAACGCCGCCACCGAGCGCGCCAATCTCTACGACGAGGTCACCCAGCGGATCATCGGCGAGCTTGAAGCCGGGCGGCTGCCATGGGTCCAGCCGTGGGGCCGCACGGCGGGCGGGGCCGGACCCGCGCTGCCGCGCAACGCGCTCACCGGCCGCCCCTATTCGGGGATCAATATCCTCATCCTGTGGGGCGCCGTGATCGAGCACGGCTATCCGAGCCAAGGCTGGCTGACTTTCCGGCAGGCGCTGCAAGCCGGAGGCAATGTCCGCAAGGGCGAGCGCGGGCAGTGCGTCGTCTATGCCGACCGCTTCACCCCCGAGAGCGAGAAGGAACGCGCCCGCCAGAGCGGCGAGGACGCGCGCGCCATTCCGTTCCTCAAGCGCTTCACCGTGTTCAACGTCGCGCAGTGCGAGGGGCTGCGCCCCGGCCTCGCGCCCGACCCCGTGCCGCTCCCCGAGTGCGAAACCATTCCCGTCGCCGAGGAGGTGATCGCCGCGAGCGGCGTCCGCTTCCGCATAGGCGGCGATGAAGCCTTCTACATGCCCGCGCTCGACTTGGTGCAGGTGCCGTGCAGACAAGCCTTCTTCGAGCCGATCAACTATTATCGCACCTGCCTGCACGAGTTGACCCACGCGACCGGCCACCCCTCGCGCGTGGGCCGCGACCTGTCCAACCCGTTCGGCTCGGCGGGCTATGCGCGCGAGGAACTGGTCGCCGAAATGGGCTCGGCGTTCCTGTGCGCGAGCCTCGGCATCGTGCCGACCGTGCGCCACGCCGACTATATAGGCTCGTGGCTCGCGGTGCTGCGCGAGGACAATCGCGCGATCTTCCGCGCCGCCGCCGCCGCGAGCCGCGCCGCCGACTGGCTGCTCGCGCGCCGGCGCGCCGCGCACGAAGCCGAAGCGCAAGACCAAGACGGGAGGGCAGCGGCATGATCCTGCTCCCGCCTCCGCTCGCCGCCCGGCTTCGCGCGAACGCCGCCGCCAGCGCCGCCGCGAACACCGCAGGCCGGGGCTTCGACCCGCCGCCGGTGCTCAAGCTGTTCAACCCGCTCGGACCCGCGACTTGGCTGGCGAGCGAACTCGCCGAGGACCGCGACACCCTGTTCGGCCTTGCCGACCTCGGCTTCGGCTGTCCCGAACTCGGCACGTTCGGTCTGTCGGAAATCGCTGCGCTGCGCCTGCCGTTCGGCATGCGGATAGAGCGCGACCTCCTTTTCATCAGCGCGCAGCCGCTGTCGCGCTGGGCAAGCGCCGCGCGCGAATGCGGCTCGATTGCCGCCGCCGAACTGCTGCTGCGCCACGCCGTCCGCCATGGCCGCGCGGCACCCGACCTTCCGCTGCCCTCGAACGACGAGGGAGGCGGATGACGCGCGGCGCGTTCCGCCGCTTCCACGAAAGCCGGTCCGCCATCCCGATCAAGAGCGACGGACCGGCCCTCCATGAGGAGTAGTCCAATGAAACTCGACTTTATCGCCCTCGACAAGCTCTCGGTGAGCAAGACCAACATGCGCTACGCCAAGCGTCCCCCGGACCTGTCGGATATCCTGCCGACCGTCCGCGCGCGCGGCGTCCTGACGCCGCTGATCGTACGTCCCAATCTCTGCCCTGAGCGGGTCGAAGGGGGAGCGCCCGAGGCGTTCGAGATCGTCGCCGGGAGCCGCCGCTTCCACGCCGCCAAGATCGTCGCCGACGAGCGGCGCGGCGAAACCGGCGAGCCGGACCCCGACAGCCTGCGGCTTCCCTGCGCCATTCTCGACGACGGCGACGACGCGGCTGCGGTCGAGGCCTCGCTGATCGAGAACCTCGCCCGGCTCGATCCCGACGAGGTGACCCAGTGGGAAACCTTCACCCGCCTCGTGCGCGAAGGCCGCAGCGTCGATGAGATTGCCGCCACGTTCGGCCTGCCCGAACTGGGCGTCAAACGCGTGCTCGCGCTCGGCAACCTTTTGCCGCGCATTCGCCAGCTCTACCGCGATGGCGAGATCGACCGCGCCACGGTTCGGCACCTGACGCTCGCCAGCAAAAGCCAGCAGAAGGCCTGGCTGGCGCTCGCCGACGACCCCGACGCTTATCTCCCGACCGGCTACCAGCTCAAGGGCTGGCTGTTCGGCGGACAGGCGATCAACGCCGCTCATGCCCTGTTCGACATCGACGCCAGCGGCATCGCCACCGTCGCCGACCTGTTCGGCGAGGAATGCCATGTCGCCGACACCGATGCGTTCTGGACGTTGCAGAACGCGGCCATCGCCGCGCGCCGCGAGGCCTATCTCGAGGCGGGCTGGCCCGACGTGGTGATCGTGCCGCCGGACGAACATTTCCATAGCTGGGAATATGAGAAGGCCGCCAAGCGCAAGGGCGGGCGCGTCTATATCGACGTGCGCGCAAGCGGCGAGGTCACCTTCCACGAAGGCTATGTCAGCCGCGCCGAAGCCCGCCGCGCCGCGCGCGGCGGCGAGGCGGAGGAAGCCCGCAAACCGCAGCGCCCGGAGATCACCGGCACGATGCAGGCCTATATCGATCTGCATCGCCATGCGGCGGTGCGCGTCTGCCTGCTCGCCCGTCCGGACGTGGCGCTGCGCTTGATGGTGGCGCACGCCATTGCCGGCTCGCCGCTGTGGACCGTGCGCATCGAGCCGCAGACGGCGCGCAGCGACGAGGTGCGCGAGAGCGTCGAAACCAGCGCCGCCGAGGCTTTGTTCGACGAGCGCCGCCGCGCGATGCTTGAGCGTCTCGGCTTCGACCCCGAGGCTCCCACCGTCACCCGGGGCAACGGCGATCCTTACGGCCTTGTCGGGGTGTTCCTGCGCCTGCTCGCGCTCGACGACGAGGCGGTCATGGACGTGCTCGCCGTCATCATGGGCGAGACGCTCATGGCGGGCGGCGCGGTCATCGAGGCGGTCGGCCGGGAGATCGGCGTCGACATGGCCGCGCTGTGGCAGCCGGACGAGGCGTTCTTCGCGCTCGTCCGCGACCGCGAGGCCATGGTTGCCATCGTCGCCGAACTCGCCGGGGAAGCCGCCGCCGAGGCCAACGCCAAGGAGAAGCTCAAGACGCTTCGGACCATCGCCCGCGACTGCCTCGAAGGGAGCAACGGACGGCCCAAGGCCGAGCGCTGGGTGCCCCGGTGGATGGCCTTCCCGCCCACTGCCTACACGCCACGCGGCGGCGTCGGCACGGTCGAGGCCCATGCGCTGGTCGAAGCGGCCCGCGCCGGTCTTCGCGAGCCCGACCCCGACGCGCCGGGCCCGCTCGCCGCAGGTGTCGAGGCTCCCGAAGACGAGGCCGAAACGCCGCCGTGGGAGGACGGCGAGCCGCAGCAGGCCGAGCCGCTCGCCGCCTGACCGGCGCTCCTCCCAACCGCCCGGCGATGCTTCGCGGCATCGCCGGTGGGCTTTTCTCGGTTGGGGCAGCGGCCCGGCGGCCGCTGCCCCTTTCCTCGGAAGCTCGAAAATTTTGCCGCGCGTCTCGGCCTGTCGGGCCTCGGCGCGCGGTTTTTGTGGGCAGTCGGGGCCGTGTTGAGCCGGAGAGCAGGCCGGACACGCGGGGCGACGTTGCCAAATGGCAACTAAACTCCTATATGCTGCCATCAGGAGACCACCGATGACCGCTTTGCACCGGGTCGATACCACCCCGCCGCCCTTTGCCGCCGAGCCGATCTCGGACGCCGAAGGCGCGGCGATGTTCCGCGCGGCGGTCAACCTGTTCCGGACCTGGGACCTGACCGACGAGCAGGCCGCGACCCTCCTCGACATGCCGGTGCGTACCTATCGCCGCTGGAAGGCGGGCGGCGGGGGCCGGCTCGACCGCGACAAGAAGGCGCGCCTGTCCAACCTCATGGGCATCCACAAGGCGCTGCGGCTGGTCTTCCGCGAAGCGCAGCGCGCCTATGCCTGGGTCAAGGCGCCGAACGAGGCCTTCGCCGGGCGCACCGCGCTCGACGTGATGCTCGGCGGCGAGCTCACCGACCTCATGCGCCTGCGGCGCTACCTCGACGCGGAGCGCGGCGGCTGGTGATCGCGCCCGCAGCGGTGGCGCGCACGCGGGTCGAATGGAACGGGGCGGTGCGGATCATCCGCAGCCTCTATCCGCCGATCGACTTGTTCGAGGACATCGCCGACCCGGCCGACTGGCCGCTCCTGATCGCCGCCGAGCAGAAGACCAATCCGCGGCTGATGGAGACGATCGGCGCGCTCGACCTCGTCCCGCCCGAACGCCGCGTCGCCGGCCCCGGCGCCAGCTGGCTGATGGCGCCGTTCACCCATGTCAGCCGCGACCGGCCGAGCCGCTTCACCGACGGCAGCTACGGCGTGCTCTATGCCGGCGACCGCTTCGAGACCGCGCTGCTCGAGACCATCCACTACCACGCCCGCTTCATGGCGAAGACGCGCGAAGCCGCCGGCTGGACCTCGCAGTTTCGCGAGATCCTGCTCGATATCGACGCCGAGCTGCACGAGCTGCGTACCGGCGAGCCGGGGCTTGCTGAGGCGCTCGATCCGGAGACCCACGCCGCAGGCCGGCAGCTCGGCACGGCCTTGCGCGCCGCCGGTTCGGACGGGGTCGTCTATCCCAGCACGCGCGCCCAAGGCGGCGAATGCGCCGCCCTGTTCTATCCCGACCTTGCACGCAATCCGCGCCAGGGCCGCCACCTCGACTACCACTGGGACGGCACGCGCGTGGACCTCTATCGCGACGCCGCCTCGGGCGAAGTCTTCCGCATCGTCGAGACCTGAGCGCACGGCGCGACGCCGGACGACAGCGGGCTCGCGCCGCGTTAGCCCATGCGGCCGCGTTCGTTTGGGCGGTCCCGGCCGCGGCCCTGGCTGCCGACGGGATGCCCCCGCAGGTCGTGCGACGGGCCACACGCAGGGGCGGCAGCCGCGTCTCGCCCGGTGCGAAACTCCGCATCACAACCTGTCCCCGAACGCCTTCCGAAAGCGGTGCGACACCAGCCGGCGGCATCGTCTCCTGCTCCCTTTGCCGTTCCTTCCGGCCACGTTTCCGGCTCCTCGGGCGAGGTCCTGGGACGGCCGCCGCCCGCGCCAAACCATCGCGCCCATGCGCTTATTTCCCCGCCGCGCCGGGGCGCGGCTCCTCGCGCACGCTTCGCTTTCAAATAAGCGCGGCGCTCCGGTCCTCCGCTTCGCTGCGGCCCTCATCGGGTTCGCGCGGGCGGCTGTACGGCCGTCCCGTTCGGCCTGCCCATCGCCCGGAAAACGGTCCGGACGAATCAAGGCAAGGAGACGAACAATGCCCGCAATCGGTCAAGTCACCCGCGACGGCGAAGGCTTCAAGGGCCAGCTCAAGACGCTGTCGATCCGCACCGACATCGAGATCGTGCCCAACCACGCCAAGAGCTCGGACGCGCAGCCCGACTACCGCGTCACCGCCGGCGGCGTCGAAGTCGGGGCCGGCTGGGTCCGCCGCGGCGAAACGAGCGGGAAGGACTATGTCTCGCTGAGCCTCGCCGCTCCCGAGTTCGGCCCGCGCCGCCTCTACGCCAATCTCGGCCGCGCCGCCGGCCAGGACGGCGAGACCTACGCGATCATCTGGAACCCGGCCGACTGAGGCCGCCGGCCCCCGCGCCCCGCGCGCGGGGGTCCTGGTCCTCGGCCACGGGCGCATGGGGGTCGAAAACGCATGCCCGCGATTGCGACCCTGCCGGCGGCGGCCGGGACAGGCGATCCCGGGCGCGTCGCGGCGCAACTGGGCGCCGCCGCTTCGGACCTGGACCCATGGACGATACCGCCGCCCGCGCGCAGGCCGCGCGCGCCACATGCCCGTTCCTCACCGCCAAGCAGGCCGCCTTCCATCTCGGCCTCGCCTATTCGACATTGAAGGCGATGCGCGCCGCCGGCACCGGCCCGCTGTGCCGCCTGCACGGGCGCACCTGGCGCTATCATATCGACGACATCGAAGCCTGGTCGAAGGCCCGCGCGCGCGGCGGCGACCGTGGCTGAGCGAAGCGCGCCCTGCCGCACGAGGCGCCCCCGGAGCGGCAATCGGACGGGCGCCGAGCTCCCGCTGATCGCCTGGGGCGAGACGCGTGCGCGTACGCGCCGGCGCCTCGGAGCGCTGCGGCGCAGGGCC